>DAOTXA010000338.1:0-14234 GCA_034435595.1 Anaerolineae bacterium | reverse complement strand
AGGCAGGATGCGCGTCAGGTCTTCGCCATTCGCCACCCGTTCTGCCAGTGCAGAAAGCTGGTCACAAAAATCATCACAATCCATATTGATGATCTCGTCTTCTTCCGGTGCGTTTTGCAAGAAGTCCAAAAAATTCTGGACGTTGTTTTTGTCGCAGCGTCCCATGCGTTGATCCCTCGATTCTGCTAATGCTCTCCTCTTTCACAGCCTTAGACGAAGCCGTGTAGACTCATCTTACGCCCGATTTGCGTCAATTTTGCGCGATGCTTGTTCAGGTTGGCCAACATGAGAACGTGACGCAAGCCGAAACTGAGATGGTGTACAGCCCACAGCTCGTTTGAACACGGTTGCAAGATATTGCCCGCTACCAAATCCACAGGCGAGCGCAATCTCGGTGATATTCATCTTCTGCTGCTCAGATAACATCGCGGCTGCTGCTTCAACCCTGCACGAATTCAGATATTCGATTGGCGTCATATTGGTGAGTTGTTTGCAATAGGTCGAAAATTGGCTGCGCGATAGGCCGCACTCGCCTGCCATCATGTTGAGGTCCCAATCAAGGTCAACATGTTTTGGAAGACTCGCCAGAAACATTTCAACCACGCGCTGTGTGGTCGATAGGTGCTTGTCCAGCGGAATCTGGCGGCTATCCAGCATCTCCATGATAGAGATCACCAGATCGTTGATATATAGAGTGAGGCGCGTTGCATTATCTTCTGGCTGGTGGCTTTCGAGCAATGTAGCAATATTTTGAAAAGAGCGTTCGATATTCGCATTCGCATTCCAAACAGGCTTTTCGTTATGTCGCAGTAGCTCGGTCAGCCGGTTCTGATCTTTGTCACTCAAAATTAACCAATCCGGCCAGCGCCATTCCTGATTCGGCCTTCGAACCCCGACATCAATGATGATCCATATGAGTCGACTGGCACCGACTGTAGGGTTGCCTAACCGGTGAAATTGCCATGGGCGAGTGATAGTTAGATTGCCACGCCGCAATGCCCAATGCACGCCGTCGACTTCGAACGCGGTTTGCCCGCGTGCCACATAGGTAAACTCGATCCCTTCGTTGCAATGCGAATTTAAACCCCAGGCTTGCGGACGAGCGGCATCCCATACCCCTACCGAGCGCAGTTGTGGTGTCATGCCGTCGGGCAGCGGAACCCCCGGATAAGACCCACGTGCCCACCCGTGCAAAGACAGGTCATCGCGCAGGGCAGCCGCCTTTAGCGGCTCGCACGTGTCGGCATAATACACGATGTCTTCGGCCTGAAAGACAATAGGTTCAGTCATAAGGTTAAAGATTTTTTGTTTACAATTTACCACTCTACTTTTGTGAAAGACAACGACTCAATAGTTGTCTACACTGTGAAAACAATCTTATATCACAGTTTCTTTGAAAGCGAGAAAAAATGAAAGTTGGATGTTTTGCCCTTGTTGACCCGTTTTCTGTTGTAGAACACCAGTTGGAACGCATCGCCGGGATGGGTTTCAAGTATGCCGATGTAACGGACAATCACCCCGGTGGTTTGCTGGGTCGGGAGTTTGGGTTTACCGGCGCACTTAGCCTGGACGCGAACCCGGCAGATGTGAAGGCGATGTTTGATGCACAGGGCCTCACAATCACCAGCGTGTGCGCCCATGCCAATCTGCTGGATGCAAGTTCACCTGCGGTTTATGGAACCTCTGAAATCCTTAAGGCGATCCGTCTGGCTGCTGGTCTGGGTGTGCAGGATGTTATTACTACTGAAGGCGACCCCAAAACTGATTGGGGACACGGTCTGTCTGATAGTGAGCGTGTGTTCGTCGTCGCAGAAAAATTGTACGAGCCTGTCCGGTTGGCGAAAGCGATGGGCATCCGCTTACTGCTGGAACCGCATGGTATCTTGACCGACTCGATTGATGGGATGCAGGCGATTCTCGATAAGCTTGGCAACCCCGATCATGTCGGTGTTAACATGGATACGGGTAATGCATGGTTGGGTGGTGCGGATCCGGTGGAAATGGCGAAGACCTTTAAAGACATCATCTGGCATATTCACTGGAAAGACCTACCTGAAGATTGGGAGGCCAAGCGCGGAACCATGTACGGTTGTGGCTTTGGGCCAATTGCGCTGGGTGAAGGCGTCATTGATATTTCCGGGGTCTTTGATGTCTTGAGAGATAGCGAGGCCGAATACACCACGCTGGAAGTGGGTGGTGATGAAAATATGTTAAAGAGCTATGACTACTTGAAGTCGCTCGGCGTTGAATAAGCCAACATAGATTCAGCATATTGAGTGTGCCACGGTGTGCGATTATGTACCCGTGGCACATGTTCGTTATGGCAAATTACCATTTTTTGCAACCAAAGGATTGGAATTTCGTTTGAGTTCACTTGACAATACATTGACTTTTTGCCGTTATTTGAAGAAATACGCACGTTTTGACATATGATAGTAGGCGTATGTCTATCTTGACCTGCGAGAGAACACAACATGACCAACGGAAACCATCCTCATGAGCCGCACCTGCCGGACTTTAGCGATGCACGCTGGCGCGAAGCTGCCGTTGCCCCGGCAAAGCAGCGCAGCACCCAACTGCGACCTGCTCCCCGCACAACGATGAGTACAGGGCAGGCGACCGTGTTTGCAGGAGATATCGTCCACATCATCCCCGAATTACAGCACGAGAACTGGGTGGCGGCGCGTGTAGGTCGCAAGATCGGCTGGTTGAATATCGAAGATGTCGATTTCGTGGACCCCACATCCCCCAAACCGAAACTAGAAGAACTGACCAAGCCGCTAACCGATACCGAATCGTACAAGCAACTGGTGACCAAACGCCTCGACGACGATCTGCCGGTACAGAAAGCACCTATCACCACAAAAGCAGCCAACGCAAAAGCAGAGTCCACACCGAAGAACCCGATGTCCGCACTCGGCGATATTCCCGCCAACCTGACCGTCACCGAAATCGACAAAATGCTGGAAAACCTCAAGCAGATGGCGATGACCTTGCAACAGGCGAAGGTCCGCGCCAAGCGTGAAGCACGCAAACAGCAGCCCGCGCCACGCGCCCGCAAGAAACCCGCCTCTAAACAATCGTCGGAAAAGAAGTGACGTAACACCGAAAATCGCATAAATGCCTTCGATCGCTGATCCTGAGGATCAGCCATTTGTGTATACATGGTAGGAAAATCGTTTGATCGGCGAAGATCGGGTGTTGATTCCGCATTAACCAGTGCCGCGTATGCTGATGCGTGACCGCATGGAATCATCCTCACGCGACACGCGTCCTACCTGCACACCACATATGCACCGCAACGGAGGCCATTCATGCTGAACAATCGACCCGATAAGGGGAATCCTCATAACACCACGCCGACCGGGTTCATGATCCGCACATGCCCCACCTGTGGAGAGGTCACACCGTTCAGCCTTGCCGGGATTCAGCGCTGGCCCGTGGCAATTGCACGCAAAGCTGGCCTGCCGGAAAAACAGCGCCTCTTCAACTGTGGATCATGCGGGACCACCGTCACCGAAGAGTCGTTGTGATCCACACGTAAAAAGCACATCCGTAATGCATCTATTGCCGTTTACACACCTGCTTTGCGGGTGTTTTTGTTTGAATTCGATATAGATCGTATGAATCTTGTAATAGCAAGGCTTTGATGTAACATTAACACATGATGCATTAACCGATATAAATTATCATTAAGAGGCACGAGAGGAAAAGCACCTTCATGCCTTTTGACGACGCCGATGCAGCAACCTATAGCAGCAACAACTCAACGATTTACCTCGGCGATACGGTAGATGTGCTTGGCAACAACATCCCCGATGCGTCAATTGACCTCATCTTCGCTGATCCGCCGTATAACATTGGCAAACGCTTCGCCAATTCTGTCGACCGCTGGCCCTCTGATGATGCATATCTGGCCTGGTGCCGGGAATGGTTATCACTATGCGTACAGAAGCTCAAACCACACGGTAGCCTGTACCTGATGGCAAGCACGCAGAGTATGCCACGACTCGACCTGTATCTACGGCAGCAGATGCATGTGAAGGCACGCATTGTGTGGCATTACGATAGCTCTGGCAGGCAGGCACGCACGTATTTTGGGTCGCTATATGAGCCGATTCTGTTTTGCGTAAAGCACCCCCGCAAATATACGTTCAACGGCGACGCCATCGAGGTTGAGGCGCGGACCGGGGCGAAACGCAAGTTGATCGATTATCGTAAGCGCAAGCCTGCGGTTTACAATAAGCGCAAAGTACCGGGGAACGTCTGGTATTTCCCACGGGTGCGCTACCGGATGCAAGAATACGAAAACCACCCGACACAAAAGCCGGAAGCGATGCTACAACGCATCATCGCCGCCAGCAGTAACCCTGGCGACACCATCCTCGAACCCTTCGCCGGGACCTTCACCGGCTGCGCGGTAGCACAACGACTCGGACGCAAGGCCATTGGCATCGAACGCGAGGAAAGCTATTTCAAGATTGGCCTGCGGCGTCTCGGCCTTGCGACAACCTATAAGGGTGAGGTCTTGCAACCGCCAATCAAGAATTTTAAACGGCGTTCCTGATCATACAGTTACGTTCGCTGCAACCTATGGTCGCTGCAACCTACGGTCGCTTGGGCTGGATGAGGCGGGCGTGTTCCACCTTGATGCAGCGATCCTGCACCATTTCGACCCCGGCGGCCTCGGCTTTTTGCAGCGCGGCATCGTCTTTGACGCCTAACTGTGCCCACACAAAGCGTGCTCCGGCGGCGATCGCGTCATCCACCACACCGTCGAGATACACCGAGCGGCGGAACACATTGACGATATCAACCTTCTGCGGGATGGCGGCGACCGTCGGATAGCTTTTCTGCCCCTCGATTTCCTCAACCGTCGGATTAACCGGAATAACCGTGTAGCCGAAACGTTTGAGGTAATTGGCGATGTTGTAGCTGGTACGGCTGGGGTTCGGCGAATAGCCAACGACGGCGATAATCTTCGCTTCTTCCAAAATGCATTTCATAGAGCGGTCTATAGAGGTCATGTTTGCTGTTCTGTGCATGGTAAAATCCGATTCACTCAAAATATATACTCAGAAGTCTCACCTCTATTTTACGCCGCAGCCATCTCACTGTCATATGACGATTGTCACCAACCAGGGCGGCTGCATCAAAATGAGAGCATAGTCTAGCGGATGATTTTGGACTGCCCCGGTATGTGGAATGGTCCCCCATAATCAGTGAAACTATACACAGTACCCACGACATCAGGGATCAAGTCGCCATGCCAAAAAATGTCGTTCTCATCACAACGGACGAACAGTGTTTCGACTCCATCGCTTTTAACGGCAATCCGCATGTAAAAACGCCAAACCTCGACCGGCTGGCGTCACAGTCGATCAACTTCCGGCATCATACGTCTTCGACACCGATTTGCACGCCCGCCCGCGCCACCCTGCTAACCGGGCAATATGCGCGGACACACGGCGCGTGGCATGTCGGCTATACGCTATCCACTGGTGCGCCGACGCTGCCCAAAACGCTATCCGCCGCCGGATACGAATGCGGGTTATTCGGTAAGGGCCACTTCGAGCCGGAAATGAGCAATTTTCAGGGCGATGTGCCGGTTCCCTACTATGGATTCGGGCATGTCGCACTCAGCGAGGACAATCTACAGGGGCCGTATGTAGAGTGGATTCGCCGCGAGCACCCCGAAGCGCTGGCGGGTGTCCTCAACGACAGCAACGAGGGAGTGCGCTTCCATCCGCTGCCGCCGCCGGAAAACGGGCAACTGACCGCCAATTACATCAGCGAAACGCCGGATGAACTGCATCAAACAACGTGGATCACGAACCAGACGCTCGGCTTTCTCGATGATCGCAAAGCCGACGAAGCGCCGTTTATGGTGTGGTGCTCGTATGTAGACCCGCACCATCCGTGGAACCCGGTCAAGGAGTTCTTCGAGATGTACGACCCGTCAGCGATGCCGATCCCGGATGTACCGGATGAATACGACGTTGAACCCATCGGATATGCACGTATCCCCGGCATGACGGACGCCGAGTTCCAGCGGATGCGTGCCGCCTACTATGCGATGGTCACCCATCTGGATCATCACATCGGGCGCATTCTTGACGCGCTGGAGGCCAACGGTCAGCTAGAGGACACAATCATCATGTTCACCAGCGATCACGGCGATTACAACGGCGATCACGGCTTCATCCGCAAAAACTGGTGGATGTACGAGAGCATTCTGCGCGTGCCAATGATGGTGCGGCTGCCGGATGGATCACGCGGCGGGACATGGTACGAAGGGCCGACACAGCATGAAGACGTTGTGCCGACGCTATGTGAGTTGCTAGAGATCAACGGTTTGCCGCACATGCAGGGCGAGTCGTTCTTGCCCGTGTTAAACGGCGATGGCGAATCCGCACGCGAATACAGCTACTACGAGCGCACACGGGGGATTCAACGGGCGTTCGGCGTCCGCAAGGACGATATGAAGCTGATGGTCTACCCGGATAGTCGCGGTTACTGGCTGAACGATCTCGCCAGCGACCCAACCGAGGATGTTAACCTGTTTGGGCAGCCGGATGTCGCGGGGGTTCAACAGGAACTTCAGAACGAACTGCTCGACTGGTTGATGCGTGCCGAACACTACTATCCGCCGAAAACGTATAAGTGGTAACCGCCCTCACGCAGAATAGCCTGGTCACGTATTGATCAGGTTGGGCCGCAAGAATGCGATGGCGAATATTCGGTGCAGCTTATGACAGGGCCACCCCCTATTACACCGCGCTTTTTTAGACGCTTGCAAGTGCTTATCCGATCTTTGCACCATATAGCATCCGGCTGCTGGCTGTGGTATCTTGACGACACGTTCGCCAACGAGGACACCGCCTATGGATATCCAGCTTGAGCCGCGCATCGTCCTGCAATTGCAGGCTATTTCCGAAGCGCAAAATCGTGAAATCAGCGAGTTGCTCAAAGAGGCTATCGACGAATACGTCGAATCGCGCACCGACGAAACCGCCTTCCGTGAGCGCGTGCGGGCGACCATGCAAACGCATCGCTGGTTGCTCGACGAACTGAAGGAGCGTTAAACCCGCGATGACGCGCTATCTCAATACCGTCGAACTCATCATCATCAACGAGGAACTCATCGGGCATCAGTCGCAACTGCGCGATGTCGATCTGCTGGAAGCGGCAGTTTTGCGCCCGCAGGCCAGTGCCTTCGGCGAAGACGCCTACCCGACTATCTCGGAAAAAGCAGCCGCCTTCTTTCATTCGCTGTCGCGCAATCACGCCTTTGTAGACGGCAATAAACGCACCTCGACCGTCGCCGTACTCCTGTTTCTTGAACTCAATGGATACCGTGTCACATGGGAGCCGCAAGCCGCGCTAGAATTTATCCTGGACATATCTACCGGCATACACGACATCGCCGCCATTACGCAGTGGTTGACCGCTCATATCGCCCCTGTACAGGCCGGTCAAACTTCATGAGCGAGATTCGCTATCTCACCGCGCTGGAAATTTATGTGATCAACGAACAGGTCATCGGTCACCGGCCCCTGATACGGGACCGCCACCTGCTGCGTTCAGCGGCCTCGCGTCCGATGACACATGTCTTCGGTCAAGATGCCTACCCGACCTTGATGGACAAGGCCGCCGCCCTGCTGCATTCGCTGGCGGCCCATCACCTGTTTAGCGACGGCAACAAACGCACAGCGACCATCGCCGTCACCCAGTTTCTTGAGGCCAACGGCATCCAACCAGATTGGACTGAAGAGGACATACGCGAGTTCGTGCTGCAAATCGCCCAGCACCGCCACGAGGTCGGCGCGGTTGCCGCATGGTTAACCGCACACAGCATCCGTGACGACGAAACCACAACCTGAAACGCCGGAGCAATCGGCCCCGGCGCTGAAGTGTTCTCGCTGCGATTATGTGGCTAGTTGTCCTGGCAGCTATCGTTTTCATTGCAGTCGCGGACCTGCATAATCGCCTCGGCGTTGACCACAAACGGGTTTAAAGAAACTTTGTCCTCTACTTCGTCACCATCCAGGAAGGCCAGTGCCGTCTCAAGGCCGGTCACACCGAGGTCGGCCCCACTGACGGAAACCACAGCGTCAAGGCTGCCAATTTGCAGTGCACCAAGCGTATCTTCGGTGGCGTCATAGCCGATCAACAGTACGTCAAGGTCATTGCGGAGAACCGGGCGCACCGAGCCGAGGATCAGGTTCTCATTGTGTGCGTAGACGGCGACCGCTTCGGATTCAAGCAGTGCATCGCCGATGACCCCGACCATATCACGGGCGCGGACCCCGGTCATATCCAGCGCTTCAATCGTGAATTCAGCCTCGCAGGTTTCATCGAGGTAAGCGGCGAAGGCTGCGCTGCGTTCTGCATAAACTTCTGCCAGCAGCGCGTTCTCTTGTTCGAAGGTTACACTCAGTTCGAGGACCGTCCCACCGTCTTCGAGGCTGGCGCAAACATATTCCGCCGCCGCTTCACCGCCAACCGTATTGTCGATTCCGATCAGACTGACGATTTCGACTTCGGCGGCGCTCAGTTCGGCATTTTCACCGATCAGGAACACCGGAATATCCGCTTCGTTTGCCGCTTCGATGACAGCCAGACTTTCGACCGCGTCTACCGGGGTAAACAGCAGTGCGTCCACGCCATCTTCGATTAAAGTGGCGATATTTTCTGCCTCAAGTTCAAGGTCGTATTCAGAGTCGAGGATGGTCAATGTCACGCCGAGCGTTTCCGCCGCGATGTTCAGACCTTCGATCATACCGTCGTAGAAGTCGCCGTTCACGCTGGGCAGCATCACGCCGATAGCGGCGTCTTCACCCTGTGCAGACTGTGCGGAAACAGTGGCAACCGCCCCCAACAGGAGCGTCAGAATCGTCAGAAAAATAAGGAGTTTACGGGTCATGAGTGCAGGAATCCTTGTATGCTAGCCTGGCTGATAGTTGATCTTGGGGAAACGAGAGTCAAACTTAATCTACACGAAATTCAACCCGCGTTTCCTTAAGGTTCTTTATGCTACTCGAAACTTACGTGTCGTCGTTTTCCACCATAGAGGCCGATTCTATGCCAAGTTCGCCCCGGCAGGCTGCGTCCAGCGTCAGACGAAATTGCAGGCGTTCTTCACAGGTGAATTCGGGCATGTAGCGGTTCGCCTGCGTCCAATTAATGGTGTCTTCCAGGCTTGATGGAGTAATATCCAGCAAGCGTGCCGTTTCGTCGTTGTTGCCAATGAGGGCCATCGTCATGTCGTCGTTGACGGCGAGGCTGCGAATCTGAATACCCGTGTCGAGACGATGAATCTCCTGCCCGCTGTTGAGGTCCCACAGGCGGACCGTGCCGTCGGGTGCGGCGGTGATAATGGTCTGCCCGTCGCTGCCTAATACGATGCGCGTGGAAATAGGGTTGGTGTGCCCGATAAAGCGCCGCATGATTTCGCCACTTTCGGCATTCATCAGCACAATCTGATTCTCAATCGTCACGATGAACTGGTCCTCATCCTCTGGCACAAATAGCGCCGCCGAGGGATTCTGACCGTCCAGATCAACATGGCTGATCTCTGCGCGGGTCGCCACGTCCCACAGGATGATGCGGGCATCATCCGTGACCATAATCGCACGCGTGCCATCGGCGTTAAAAGCCACACTGCCGATTTGCTCTGCCCCCTCGCCCAGATCGCTGAAGGTGTGCAGATTTGCATACGTTTCCATATCCCACAACACAACCTTGCCGTCATCCCCGCCAGAAATCGCCAGCGATCCGTCGGGGCTGTAGGCCAGCGCAGAAATCCAGGCGTCATGTGCCGCGTCAAACGTATGCTGCAAATCACCCGTTTCGCCATCGAACAGGAACAAGCCACCGGCGTTATCGCCGATGAGGATGTTCGATCCGTCCGGGCTGTACAAAGCGCGGGTGACATTGCCGCCCTCGCCCATCCATGTGTTGACCGGCAACCCGGTTTCCATGTTCCACAACGTCATGGAATCGTCCCAGGACGCGGTAAAGACGCGGCTGTCATCGCTGTTAAAGCCGGTAGCGCTGACATCGTTGGTGTGGCCCTGATAGCGGGCAAGCTCGAAGCCATGCGCGATATCCCAGATGCGCAGCGTGCCATCCCAGGAAACCGAAACCGCCTGTGTCCCACCGGGGCTAAACGCGACATCCCATACGCCCTGTGTATGCCCGGTCAGACGCAGCACGCCGCGACCAGTGTGCAGATTCCACACGCGCAGGCTGTTATCGTTGGAACTCGACAGCGCGAACACGCCGCCCGGTGCGACCACCACATCGTTGATCCATGCCACATGACCGCTCAACAACGCCGCACGATCCCCGCTTTCGACGTTCCAGACGTACACGTTAAAGTCGCCTGCACCCGCAATAACCTGCGTGCCATCAGTACTAAATGTGACACCCGTCAGCCGGATTTCCGGCTCAACATGCTGCACGCGACGATTATTATCACGCAAATCCCATATCGACAGCGTCTCGTCATCCGAGGTCGTCGCCAGCAGCGTACCTTCCGGGTTGACCGCCGCATCGCGGATACGACGCTCGTGCGCTTCTGCCAGCCGCTCGATTTCGGTGCCGTCCTCAGCAGCAATGAAGATCAACTGCCCCGCCTGCGTGCCAACGATGAGCGTTTCGCCATCCGGCGTGATCGCCATTGCACGCACGGTGTCGCCGGTCTGGTCGTATGTCCAGACGATTGTGCCGTCGTCCGCGTTCCAGCGGTGGATCACGCCATCGCGGTCACCAGAGATGACATGTGCGCCGTCCGGCGTAAAGATCGTGTCGAGCAGGTCGTTTTCGTGAAGCTCAAAACGGTAGACCAATTCGCCGTCTGTGCCCCAGACCGCCACCGTGTCGTCCTGCGACCCGGTGACAATGCGCGAGCCATCGGCGTTATAAGCCACGCTGAACGCGCCACCGTCATGTGCGTCTATAACGGAACGCATCCCCGGCGCGAAGGCGCTCGTTTGCAGAATGCGCTGTGCTTCTACCGGCGGATCATCAATAGCAACCGCTTCCAGCGCCAGGGCGATCGCCGTATCGTTGTTATTGGCGATAAACGCGGTCTGTGCGCTGGCAGCCAGGGCCAGCCTTTCGCTGACCTCGGCGTTGCGCTGTGCGATATCGCGCTGGTCATTGGCGATATTGCGCTGTTGGTTGGCATCCGTAAAGCCGAACACAGCAGCAATCGCCAGCAAAATAGATACCGCCGCCGCCCCCAACGAGGCCACGATCAACTGCTGCTGGCGACGGGTGGCGGCCTTGCGGCTTTGATATACATATTCCTGATGCAGTTCCAGCGGTTCCGGGCGCTTGCCCGATGAATGCGACAACCATGATTCTGCTTCGGTCAACTCGTCGCCAGCCAGCAAAAAGCCGTTGTTGCGCTCCTTGTCCTCCCACTCTTTGGCCCGCACAAGAAACTTGGTGTGGTTGCGCACGTGGTCCAGATCAGTATCCAGCGCATCGGTCAGCAGCTTGAATGTCGCGTCGAAGTCGTCCTCTTCGCGGAAGAACAGCCAGTTATGCGCGTTAATTGACGGGTGAATCTTCTCGCGGTCACCTTCTTTCGTTACTTCACGATGCACAACCGGAATCAGGCGCTTGCCGACTTCGGCAGCGTGCTTGACTTCCCAGCCGCACACCTCGGACTGCGCCGAATCGGGCGTCAGTACGAAGATAAACGCATCTGCCGCGTCGATACCGTCATAGATTTCTTGCAGCCAGTCGGCGGTGATCGGGATGTCCTCCCAGTCCACCCAGATATCGCGCCCCTGAGTGGCGAGCGCTGCATGGAGTTTTTCGGCGAATTCTTTATCGCGTCTGGAATACGAAAGAAATAGATCGGTCATAACAGGTTTGACCCTCTCTATATGACGAAATGATTGCCGTAACGCGAATTCGCGGCGAAAAACGATTGAACCGTGATTGACGCTACATTAACAGTATAAGGGTGAGTTTGGGGGCACAAACCTTGAGATGGTAAAGCAATTTTCGCATCACTGCGACAGTGATCGCATTGGCACAATGCCCTTGTGCCGTCATCCGTCGAACCAGGGGCATTTAGGGCGAGGGGGCGTTTTCGAACAACCTTCAGTCATTTGAAAACGATCAAAACGCAAAGTTTCTTTGGTTCTTTCTTTTCTTGAAAGAAAGAACCTCGTGTTTTGAATCTTTTTTGCTGTTTAATTAAACCTCCGGCCCGAATGCGTGCAGGCGCAGCGGACCGTAGGCGGTACGCTGGATGCGCGTATCACCGCTGGTGACGATGTACCCCCAGAACAGCCGCACCATCGCGTCGAGTTGGTTACGGTATGCGGGGTCACCCGCCAGATTCGTTAACTCATGCGGGTCGTCTGCCAGATTATAGAGTTCATCAAAGTCGAAGCCGTTGTAAACGTATTTCCAGTCGCCATCATATACCACACGCTGCGTAATCAACACGCGCCCGCCTTCGTATTCGGCGTAGCCACGGGTGAAATCGCCTTCATGCGCTGCTGGATCGTTCAGCACAGCCGCGAACGAGCGCGTATCGAGGTTGTCAATCGGTTCGCCCCCGGTCAGTTCAACCAGCGTTGGGCACAGGTCATGCGAGCCGACACGGGCGGACGTTTCGACACCGCGTGCGATACCCGGCCCGGTCAATACAAGCGGGATATTATACGCCTCTTCATACGCGCCGATGTTCTTGTAGTATAGGCCGTGTGCGCCCAGATAATCGCCGTGATCGCTGGTGAGAACGACAATTGTGTTGTCTAGCTGTCCGGCGGCCTCTACCTGGTCCAACAGGCGACCGAACTGGGCGTCAATTTCGGTAACAAGGGCGAAATAGCAGGCGGCGGCCTCGCGGTGCTGTTGTTCGCCAAAGTGGGCGAAGTTCTGGCGCGAGCGTTTATACAGGTTCGGGCGTCCGGCGAGATCGTCGTCCAGCGATTCTGGCAGCGGAATATCGTTCAGGTCATAGGTTTCGTAGACTTGCCGCGAGACAATATAAGGATCGTGCGGTTCCGGCGTACTGACGAAACAGCACCATGGATCGTCGCCTTGCAGCGCGTCGCCCAGGAAGGCGGACGCCATATCAGTGATCACACCAAGCGGGCGCTGTTCTGGCTGTATATCGGTCACACCGTAGACGATGTTATCCGGGTAGCCGGGATTCTCTACTTTGGCGACCGGGTTCAAACTGGCGTGGACTTCGTCACGCGATGCGAGCTTGTCTTGAAATTCGGGTGTTGCACGCTCGTGGAATTCACCCCATCCGAAGGCGGAACCGTCGTTATCCTTGTTGACGTGCCATTTGCCAAAGTAACCGGTGTTGTAGCCGCTGGATTGCAAACGCTGCGCCCAGTGCGTGCGGTCGGGGCGCAGTTCGCCGTGGTCGGGGTCGATGGTGTGCGTCACCCACATGACGCCGTGATTGTGCGGCAGCAAACCCGTCATCAGACTGGCCCGCGCCGGAGAACAAACCGGGTTCGGCGTGTAGGCACGGGGGAAGCGCACCCCACGTGCGATCAGCCTATCGAGATTCGGCGTGCGGCAGATATGATCGGGCGCGAATACATCGCCGCGCAGTTGATCGCACATCAAGAACAATATGTTCGGTCGGTCAGTCACGGAGTTCTCCCTACGGTAGTTGAATTGGTCATACTCGCTGCTTCTGGCGTTGTGAACACAACGGACAGGCTAGTTTTAACACATCCCACGCTTTCACGCGCAAGAATGTTTACTTTGCTTCTTCCGACAGTGGCATCACCGCATAGACGCGTGCGCCGTCATCGTAAATCAAATCGAGATAGTCGGCTTCGTCAAATGCGGCGAGGTCAAACGCCCACCCGCGAAAATCCGGCGGATCGAAGCGCCATGTGTCGCTAAGGTTTTCACCAGACGTAAGCGCAATTTCCGGCACAAAAATATGCGTGATTCCCGCTTCGCGGATGAACGCCTCGTTGTCTACCGGGTCCGTCCAGAAGTCGCTTAAGAGTGCCTGCTCGTCACTAATACGCTGGAACTCATCAGCGTCGGCAAACGCATACGGCAACTGCGGATAATGCACGACTTCTCGTTCTGAAATGACCGGAACCCATTCGCCTTCAAAGGCCAGTGGCGGATTCAGTACCCGCGTGTCTTCATAGACGGTCTGTTCTTCGATGAAGGTCATAGCGTCAATGTCGGCGGAGGTCGCCAGTACGCCGGGACCGTTGAGC
>DAOTXA010000337.1:0-8686 GCA_034435595.1 Anaerolineae bacterium | reverse complement strand
ACTGGCACGTATCCTGAGCAAGTATCCGCAGCGTTCAACCGTGATGTTCGTGCTGTTTAGCGCGGAGGAAGTCGGCAGGCAAGGCAGTGTCGCGTTCGCCCGCGATTACATTGAAGCTCGCAACATCGACGTGACCGCGATGATTAACATTGATACCGTTGGCAGTTGGAACGGCCCCGATGGGACAATCATTGACGACAGCATCCGCCTGTACACCGACGCCAACGAGACACTGGTATCCGCCCACCAGCATCTGGGTCGCACCATCGAATTCATCGGCTACAACCATGAACTGAGTCTCGCAATCAATGTGCTGCCGGAAAAGGACCGCGACGGGCGCTATGGCGACCATTTCTCGTTTCAGGCGCTTGGATACCCGTCTGTGCGCTTTATCGAAGCTATCGAAGACACGCCCAACCGCGAGGGTAACGACTTTCGCCAGTTTGTCGAACCCGCGTATCTGGTCAAAAGCACGCAGACGATTCTAGGCGTGTTGTGGTCGCTGGGTGGCGGATTGCGCCCGCCGGATAGCATCGTCATGCGCGAAACCGGTACGGTATTTGTCAATACGGATCCCAGCCGCCAGTTCCCCAACTACCAGTTGATCTGGGAAGAAGTGCCGGGGGCGGCAGGATATGTCGTCGCGCTGCGCACCGAGGGCAGCCTGCGCTATAACAGCCAGTACACCGTCAACGCCAATGAGTCGGTATGGCACCAGTTCCCGAATTATGCTGGAGTCGCCATTGCTGCCATTGACGAGAACGGTTTAGTCGGGCCGTTATCCAGCGAATATCTCATCAACTTTCGTTAATTATCAATACAGAGAACGCGCCTTTTCGTCGTCGCCAGTTCTGCTACAATGTTGCGCGACCTGATTCAACCGGACTTTATATGATGACAGACCTGCGACCAGAAAGCGCCGACAACGAAATTGAACCTATCTCCGCAGCAGAAGCGCGTGCCCTGCTAGAAACCGCCATCCGCGCCCGGTTGGGCGAAGACTGGGATGATGATCAAAGCGGCTGGGCAGTTGTCACCCGGCACGACTATATGGCGCAACTGGTCCGCGACGGTCAGAACATCACCTTCTATGTCGATCTGGTCGGGAATATCCGCACTGAAGAACAGGGGATCACGCCCGCGCAGGAACGCGGTCGCCTGCTGGTATGGTTGTTTCTGGGCGGGTCGGTACTGGTCGCACTCGCAATTGCCCGTATCTCTGATTTTATCTAACCCATTGCCGGAGGACTCGTATGGTCCAACCGACGAATATTCGCATTCGGAATGCACAGCCAGCCGACCGGCAGGCCTTTCTCGATTTTATCGTCCCATTTATCAGCGAAGGACGGCTGCTGCCACGCACCGAAATCGAATTTGACGACCTGCTGCCAGGACTGTTCATCGCCGATCACAGCGGTGAAATTGTCGGCTGCGCGGCACTCGAAATCTACTCGAAGAAACTGGCGGAAATTCGCAGTCTGGCTGTGGCAACCAATTTGCAGGGGTCGGGCGTGGGCAAACGCCTCGTCAATGCCTGCCTTGACCGGGCCGCCCAGCATGATATCCTCGAAGTCATGGCCATCACATCGTCGGAAAACTTCTTCAAGGCCTGCGGGTTCGACTTCACGCTACCCGGCGAAAAGAAAGCTCTGTTTTACCAAACGCGCACTTGATCGCCGGGGAAACCTATGACGTTCGTACTACAGGCTGCTGCGGGATGTCAAAGGCCCCAAGAATGAATTTTGTGTTAGAATAGAGTTGTAAAAAAGATAACGGTTAATCGCATGACCGATGACTTTCAATCTGAACTGTGGCGTATGCACATGGGGCGCGATATTCGCGGTCTCATTTCCATGCTCAAACATGAAAATCCGATTGCTCGACGGCGTGCAGCAGCGGCCTTGCGCACACTCAACGCGACTGAGGCTGTTAAACCACTGACAAAAGCGCTCGAAAGTGAACCGGATGCCGAAGCCCGCGCTTCGATCGTCGCTGCAATCGACGCCCTACAGGAAGATGACTCAGACGGTGGCTTAGATGACCCCAACTTCGGTGACACACCGCCGTCAGGCGATGATGAGTCGGAAGGCGATCTGGTGCGTCTGATGCGTCTGCTGAAAAGCGATGAGGCCACAACGGTGATTGCCGCCGCGCAAGAACTGGGCAAATTAAACGACAAACTCGCCGTTGAACCGCTGATTGTGCTGTTCAACGCGCCGGATACACCGATCAATGTGCGGCTGGCGGTTGCCGATGCCCTGCTCGAACTTAACAGCGCACCGGTCGAAGTCACATTGCTGGGGGCGCTGCGCAGCCCGGAATGGCGCACACGTCGCAACGGAGCGGCTATTCTCGGCAAGCTAAAGGCAGCGTGGGCTGTCGAACCGCTAACCGAAGCCCTCATCGACCAGAACGGCGCGGTACGTTTGACCGCACATGCCGCGCTGCGTCACATCGGCACGCCAGAGGCATTGGAAGCCCTTGCCAGCGTCAACGAAAAAGAGGACGATGACGAGAAGGGCAAGCTTCCGCCACCCAACAAGGATCCCATGCCTCGTACAAGTACAGCCGAATTGGAGCGCAAGCGCGAGGCGACCAAGCCCAAACGCCCGACCAACCCTGACGGTACGCCGGTCAAGTTTAAGACCGATGAAACGCACAAAATCGCGTGGCCTCGTCGCACCCGGCGCAAGGAACGTGAGGTCAGCCCGCATATCGCGCCGACTAAACCCTTGAATCCACGCACTCTGGAAGAGGCACAGGCACGCTTGCGCGAGATACAGGGCCGCAACGCTAAAACCGACGACGCTTAGATGATACAGACACAGGACCAACGATTCGCTATTGCGATCTCGCCGCGCCTGTTATACTTAGCAGGGAACCACGATAGGAGGGTCGCAAATATGCGGAAATTTGCGTTCTGGTCTGCACTGCTGGCAGGATGGATGTTATTATCCATCGCGTCCACCGGGGGCGGATTTACTCAAAGCGTCCTCGCACAAGACAGCGGCGTACGCGCATTAGTCATCAACGAATTCGCCAATGTACGTATCGCGCCTGCTATCGGCGCGGAGGTACGCGGCACAGTCGCCGCCGGATTCGTGTTTGAAACTGTTACCGGGCGCAGCCCCGATAACGAATGGATTCGCGTCGATTTTAACGGCGATGAGGGGTGGGTCAACCTGACACCACTTCAGATCATTGCGGGGAATGTCGGCGTGCTGCCTGTCGCTGATCCGCGCTCGATCCCCTTTGGTGGATTTGAGTCGCCACGCGCCGGGCTTACCAGCGCCAACAGCGACTTCGCCGTCCGTGCAATTAACGGGTTGCGCGTGCGTGCCGGACCAAGCACCGCGTATCCGGTTCTCGCGGAACTGCCCATCAACAGTGTGGTGCCCGCTTTTGGGCGAACTCTGGGCAACGGCTGGGTGCAGATCAACCAGCAGGGAACACTGGGCTGGGTTGCTGCCGGATTCCTTGAGATTCAAGGCGGGCGCTCGATTGTCGAACTGGCGATTAACGGCATCGTCGCCGACGAATTGCCGCTTTCCGAAGCAACTGCGAACGATTACAACGCTACCCTGCAATTGATGCTGGATCGCGTAAATCTGGCGCAGCCGTCGCTTGATTCGATCCGCGCATCGTGGACGGACGCGGCGATCACCGGACGCGCAAGTTGTCAGCCTTTCCCGGCGAAGCCGACGAACTATAACATTCCACGCCCACTGCTGGCGGCCTTCTTCCCCACATTAGACCCGCTGCAAACCCTGTTCAACGACGCGATGACGAACCTGCGTCTGGCGATTGACCTGTTTATTCAGGCTTGCCAGCAGCCGGGGACGGTTAATCCGGTTGGTCAGGCGACGGTCATTGGTGCGCTGGAAGTTGTCGCGCTGGTCGATAGTCAATTCGCGGAACTACGGCGGACGATCACGGCCTTGCTGCCAGAAGATCGCGTGGTCGGGGAAGACGAATGTCTGTTCACATTCAACAATGAGTCGATCATCCTGCCTGTCATCAGCATCAGCCAGCTTGTGTTTGATGGCTTCAACCCGACACGCCGAGCAACCGGCTACTGCTTCGATGCGACTGCCGGGCAAACGCTGCTGTTCGAAACGCTACAGTTGGATAACAGCAATGTGGTGCATTTCTTATCGGTCAGCCCCTTCGACAACCCGACCAACTTCATCGCAACCGGGTTCGGCGGTACGGGCGAAAACTTCCTGTTGCAGGTTGGCCCGCTGGTCATCCCCGAAACCGGGCGCTATCTACTGGTGTTGAGTCAGAACGTGGAGACAGAACTGCCGCTGAACGGTGAATTTGCGCTGCTGATTACCGATCTTGCGAATGCAGGCGGCACGACCAACTTCCTGATTATCAACCCGGAGACGGGCGAAATCACTGTCGTTAGCCCCACAGGGCCAGGACCGGGCGTCACGCTGCCCCCGCCGGGTGTGATCGTCACGGTAACGCCGCCGCCTCCCGGCGAGCCTGGACTTGGCGGCAACGCCATCAGCCCGACTACAGGACAGGGGCAGACCGCTGTTTGTCCGGGCGTGTCGCTAACGTGCGAGCAGTTGGCATCTTGCGACGAGGCTTATGCCTGTCTGGGCATCGGCAACTTCGCACTCGACCCCGATGAAGACGGCGTCCCCTGTGAGGTGATCCGCTGCCCGTCGTCGCCATAAAGATACAAGCGGCATGTGAACCTATTCCATGCCGCTTTTAACCGCATAAAAACGGGCGACTCACTAATGCGAGTCGCCCGTTCGTGTTTATCGTGGTTCGTCGCCCATTTAGAATTCTAGCCCTTGCAGCGTCACCCGCGCTTCGTCCAACGCGCTTTGAACCGTTTGTACGATGGTCAACCCGGTGGCGACCTGCTCGGCAAGGTTACCCTGTGCGCAGGCCGCATCGAACGCGTTCCAGCCATTCGCCAGCAGTGCCAGGCCAATCCCGTTGATCTCATCGGCGGCGGCCTGTAATTCAGGATATGCTGCGGCTACCTCTGGTTCAATGGCGGTGTACTGGTTAGGGATATTCGGACGTGCTTGATTGCAGCCCAGCGTGGTGCCGGAATTTTGTACATCTGTCCAATACTGGTTCAACCGGGTCAGCGCACCTCGCGGCTCGTTGACCGTACCGATGATCGTCAATAAATTGCTACGATGACCAATCAAAACATTGACCGGAATCGGCGTAGGCGGCACAGTGGTCGGTTCTAGCGTTACCTGCGCTTCTACCGGTTCTGGTTCGGTCGTGGGTTCAACCGTAGGATCATCGCTGCTACCGTTTTCGGATTCGACTGCGAGCAAATTGGTTTCGGTATCGGCAATGAGACGCATCAGTTCAGGCACTTCGGATTCAACCACACTCGCCAGCAGCGATTCCGCCTCGGTTACGGCGGCGGCATCGGGCGTCGCGCCGGAGGCACAGGCCGTGTCGTATGTGCCCAGCACGCGATTGACTGTCGCCAGACTGGAATTTAAGCGGATGGCAATTGAGACGAAATCGGGGTGCAAACTGCCAGTATCCGGCGAAATGATGAAAATCTCGGCACGGTTGAAGGTCGCCACACAATCCAGCACACCCCCATTTGAGACTTCCACAAACTGCTCGCGCAGTGCAACTGCATCCTGCTCGACAGCCTGTGCCCGTGCGTTAAGATCGGCCAGAACCTGCAAGGCCGCATATGAGGGATGATCTTCACCGACACTGGCGACGGATGTTCCATTCGAACCGTCATCGTCCCCCATCAGTGCAAGCACATTCAAGACAATTAAAAATACGAGCGAAAGCGTAAGGAGCATTATCAGCCGCTTGACGAAGACCGGAGCGCCACGTTTCGGCGTGCCGCCGCCACTCAGGGTGATCTCTTGCAGCAGATCAACCACCCATTCGTTTTCCGGGCGCTCCAGGGCCTCAAGCACGTCCTCGCCTTCGTCGCGTTCAATGGTCATATCGAGCATCTTGAACTGACCGAGGGCATATTCGGCTGCCGACTTCAGGCGTTTGTCTGTTTCACCATTGTAGACTTTGCGGAGCGCGACAATCGCTTTTGGCGAACCGGATTCCCCCAGCCACCTCACCGCTTCAAGGCGGTCTGAGGCGTCTGCCTTCTTCGACTGTGCGATACGCATCCGGCGATCGACTTCAGCCTCAAAGCGCTCTAGCGCGTCGTCGCCATCCCTGTCATCGTCGAGACTCTCGAAATCGTTTAAATCTGCGAACGGGTCTTGATCGTCAAAATCAAAATCTGCACTCATAGTCGCTTCTGGTTATATGATGAGAAAATTAATGATGTCTCCATGATAAACGATATAGTCATGCGGCGAAAGCACCGTGAAACTTAAGAAACGCCATCCATAGGGAAACCATCATGTTCGAAGCGTTTATTGATCGACTTGCCCGCACACCAGCACCGCCAGATGCCTTTAACCCCTTTGCATACGATGACAAGGCCAATGTAGAGAGCAACACCATTCGTCGCGCCAACTTGAAAACCTATCTGGAACGCATGGCAACACTCAAGCCGACGGTGATGCTAGTCGCCGAAGCACCGGGCTATCGTGGGATGCGACTAACGGGTGTGCCATTTAGCAGTCGCTATCTCATCATAGAGGGTGTTCCCGGTGTTGAGGTCTACGGGGAAAAATACGGGTATCGGGTTCCGCCGGATGCGGTGGACGGCGCATATAAAGAGCAGACGGCAACTATTGTCTGGCAAACGCTGCCAACGCTGCGCACGATTCCGGTCAATTGGAACAGTTACCCGTTTCACCCGCACAAACCGGGCGAACCGCTAACCAATCGCGCCCCACGCAAGCCAGAAGTCGAACTGGGACGTGATTTTTTGCTGGAGATGCTGTCGCTGTTCAGCGTAAATACGGTGATTGCGGTCGGCAATGTGGCGCATAAGGCGTTGCACGATATCGGTATGGACGCAAATAAGGTGCGGCATCCGGCGCAGGGCGGCAAAAATGACTTTGTCGCGCAGATCACGGCATTGATGGGAAAGAAGTCGGAATGAAACGCGCATGATCTTTCAATACACGCTGCCGCACATCATTGACGGTCGTAAAACACAGACGCGACGCATCAAGGGCATCAATGACACGGCAATCCGCGACAAGTCAGGAGACATTATCAGCGTACAAGTCAACGGTCGGACAAAGTGGCAAGTCGGCAAAACCTACGCCATCCAACCGGGCCGGACGCTACCCGCAATCGGTCGCATCCGTATCACACAAATTCGTGAGGAAGCGGTGCAAAACATCAACCAGGAGGATGCAATAGCCGAAGGCTACGACAGCCGCGAGACGTTCTTCGCAGTCTGGCGCGATGTTCACGGAGAAAGGGCGATGGATGTCGAAATCTGGGCGATCAGTTTTGAGGTCGATTCGCTGGATGAATCAGCGTATAAAATCATCGCCAAATAGGTGATCGCTACCGCTTCTTCGCCAGCAAACCGCGATACAGGCTGTCGAGATCGTCAATCAATCGCCCGATCCCGTAACGGTCAAGCATTGTCGCCTGCGATGCCGTCATCTCTGGCGGATTGTGGATCGTCTCGATAATCGCCTGCGCCAGTGCCGGCGCATCGTCCGGGGGGACCAGACGCCCCAGTTTGCCGCCTTCCAGTAAATCAGGCAGGCCACCAACTGCCGTCGCCACCACCGGGCAACCAGCAGAAATCGACTCGATGACCGAAACGGGCGTGCCCTCGTTTTTGCTGCTGATGACGGATACGTCCAAATCGCTGTAGATCGGCGGCAAAGTCTCCTGCCAGCCGGTAAAAATCGTGACATCGCGCAGACCGAGCGCATCAACCTGCGCTTCGAGTGCTTCACGCGTTTCGCCGTCACCGACGATGACAAAGCGCGCATCCGGTAGCTGGCGATGGATCAGGGCTGCCGCATCAAAAAACAGTTCGTGATTCTTCACCGGGACCAGTCGCCCCACCAGACCAATCACATACACACCGGCTGGAATGTCAAACCGGGCGCGAAATCCCCCTTGATGACGCGGGATACGCGCGAATGACTCCAGATCAAGGCCAAGCGGCAGCACGGTAATGCGTCCGCGCCGGGTGATGCGGTAGTCCTCGGCAAGTTCGCGGCGCAAGCCCTCGGTTAACGTGATGATCGTATCCGACATTCTGGCGGTAAGCCGTTCAAGGTTGATGAACAACTGTGTTTTCAGCGGGCCAAAATACCCGGAAAACACGTGTCCGTGGAACGTATGCACGATCACCGGAACCCGCGCCAGCCACGCCGCAAGACGCCCCGTGAATCCGGCTTTCGCCGTGTGCGTGTGGACGATATCCGGCTTGAATTCACGAATGAGCCGGTACAGTTTATACGTGGTCGAGATATCACGAATTGGATTGATGCTACGTCCAAGTTCGGGGATGATCGTCGGCGTAACTCCATGTTCGCGCGCATAGTAAATCATGTCGCCTTCGTCGTCATCGACCTGCCCAGCAACCAGCAGTGCCTCGTAGCCATTTGTGTTGAGCGTCTCGGTCAATAGAGTCACATAGATTGCCGGGCCTCCAATGTTCAGCCGGGCGATAATATGCATAATTTGCACCGGACTGCGCGCAGATTCAGCCGTCATGTGCTTATGCTCCACCCTGCCGGTACCAGTCAACCGTGCGCGCCAAACCCTCATCAAAATCGACAAT
>DAOTXA010000336.1:0-2782 GCA_034435595.1 Anaerolineae bacterium | reverse complement strand
GGTGAAGATTTAGTATCTGCTATGGCAGAAAGCTATGAGGTGTTCCAGATCTATCCCTATGATCCGGCAGCATCAACCGAGTTGGAGATTCTCCGCCAGCATATGGAGTCATTGCTCGCAGATCGTCATGAGACCGTTGAAGACGCACTTGAAGCAGCACAGTCGGATATGGAATCACAAATCGGCAACCCATACGATTTCTAAAGAATACAACTAGCGTGAAAGTGGGTGGGTGAATCCTGAACGGGTTTACCCACCCCTTGTAGGAGAAATCAATGGAAAAGCAACTCCCGTCCATCTCACAGGAACAACCAAACGTAAAATCTGCGCCCAAACAGCGGCGATCATGGCTAGAGATACTGACACCCTATCTCTTCATCATGCCCTTCATCATCTTCTTCCTTATCTTCTTTCTTGGGCCAGCGCTCTATTCTTTTCTACTCAGCTTTTACCGCTATCGCGGATATGGCGATGCTCGCTTTGTAGCATTCGATAACTATCTGAGGGCACTGGATTATCATGTGTTCTGGACAGTGCTGGAAAACACGCTGTTCTATTGGATTGCTCATGCCATACCGATGATGACGATTGCCTTCATGCTGGCGGTACTGGTTAACTCAAAACTTGTTGTACATAAAAGCATTTTCAAGCCGTTGATTTTTCTGCCTCAGATCGTTGCCAGTGTCGCTGCTGCCCTCGTCTTCCAAAACTTCTTCGGCACGCACACCGGTGCTTTGAATACGATGCTAGGGACTGAGATTCCCTGGTTGGAAGATATGACACTCGCACGTTGGGCTGTGATTATTCTGCTTGTATGGCGGGGTATAGGCTACTGGTTCATTATCTTTCTGGCAGGGCTGACGTCCATCAATGAAGAAGTCAATGAAGCTGCAACAGTAGATGGTGCATCGTCAATTCAGAAGCTGTTTTTTATCACCATCCCACTGATGCGAAACACGTTCCTGTTTGCGTTCATTGTTGACGCCATCGTTACCCTCCGTCTGTTTGCGGAACCAAATGTTCTGGGCGGACGTGGTGGTGCGCTGGCACCCACTGAAATGGCACCTGCGTTGAATCTGGTCGTCAGCAATATTCGAGGTGCTCGCTTTGGTGACGCTGCTGCAGTTGGCTGGATGCTATTCGTGATTATTGCGTTTGTCACCCTGGTTCAATATCTACTGATCGGTAGACGGCGGAAAGAGTCCTGACATGACAACCCTTGTCTCGAAAAACACCGGACTATTCAATTTATCCTATACGACAAAGCGCAGAATTGCGCGTGTGATGATCTATGCGATACTGATTACCTTTTGTCTCATTTCGATGTACCCCATGGTCATCATGATTCTCAACTCATTCAAGTCGAATAATGAAATCTTCATAAATCCAGCCGGCTTACCGAATGAGTGGACGCTTGAAAGCTACGCTTCGATTTTTAATTCACACACAGGTTTGTGGCGCAACTATATTGTCTCGATTGTAGTTCCTGTCTCGACAACACTTGGCAGTGTCTTTCTTAGCGCAATGGCTGCATTTAGCTTTGCCAAGTTTCAGTTCCGGGGACGCAACGTTATTTTTGCCGCTTTGCTGATGACGATGATGGTGCCGGTCGAATTGAACATTCCAGGGCGTTATCTTCTGTTTGCTGAACTCGGATTACTAAATTCAATCCCTGCGCTGATCTTGCCCAAGCTGACACCAATCATCGGGCTATTTCTTATTCGACAGTACATGCTTTCTATCCCCGATGCATTGATCGAATCAGCGCGAATTGATGGTGCCAATTATTGGACGATCTTCTGGCGTATCATGGTTCCCGTCTCTGCACCGATTTTAGGCGCATTCGCTATCTTGCAGTTTATGGCGAGCTGGAATGACTACCTCTGGCCGTCGATTGTCATTCTTGAGCAAGACATCCAGCCAATCATGATTGTACTGCCACGCTTAACGGATGAAACCGGATTTCAGAAGGTCTGGGGGACGATTATGGCTGGCAATACGCTCGCAACGATCCCGATTATGCTGGTCTTCATCAAATACCAGGATCGCTTCATGTCCAGCATGACGGTTGGTGCAGTGAAGGAGTAAACATGACTCAGTCAAAACTCCCCAATCTGATATTCTTGCTGGCGGATCAACTGAGATACCAGGCATGCGGTTATGCGGGAGAAACCCGCGCACAAACACCGCATATCGATCAGCTTGCACGTGAAAGCGTCAATTTTGAGAATGCGGTTTCCGTATATCCACTATGTGGGCCGATGCGTGCATCACTCTTCACCGGCAAATATCCAACAAGTACCGGTTTTTTTCGCAATGATATTCGGTGTATGCCTGATCCTGATGCCATTGGTCATGTTTTGACCAACGGTGGTTATGAGACGGCTTATATCGGCAAATGGCACTTATACGGGCGCGAGTCTGACGAACAGTACATCCCACCTGGGCCGCATCGGCTTGGGTTCGATGATTACTGGGCGTCGTATGCCTGGAACATCGACTACTGGAACGGTCGCTATTTCCACGATACGCCTGAAGCAATCCCGATGACAGGTTTTCAGACAGACGATCTGACAACATTGGGCTTGAATGCACTTGAAGATCGAGATACATCGAAACCATTTGCGTTGTTCGTTTCATACGAGGTGCCACATCCACCCTTGAAACAAGATAACGTGCCTGAGGAATACTACGCGATGTTTGAAGGTGTAGTTTTTTCTGACTTCTTGTATGCGATTGATGAACCCTTTGAGCAGTTCACACCAGCTTATGACCGTGAGTG
>DAOTXA010000335.1:0-3460 GCA_034435595.1 Anaerolineae bacterium | reverse complement strand
ATCGGGAAGATCAGTCCCGCCGCGCCCGCAAGCTGCAATGCGCCAATCAACTTGATCGTCGTCTCATTAAATGGTTCCAGCGCACCCAGACCGCGTGCCATCAACATCGTCTTGGGTTGAAAGACCTGAAGCGCCCCCGTGAAGGTAAAGATCAGCGCCAGAAAGCCCTGAATAATCCACAGAATCGTATCCATCGAGAGAGTCCTTTGCATGAGTGTTATGAGCGATTTCTTACAATCTCGCATTTAGGCTAACAGCAGATGAGCGCAGCACAAGCTGTTGCTCAGACTGGGCTAAAATCTATCGTAAAGTTACCAAAAATCCCGTATTATTGGGTAAACTGTATTGTCCTGCTCGCTCAGTTGAGCATTGTCCTGAGCAAATTCACTTTACCCGCTTGACAGGGTAAATGGGTTTGTGCTATGATGTTTTCAAGTTACCCACTCAACCGGGTAATGGGGCGACTGGGACGAACCAATCGCATCGTAAAAAGGGAGCTAGCATCGTGTCCGCAGACCAGCAGTTTATCTATGCACCGCCAACCGCCCGTGTGGAGTTTGCCGTTCATCAAGGCGTCGGCGTGCTTAACAGTATGATGATCCTCAACCAGGCCGATGAACTTTCCGGTTTTGGGGATTGGGTCGAGCGGATTACCGGCAATATGCCAGCCGAGCGGCGGCGCAGGAACGATATGGTATTTATGGTGTTCTATGGCGGGTTCGAGCCGAAGGAAACGCCATCTACCTTCGAGGATGTGATTGCCTATGCCGAAATGGTGGATGCTGTAGCTGCCCGCGACGCTGCGCTCAAGATGTTCCAGCACAAGTGCGAGCATTACCAACTCGACATTGAGGTGTCGGCAGAACAGATGCTTGCTGACAAGCAGGTCTACATGGATGTGATCCGCGCCCTGACCGAAAAATGGCAGGAAGTCAAAGGCGCAAGTTACGATCTCACCATATACGACGAAGCCTATAGCTATCTGCAAGACCCGGCACGTTTGAAACACATGGTTGTTGACCATTTGCGAACGATGTGGGAAGGCGGCCTCAAAACCGAGTGGGAGCGCAACCTGCATGTGCTGGAAGCCTCTGCCGAGGCCTTCAAACAGCTTGATCTGGACGGCATGACGCCCATTGACGCCATTCGTGTAGTCACAGGCCGCGACATGAGCGAGTTCTGGAAGATGGAAACGCCGCCGCGCCTGGTCTTCGTACCTTCCGCACACATCGGACCGTACCTGAGCTACTTCAGCGAAGGCGAAACGACTTACGTCGTGTTTGGCGCTCGTGTGCCAGAAGGCGTGCAGATTCCGTCAACCGAACTGGGCCGCTCTGAACTGCTGGTCCGCCTGAACGCGCTGGCGGACGATACACGCCTGCAAATCATTAGCCTGCTGGTCAAGCACGAGGAAATGTGTGCGCAGGATATCAAGGATGTCCTCGGCCTCAGCCAGTCGAGCGCCTCGCGCCATCTGCGCCAGTTGACTGCTACCGGCTATGTCAACGAACGCCGCCGCGATGTCGCCAAGTGCTACACACTCAATATGGAACGATTCGACAATACCCTGGACGCACTGCGCCAGTTTATCCGCAAAGCGTAGCGTGGTCTTTAGTTCTTAGTCATTGGTTGTTAGTTTTACTCAAAGGAGCTTGACCGCCCTCATGGTCGGACAAGCGGGCGAACAACCCATCACTAATCACTAAACACCAACAACTCCAAATACCGGGTAGAGAATGGTCACGATCTCTGTGAAAACACAGGGTGCGCGATAGCCTTCTCTACAAGCAGACATCAACCAACCTGCGATTATAATCCGAAATTCTTCTCGTAACCTGAGTAGACGCACTCAAGGAGGGCAATGCCATGCAACAGCATTATCTCAACCACCGGATGGAAGCCGAAGCACATCGCCGCGACATGGAACGTGAAGCGTCCCGCCAGCGCCTTGTCAACAGTACCATGACGGACAACGCGCCAGATTACGACGAGCAACAGGTCGTGTTCGTCTTTAGCGAAAGCACCCGCCTGCCGATCTGGGGTGCGCTGGTCGGTTTGCTGGGCCGCCTGTTCACCAACAACACGCGGCAAGAATCCGCCGCAACGCTTGCCGATCCCTGCCCGGATGCTTCCTGCTAGCGATCCAACCATCGGGCGCACAGCATCGCGCCCACCAATCCATCAAACCGTATCGCAATCTTACCGGAACACAGCGTCGAGCAATCTATAAAGGAAACGAGACATGAACGCATACACGAACATGCAGCAGACCGCCAACCATCGCCAGCAGCAGTTGACCCGCGAAGCCGAAATTACCCGTCTCGCAGATAGGGCGCGTGCGCCGCATCCAGCATCGCAGCGGCATGTACAGCCTGTTTTGGCCCGTGTCGGTGACGTATTGACGGACCTCGGACAGGTTCTCGTTGACCGCTATGGCGCAGCGGCCCCGACTAACGATCACTCGCAGGCGGCGTAACTGGCGAACACTATTGCGCGAGTGTACTCACAATTCAGCGAGTATTGGTAGAACATATACCAGGCTCGATTCTCCTAAGTCCGGGTGTGGGTGGCTACCACACCCTTTTTGATTCTCCGCAAATACGCAAAAGGGCGACTCGCTGTGAGTCGCCCTTGAAGATCGCCTGGTATATATCGCGTTTAACGCTGGAACAGAACGACCGGGTCCATCAGGCCGCTCTTAAGCGCCGCCCAACCCGTGAAGTTCGGTGATTTGCCCGCACGCAGTTCGAGATGCAGGTGAGTCGCTTCGGAATTACCGGAGTTGCCACAGGTGGCGAACACCTGACCGGGGGTCAGTTCCGCGCCTTTTTCCGCACGCCGTTCGTGCAGGTGACCGTACAGCACGAAGCACGCACCACCGGGGAAGCCCTTCGCCGCAATCGCCTGTTTGGTCGATTCAGGCAACTGTTCGTTGGTGTAGCGCACGATCATAAAGTGACCGTAGCCGAATCCCCAACCGGGATCGCTGTAGACGCTGCTGTCACCCAGGCTCATGCCCTTCGAAAGCGTGTTGACACTGCCCGGATTGGCCTTGACCGCCTCGAACGATTCTACCACCGTACCCCCATTCGGGCCTGCGGTCAGCGGATCAGCAGTCGGTGCGCCCCAGTCCCAACCCCAGTGTTCCCACGTGCTGTCATCGAAGTCCGGTTTCATGTTGAAGCCGCGCACCCAGTTGCGTGCGTCACTGTTCGGGGCTGGATACAGGTCCCACGGTAGACCGAATGCTTCGGTGTCACCGGAATAAGTCATCAGGTCTTCGCGGACCCAGCCAACTTGCCCGTTGTAATCGACCTTGAACCAGCGGTACTTGTTGGCGCGATTTTCGGCTTTGACTTCGAGGATTTTGGCCTGTGCATCACGTGGGATGGCGAACCCACGGTCGAAACCAACCGTTGACGGGCCAACGCGGGTGTTGGCGGCGGCACGCATCTTGCAC
>DAOTXA010000334.1:0-4340 GCA_034435595.1 Anaerolineae bacterium | reverse complement strand
GGGTTTTCTCACAGAGTCAATTATGTCCAGACTGCGACGACACGCGCCTGCTTGCGTTCCTTACGATTCGCAGCATGACGACGAGCCAGCACACCGATCAACCCGATTTCAATGGCGATGAGAAGCACAGCCAGCAAGCTATTGGTCAATGCGCCACCAGCCAGTAACAGCGCCATAATATTGACAAACTTCAGCGTGATATCAGCGATGAGGGCAAAAATAGCGACCCCTTCCCACTGGCGATTGTTCCAAATGGCGAACGCGGACGCCAGCAAAAAGGCACTAACCGCCATAATGCCAATACCAGCAAGTGTATCCAGCCCGCCAACCGTGCGCACCATTTCGTAGCCAGCGATCGTGACGGCTTCTTCACCCTCTGCGGCGCTGACCTGCGCCGGAGTGATAAATGCGGCAAACACGTTCATGAAGACCAGGCTCAACATCACCAAACTAACGATTGCACTCACTTTGCGATAAGACATCATTTAGCACCTCAACCCATTTTTCATTCAATAGTCCAAGCATAGGCGAGAAAGATTGGTGGTGAATGGATTGCAGATGATTTTATATTTAGAAAGTTTTGAACGTTATGAACAATATCACGATTCCACCAGCGCGACATTGGGCGATTTCTGCGGCTGGTGCGGAATCTGCGCCAGACGGTCGAGCCGCCACTCGCTTAATGGCAGCGTGGCCCGATGATAAACCATCGCCGCAGACGAACGAATTAGCGACGGCGAGAACTTACGCGGATCACGGGCAACTTGCTGCAACTGCGCCCATGTCTTGCGGCTGCGATAGTCCTTGTGGACGACCGTGTGTAGCTGGCGGTAGAACTGCGTCACAAACGGCCCCTGATACAGCATGGCGAGGTCTTCGCTATCCACCCAATTAGCGCGATCCCCCAATTCTGTACGCACACGCTCATGGAACGGTGTCCCCGGCAGTGGATAGCTCACACTGATGCCGATATCGTCGGGGATGAGATCGCGGACCATCTTGAGCGTCAATTCGATGTCTTCGCGGGTTTCACCAGGATATCCGAATTGCAGGAAGAAGGCGACTTTGACGCCGTGTTCATGGAGTTTGCGCGTCGCCTCGTAAATCTGCTCGACGGTCGTGCCTTTGTCCATCGCATCAAGGATTTTCTGACTGCCGCTTTCCGCCCCCACCCAGACGATTTTCGCCCCGGCACGTGCCAGCGCGGGGATTGTGTTGCCACGCAGCAGCAAATCGACGCGATTCAGACTCTTAAACGGGATATGCACGCCGCGATTATCCAGCAAATCCGCGAATTGCTCAATCCACCTGTCCTGAATGCCCATGATATCGTCCATGAACCAGATATGATCGGGCTTGACGTGTTCTTGTAGCCACGCCATTTCATCCACCACATTGGCGGAACTGCGAACGCTGTACTTCTGCCCCCAGATCGGTTTCGCGCACCAATTGCAGTGGAACGGGCAGCCGCGTGTCGTGACCATGTTGACGCTAAAGTATCCGTGATGTTCCAGCCACACAGCGCGATAGCGTTCAATATCAACCAGGTCCCACGCGGGGAACGGGATCGCATCCAGATCGCGGATGACCGGGCGCGGCAGGGTGCGCTCAATCTCGCCGCGATGATTTTTGAGGGCAATGCCTTGAATTTCCGATGCGACACGCTTGTCTTTACCTTCCAGGTGGCGCAGCAGATCGACAAGCGTCTCCTCACCCTCATTGATGATGACGAAATCGGCCCCGGCTTCGAGGTACTTCTCCGGGTGATCGGTCATATCCGCCCCGGCGACGATGACAGTACTGCCGTGTGCCTTCGCCATGCGGATCATCTCAAAGGCCGCGTCGCGCATCTTCAGCAATGACATCTTGCTCAGATAGTTGAAGTTGTCCTCGTAGATGACGGCGTAGCGCGGCTTGTAGTAGTCTATGAACGACTCCCAATCTCCCGGCCCTTCGCTCAACATGGCGTCGAACAGTTCGACGCTGTAACCCTTCTCACGCATGAATGAGGCCGCGTACAGCGTCCCCAACGGCGGATAGGGCTGCATGGCCTTAAACAGTTTGGTGTCGTAGCGCAGGTAGTAGGATTGTCCGAAAAGAATGTCAGTCATGAGGGCGTTTTCAGTCGTCAGTTTACAGTAGGGACACGGTATACCGTGTCCGCAAAAGTCATATGCGTGTTTACATCATCAAAACAGCGATTTCCACCGGGAACGCGGACGCTCTAACAGTTCCAGCCCCGGCTCCTTGAGTGTACATCGGTCGATGCGCCGCGCCAAATGAATGTTGATGTCTTTACGCACGCCGTCCAGCGTGGCGGGGACGGTTTCGACATGCGAGAAGCGACTCATCAGGTCAGGCGCACCAATCTGGGGGACACCTGCACGAATAATCAAACGAATGTTGTCACGCACCGGAAAGCCACCCCAAACCCAGAAATTCGCAAGTTCGCCGGGTTGTAGTGTCGGCGCATCAATGCCGAGTATCTTAGCACCGCCCAGCATAAACGCCGTCAAATCATCAGAGCCGACCATTTGACCTGAATAATTCCCACCGCGCACTTCGTCGAGAAAATCGTCCTCCGCCGTCAGGCGCGAATCACTACCAATCGCTACATCTGCGCCGGACTGCCGCCACAGGCGCACATTCGCCGTCTCGCCCAGCAGATATTCGTTCGTCGTCGGACACCACACCAGGCCGCGAGTGTGTTGAGCCGCGTCGATGATGTCGTCTTCCGTCATGCCGACACCATGCACAATAACCGTGTTCGGTCCCACACAGCCGAGCGCCTTTAGCCGTTGATACTCACCGCGTGCAATGTCGTCCGTCCCTTCCGCCAGATGGATGAACCAGGGCCAGTCACGCGGCGTCTTGCGATAGGAACCCACGACTTCAGCGTCAGTGTTGAAGTGCAGCGAGTGCGCCCACCCGTATTCACGCAAAACACGCACCGGAAAATCACGCCGGAACAGGGTTTTATGCGGGGGTCCGTGATGGGCGACGATCAGCGCTCCGCACAGCAGATTCTTGAGTCCGCCGATGAAACAGCGATCTCCCAGCGAAACCGCACGCAGCGATTTATATGGTTCGCTGTCCAGTCGGGCGTTGACATCCTCGCCCCACTCGTGTGCATTAGGATACACGTCACGGAATTTGGTGCGCGGATAGTGATTCAGTTCAAGATGGTCATGGGTGTTGATGAGGCCGGGAAAGAGCGTGCAACCCTTGAGATCGACTTCGAGCGCATCCGGGTGCGGTGCATCCAGAATGCGATCCGTACAGTACAGATCACGGATTTCGGCCTCGCGCCCGTTCCAGACGCGGGCATTCTTGATCGTCAGCGAGCGGGCCACAGAACCGCCCTATTCCTGTCCTTGTGGCGGACGGTAGGCAGCAACAAGAAACTGTGACAACCCTTCAGCCTCATAATCGAGATTGCCGTCGTAGTGTTCGTCAATGGCGCTGCGAACGGCAGCGATACCAGCAGTGTGCAAAGCATCGGAAATACGCCACGTAGATGACCATGTACGCTTCTGAGCATGATCTAAAAATCCGCGTGGGGTAAAAAGTGAGGGCGAATCATGCACAGTGGTGGCGATTTCTTCCCAGCCCTGATTTTCAAGCAGATCATCTACTTGATTCCAGCGTTTCTCGCCAGATTTAACATCCTGTGTGGCGCGGTCCCACACTTTACTGAGCACAGATAACCCGCCTACACGGTTGTTGCGACAGTGCAACACTACACCATTCGACTTGACGACACGCGCCAACTCCCGCACCATCTGCACCGCATCCGCAACCAGGTGGAACACATGAACCACCACCGCCGCATCAAACGAATCATTTGCAAACGGCAGGCGTAACGCATCGGATTCAGCTAGACGCACACGCTCTCCGCCCGGTTTGGCGGGAATTTTGCCCATCATTGCCGTGGAAATATCCACCCCGTAGTACGCACCCGTGTGTGCAGAAAGTGGTACGGCGATGCGCCCGGTCCCGATACCGATTTCCAGCACGCAACTATCGGCGGATAGATTGCCCGTTTCCGCAATGAGGCGGACAGCCGGTTCTTCTTCACCGGGCGCAAACCCGCGTGTAGCGTCGTAGAAGTCGGCGGCGCGGTCAAAATTGACGGAATCGGGCATTTAGCCTTCGCCCCCCGGCTTCATGTTGAGCGAGGGCGCATACTTGTTAACCGTATCTTCGCCCAGTTTATCGACCAGTTGTTTGCGCAGCCGGGGTGTTTCTTCTGCCCATTTATCCTGAAGCTGTTCCTTACTGGCCTTGCGTCCGTCGCCGGGGTGCGCGTTCATGCCCTTCGCTACGGTCGGCGCACGCAG
>DAOTXA010000333.1:0-2906 GCA_034435595.1 Anaerolineae bacterium | reverse complement strand
TATCCCGCAACTGGACCCTTATGTGACCATCTTTGATGATCGACTGCGTGCCCGCGTGCGTCTGGAACGATTGCGAGAAGAGGCTGCGCTCAGTGCCATCACACAACCGCTAACCTTCACCGGGCAGCAATACGCGCCCGGTGTCGCAGAACGGCTGCGCGACGAATTGCTCAAAAAGCGCATCCGGCAAATCGGCCCCGATGGAGAGCAGCAAACGCACGAGATTGTCGGTGAGTTTGTGGAACCGGTGCAGTTGCAGATTGTGTGCGAAGGGTTGTGGAAGCCGGATGTAGAGGTATTCACACAGAAGCACATTGATGACTATGGCAACGTCACCGAGGCGTTGATTCGCTTCTATGAACGCACGCTGACCATCGCGTCTGCAAAGTCGAAAATCAAGCAAGATCGGCTGCGCAATTGGTTCGAAGAGGAGTTGATCACTGAAGGTGGCACTCGCAGCATCGCGTATAAGGGAAAAGATACGACTGGCGGCCTGCCTAACTCCGCGGTCGTGGTACTGGACGACGAGCACGTTATCCGCGCCGAGGACCGCGCCGGAGCCACCTGGTACGAACTCACCCACGACCGCCTAATTGAGCCGATTCAAACCTCGAACCGGCGACATTTTGAGACATCGCTAAAGAACGAAGTGGCAACACAAGGCCGACAATCTCGTTGGCGCGCTGCTGTGGTGGCAAGTATTGTTGCTCTGTTATTGCTATCCTTAGGCGGGGCGGCCTTTGTGTTTGCGGCACAGAATTTTTATGATGATACGTTAGCTCCATATGTTAACAGACTTGCCACGATTGACGATTTCAAAATTACTGAAGGAAGCGTCACTCTACTGGATCGTAATGGGACGCAAATTGCCACAATTACCCCGGAAGGCACACAAGTTATCCTTGCACTGTCTGATGTATCGCCGTATGTCGTTCACGCAATCTTAGCTTTAAATGACACTCAATATTTCGAATATCCTTCTGCAAACATTTTTGACATTATTGATATTTTTCGGAAGAATGCAACAGGGCAATCAGTGACGGCAGATGTGAGCCCGATTACTCTTGACGTTGCTCGTGACTTAATTATTCAGGGAGCTGATGATAGCCAGGTAACGTTATCGATAGTCGCAAGCGATCTTTCAAGACAGTACGACGCAATTGAAATTCTCGAATTCTATTTGAATAATGTTAACTTCGGCAATCAAGCCATAGGCATTGAAGAGGCAGCCCAATTCTACTTTGAAAAGTCGGCGGTTGACCTCAATTTGCCGGAAGCTGCTTTTCTTGTCAGCATTGCCACTAATCCGGTTGCGAACGAACCAGTCAACAACAAAGGTGTCGCGATTGACAATATGGAAGAAACGATGGCGACGATGGCACGCACCGGCTGCATCCAATTCGAGTACGCACCGTATCTGGGCGCGCCGTTCTGCGTAGATGACAACTTGATCAGCTCGGACGAGGTAATTCTGGATAAGTCCTTCATCGAGATGGCGGACTATTTGCCTCGTGAGTTCACAGGTGAGTTCCCACACTTTGTTCAGATGGTTCGCGGAAACCTTGAAGCGTATTATGGTTTGGTGGAATTGTACGAGCGTGAGTATATCGTCACGACAACACTCGACGCCGCGTTACAAAGTGCGACACAAGAGCAGCTCGTCAACTACCTTGCTCAGCCTGCTATTGAGCAGCGTGGGGTCAACACCGGTTCGATCATGGTCACGGACCCGCGCGACTGCTCGATTCTAGCGATGGTCGGCAGTCCCGGTGTCGGCAATGCGGATATCGAGGGACAGGTCAATCGTGCGCTGCAATATAACCTGCCGGGTTCCATTATCTCGCCGATGGTCTACGCGACGGCAATGGAAGGTGTGGATCGCAATGGCGACGGTCTGCTGGCACAGGATGAATACTTCACTCCGGCGACGGTGTTGTGGGATGTCGAGACGATCTGGCAGCTAGCCGAAGGGTTGTATCGTCCGGTAAACGACGACAACAGTTTCCACGGGCCGCGCTCGCTGCGTAATGCGCTGCAAAACGACTATCTGCTGCCAACGCTGAAAACGTTCGAGTTTACAGGCGTACAGCCGTTCGTCCGCACGTCGGAGGAGATGGGGCTTACGTATCCGGGTGATGCACAGTTCTCGCTTAAGACCCCTGCCGGTGAAACGCCGATACGCCTGTATGACGCGATGGTGGCGTATGGGGCGATCGCCAACGGCGGCAGGCGCTGCGAGTTTGGCGCGAACGATGCGTTCTCGCCGCCGCTGCGCTCGATTCTCAGCGTGCAGACGCCCGAAGGCGTAGATGTCGAGTTGCCATACGCGACGCAGGCGACCGAAGCGATTTCGTCCGCCAATGCCTACCTGCTCTCGCACATACTGGCTGATGACAACGCACGGCAGGAAGAATTCGGACTCGGCAGTTCGCTGACACTCTCCGGCACAACCGATGTCGTCGCGGCGAAATCGGGTACGGGCCGGATTAGCTCGACCGGGCTGGTATATGACCTGTGGACGGTCGGCTTTACGACGAATCGCGTGGTTGGCGTGTGGTTGGGCCAGCATCAGGATTCCCCGCTAGCCAGCAATCCGCAGGACCGCACGACCGGCTTCCGGCATGCCGCGCCACTGTGGAACAGTGTGCTGCGCTTGGCACTGGTAGATACGGATCCCGGCACATTCGGGCCGCGCTCATCGGGCGATATCTCGCAGGGACAGGTTTGCGCACCCACCGGAACCCAGTTCGGCGACAACTGCCCCACTGTCCGCAACGAGTTATGGGCATCTGTGCAACCGCCACCGCCCCTTGATCAGGTGATTCCAACGATCCCGGTGGATAGCTGGACCGGGCTTATATACAACACAAATTGCCCCGGTAACCAGATTAACGCAAACTTTGTCA
>DAOTXA010000332.1:0-8622 GCA_034435595.1 Anaerolineae bacterium | reverse complement strand
CGTCAGCACACCCGCGCCGCCCACAATTCCCGTCAGGGTATCGCGTAGATTATCCGTTGTGTGTTCGGTGTAACCGGGTAAGTCGGGTATGAAACTCTGTGCGGCAGCGGCGTCGGTGCTGCTATCGCCGGTTTCCTCGCTCAGGCTGCATGCCGTTAGCGCTATGACAAGCAGCAGTAAAATACTTAACATTTGGACGGTACGCATGGCATTCATTCCTCGTCTATAGAAGAAAACGGTTAAAGCCTGTGAAATGTTTAGATGGCCGGGTCGTCAGTTGGTGCATCCAATGCGGCATCCAGGCCCGTTTTTGATTCAAGGGCAGCCTGTCGTGCTTCGATGCGATCAAGCCGCCAGCTATCCATGAAGATGAGGACCACGCCCAATACAATCGCGTGATCGGCTAGATTCGATACATTTGAGATGACATCCGGGATGCGATAGTGGATGAAGTCGATGACGTGCCCATGCTGGATGCGGTCCAGCGCATTGCCCAGTGCGCCGCCACACACCATCCCGGTGGCGATCTGGCTGAGGCGGGCATTGTGGGGGATGCGCGGATAGTACCAGAACAGCCCCGCCACGATGAGAATCGCCAGTACGAGGAACACGTCCCCGGCCTGCGGCATAAAGCCAAAGGCTGAACCGGTGTTTAAACTGTAGGTAATCTGAAATACGTCAGCCAGTGCAGGGACCGGGATTCGTGACTCACCGACGATCATCGAGTCGATCACCAACCACTTGCTTACCTGGTCCACCAGCAGCGCGAGTAGGACGACTGCGATCAACTGGCCCCAGCGTGTCTTGCCTTCTTGCACAATACTCTCCCGATCTTGCTGTACTCATAGTTGCATTGTAGTCGGGAACCCTGCGCGTGACCAGACGAGTGGCCTGTGAATAACCTTCAAAACTACGTCGCTGTGAACAATTGGCATGGCGAAGAAAGACGATGTTGCACGAAATTGCCGTCAATTGATCGTGTAATATGATGATTATGAGTAGTTTTTACGTTTTTTTGACTCTCAAGAAGGTAAATGTGTTATGTCGCATGATATAAAGATTTGCCTGCAAATTGTTCTTCTTTACCAGACTCTCAAGAACGTGCAGAAGATCACAGCGAAATCTCACAATCTTCGGGGAAAACACACGAGATTCGTTTACATTCTTCGTAAGAATTCTTGAGGCTCCGTCTTTTCTTAAGGCTCAGATCACCAATCCTTGACGCGACAAGGTGAAACATTTTGCTGTAGCATTCGATTTAAGTGTTGACGTGAGGCGCATTGCACAGCGCAACAGCACATCACAGTCGCAACATCATCAAACTATTTTGCACTCATCCAGGCACAAAAAGGGAACAAACATGCAACTTACACTACATCGCACCAACCGTACCATACTCGTGTTTTTCATCGTGGCGCTGGCGCTCATCGCGCTTGTGGCCCTGGCCCCCACCCCCGTTGACGCTGCGCAGATTGTGCAATCCGAAGAACCGCACCTGACCTGTCCGGCTGGTTACAACGTCCTGCTTGAATCTGAAGCGTTGCTCGCCGTCATTACCGACCGCCGCGCACCCTGGCGCATCGACACTGCCGTAGCGCTGCCGCAGAACATGACCTCTGTATTCATGACTGTGTGGACCTCAATGGGGCATCCCGATCTTGGTTGCCAGATGGGTGATAACAACGACGATGGCCGTTACCCCTGTGATCAGCCGCAGTTGAACGAAGAAATGTTCATTGATGCTTTTGGCGGTACTGTATTCGTGCCAGATCATGGCAACGACCAGTGGGGATTGTTCGGCAGCATCGACTATGGTTACCAATCGGCTGGAACCTACGGCGTCACCTTCCGCCACAGCAACAACAGCATTAATCGCACCGCGGAAAGTGTGGTTTACAAAGCGATTGTCTGCGGTCAGCCCGCATCACCGGAATGGGACAAAAGTTCGCTGGAATTTCGCGGTCGCACCAACGTCTCTAACGACACGGTGTCTGCACTCGTCTGCAACGGTGGCTCTGACATGACCTTCCAGTCTACATGGGAACTGTATCAGGCAAATCGCGGCAATGCCAAGCGTGGTAGCGTGATCGCCAGCGGCGTGTTTGGACCACTTGCCAGCGGTGAATGCACGACGCTGAGTGCTTCGACTATGGGTCTGGGCGGAAACTTCAAGTTCCGCGCTACGCAGCACCCGCTGCACCCCGGACGCGGCGAACTGTGGAGCGACTAGTTAGCTAACGTATAGCAACTTGGAGAGGCGTGTCTGAGAAGGCACGTCTTTTTTTGTTGCATACCCGGCATGGGTTGTATCCGCTATATTATATTTTCGTGTTAAATTTCTTCAATGCAATATTTATGTTTTCTTTATCTTACTCTTGCCACATTGGCGACTCTACAGCGATTTAACGATAAGCATAAGAAACGTGTTACACCGCAGCCGATGCAAAAACAAATATTGCGCGTTCCTTGTGCATAGTAATCAAGAAGTTGTGCACACTTTGAAAAGGTAGGGAAACTACATGATCGCATTTCGCAAAACCTTCGCACGACAGACCGCACTCGCATTTACGGTGGCGGCACTGGCGCTTGTAGCGCTGACCGCCTTCGCACCGACGCCCGCACACGCGGCTGTCTCAGCGGAACCTACACTCACCTGTCCGTCGGGGTACGAAGTCCTCGGTACTTACAGCGGTGAAGTGTTCCACGAAAGTGATGGTCGCGTCCCCTCGATCTTTGAAGCCAATGTCACGCTGAATACCGACATGGATGACGTATTCATGACAGTAGCATCCGGCGTTGGTCATCCTGAGCAGGGTTGCCATATTGGTGGTGGCAACGACGGCGGCACCTATCCCTGCGATCAAGGGCAGTTGGACGAGGAATTTACAGTAACTGTATTTGGGAACGGCACGTTCATCTCCGATCACGGCGAGGATAAATGGCAGACTTTCCCCAATATCCAACTTGGTGCGCAGAATGATGGAACTTACCCGGTTAAGTTTGAACACAGCAACGAGAGTAGTTTTACCCCACCCAGTGCAGAAAGTGTCTTTTTCAAGGCCGTCATTTGTGGCGATCCGGTTGATCCGCCGCCCCCACCCCCGCCGCCCCCTGGCGAGTGGAACAAAAGCTCGCTCGAATTCCGTGGCAGCACTAACGTTTCTAACGGCACGGTGTCTGCACTCGTCTGCAACGGCGGTGACGGCGACATGACCGGCAGCGTAATGTGGGAACTGTATCAGGCAAATCGCGGCAATCCGAAGCGAGGCGATGTAATCGCTTCTGGCACCTTCGGCCCCCTGGACAGTGGTGAATGCACGACCCTGAGCGTGGAAACGTCAGAAACGGGCAACTTCAAGTTTAAAGCGTATCAGGAATCCGGTCACCCCGGACGCGGCGAACTGTGGAGCGACTAAGCGTAGTCGTCCCCATAACAAATAGATAGCATCAACAGAAATGCGCCTGAAAAGGCGCGTTTCGCATTTTCGCCAATCGCGCATGGAAAACGGTCACATTTTTGAAAATTGGGATTAGAGGTAAAATACACTCTATGTTAATCAAATCTAAAGGGGTAGATTTGCAACATTCACCACATAAAAACGATGTAAGGGGCACATAGAGAGGCCGTACAACATTCACGACCAACATCATGAACCTCTCTATATGACCTTGCATTACCAGTTGGGCAGCAGTTGTGTGTGCTGCTGTCCGGTGTGTGTACCCCTTTCAGGCTGAAAGAGCGCGTCCGTCCGGCGCGCTCTTTCACCTTTTATAACGCCAATCATGTTTAAGCGTCTGTGTCTCATATAGCTCGTAGCCGGTCGCTTTTAGAGGGTGTTTGTAAACATGTAAATTATCTGCTTTTGCCGCCATTGGCTAAAGCTGACGGCTCCAAATTGCGCCGGAAGCGCACCGGAGGGCGCTCTGACCGGCGCGTCGCCAGATTTTACAGCCGATTCCAGTGGGTGGCCTGACTTTTTGGTAGCCGGATTGCTTCAGCATCCGGCGACAAATCAGCATAATAAATGAATTTATATACACGCTTTTAGCTTTCAGCCGGTTAACTTATCCGATATTCACCTCATGCTGCGATTTCCGGCGCAATCGGTTAGTCGCTTTCACAGGCGCGGACGGCGAGACGTGCTACACCACGCAGGCGTGGCGAGGGATCGTCACACAGGGCGCGAAGGGCGTCCAGCGCACGCGGATCGCGCAATTTGCCCAGTGCCGATGCTGCACTATGGCGAACGTGCAGTTTCTCATCGGTGAGGGCGGCAATCAGGGGTGTCACTGCGTCAGAAGAATGGCCCGATGCACGCTCTCTGAGACAGCCGAGCGCATATGCTGCACGATAGCGGGTATCGGCGTCGGGATCATTGCGCAACAGTTCAGCGAGAGCGGGGATGGCGTCTGAGTCTGCGAGGTGGGCCAGCGCATACGCCGCGTGATAGCGCACCCGCGCTGACTCATCATGCAGACAGCTTATCAGCACGGGGACGGTTCCTGAATTCCGCGAACAATGCAATATACAGACAGCGCGGACGCGTGTTTCTGCCATTGGATGCTGTGCAGCGACGATGGCGACTGTATCTAGCAGTGATGCTTGTTCGTACAGCCTGCGCAGCGAATTAAGGGTGGAATCCGCCGTATGAAGATGGTTGTGCCAGTCGCCGCAGGTGAGTGCGGCGACAATCGTTTGCGTGGGGATGCGCTTCACAGTAGCGAGCTAATCCAGCGTGTACGAGTCGCCGGGATCAAGCACGATGGGCGAGGCGTCCGTTTCAGCATTGACGCGCTCTGCCCATGCTGCGGCGTCCTGCATGATGGGCGGGAAGGTGTTGTAGTGCATCGGCACCACGTAACTCGGATTAATCCACTGGATAGCTTGCAACGAGTCATCTGGCCCCATTGTGAACAGGTCACCAATCGGCAGAAAGGCAAGGTCAATATCCATGTTGCCGATCATCTGCATATCCATGAACAGGCTCGTATCCCCGGCGAAGTAGATACGCTTTTCCGGGGTCGTAATAAGGAATCCGTTGGGCTGACCGCCATATGTACCATCCGGGAACGAAGAACTGTGATGGGCGATGGTCCATTTGACCTGCATAAAGCCGGCGTCATACGAACCGCCTGCGTTGCCCTGCACGATGTTTTGCACGCCGAGTGCCCCGTAGACATTGCCACATTCAAAGTTGGTGACGAGGGTCGCGTCGGTGCGTTTGGCGATGGCATCGACATCGCTGCTATGATCGCCATGCGCGTGCGTCAGCAGAATTACTTCGGCGGCGATGTCATCTGCGCTGGTGTTGGTGATGGGGTTGTCGTTGATAAACGGGTCGATGACGATGGGATGCCCGTCAATGTCAAAGGTAAAGCAGGAATGTCCGATCCAGGTAAAGGAGATGCTCATGCGGTGCGGCCTCCGTTTGAGACTCGGATGACAGAGAGAAAAATCACAAACTGTAACACTATTTAGTATACGCCGTTGTGAGGAATCAGCCAATGACCGTTGTCGCCCTCACTGGCATCACGGACCCGGATGATTTACCATCAGGCTGACAAAATCCACTGGAGACATTTGCCACCTATGGGAACATCCTACGATTATGCGCAGTTGGCGCAGTATCGCCATATCGTCGCCGAACTCTATGCCGCCGTCCGTGCGGATAGCGATACAGCACATGCGGCGCAGGTCTGGCGCATGGCACGCGATACGCTGTTCCACACGCACCCGGTTTCCGCGTTGACGGACGCGCAAAAGGCGGCGTTCAACGGGTTAAAGTACGCAGACTATGATCCGGTGTGGCGCTTTGTCGTCAGTGTAGACCGCGAGGTCGAGCCGGAGACGTTCGAGGCCGAACTACCGGAAGGCACGCTGCACTATCGCCGCTTTGCTTATGCCCATTTCATGACACCGGACGGCGAGGCCGGACGCCTGACCCTGTTCTGGTTGATGGGGTATGGCGGCGGGCTGTTTTTGCCGTTCCGGGACGCATCCAACGGCAAAACGACCTATGGCGGCGGGCGCTATCTGCTGGATACGATCAAGGGCGCGGACCTCGGCATTAGTGGCGAGCGCGTGGTGCTGGATTTTAACTTCGCTTACCATCCATCTTGTCACTATAACGACCTGTCGCTCTGTCCACTTGCGCCGCCAGAAAATCGCCTTTCGTTCCCGGTCCCGGTTGGCGAGATGAGCTATCCCGGCTAAGGCGTGCATCTTTCACGTGCGCATCTGGCGATAGAAAAATGTCCGGTCGAAACGAGGAACCGTACCATGTTTGAGAAGCCCGTACAGGATTACTACCCCGAAGCCATCGCCATCTGCTACGGCTGTGGGCGGTTAAATCCGAAGGGTCTACACATCAAAACCCATTGGGACGGCGAACATGGCCTCTGTCATTTTACGCCGCGTGAAGAGCACACCGCGTTTCCTGGTGCCGTCTACGGCGGATTGATCGCCAGCTTAATCGACTGTCACAGCATCGGCACGGCGATTGCCGCATTTTACACCGAGACGGGCCGCGACCCTGAAACCGACCAGAGCATCACCTGCGTGACCGGACGCCTCGACATCAGCTATAAGACGCCGACACCGACCGGGGCCGAACTTTTCCTCAATGCGCAAATCAAGGAATTGGGCGAGCGCAAGGCGATTGTCGTCTGTACACTATCGGCGAATGATATAGAGAGGGCAAGCGGAGAAGTGGTCGCGGTGCGCATCGGATCACGGGATGGTGTGATGGGGCATCATCAGGGGTGATTATTCGTTTTAAGCAGGTTAAGCAGGGCGCGAAGAACCGCGCCCCGGTACGCCGTACCGATGCGAATTAACTGTCTTTCTTGAGGCGGCGCATCGACCAGCCGAGGATTTCGGTCCGTTGTGCGGTATTGACAACGAACGAAACGGTCACTGACAGGCCAACCATCAGAAACACCCAGGGATCAATCGCTTCCCACAGACCCATTTGCACGAATTCGATCTGAGTGACGAGAGCCTGCATGGGTTCGGTCGAATTCAGAAACAGGAACGCAAAGCCATACGCGGTCACAATCACGTTGATATCGGCAATCCGTGCCGACCAGAAGCGACCGCGTCGCGCCATCTTGCGGTTGTCTTCGGCGGCACGCCAGTCGGCGTGTGCTTTTGACTTATTCATGCTCAACTGCACGAAAGATTCGCTGGTTTCTTCCAACGCGGAAAGTGATTTGGTCAACCGCTGGAACTGGGCGCGGAACTTGGCGGAAATCGCCTCAGCTTCGAATTCGCGCTTGCGATAGCTGATAACTAACTGATCCGCGATCTGGAATAAGGCCGTAATCAGTACGGTGAACACCGGCACGATAAGACCTTCCATTGGCGTTTGATTGAGTGAAATATAGGTCGTCAATCCGTCAAACACCAATGCGATACCGAGCGCCAAAATCCATACGATGGAGACGTTGCGCATTTCCGCTTGCATATACTGGCGCAGCTTCTTCCACCACGGATCGTTGACCGAGTTGTCGAGCCGTGCCGCCGTCAGCATGGGGCCAATATGCTTGGATAGATCGGCGAAGTAGGCGCTCCACATCTGGTCAATGGTCGTCTGCCGGTCGGCAAACCAGAAGTTCCCGGCGACATGCTGCATCCCGGTTGCGTTGCGGATCGTATCCAGAAACGTGTTATACAGAAACCTGCGGTCACTATCGAATGCATCCGGGTACTGCTTCCAGCGCGGGATCATGGTTCCCTGAATGTATTCGCTGTTGTAGCCGATGAAGCTGTAGATCATCTGCCATGCCTGCTGAGCCGGGATGTTGACGACTTCGATGTGGATGTCACGGTTTTGCCCGTTACTTTCAACCACTTCGGTGTGCTTGGGATTGACGATAGTCAGTTCCTTGCTTGGCGAATCGCCCTGTTTGTACTCAACCGGTTCGCTGTCATCGGCGGCGACCCATTCGGCGGTGAAAGCGTCATCAATATTGCTGCCGCCTTTGCTTGTCATTTTCGGTTCTGGCTTAAGCGGTTCTTTAGATGAGCCGCCGCTTAGGGTCATGCGCTCCTCTAGCGCCAGCAACTCAAATTCCAACTCGTCCAATTCGACAGAGAAATCGTCGGGGATGGCGAGTCCGAGGGTCGGGGCCAGTACATGTATTGCTGATTTCACCTCGTTGCGGTAGAAATCACCCAGACTCATATTATTCTTGCTGGTGTTGGTAATATCGCTCATCATCGCATCGGTGGTGGGGCCGACAGGATCGTGCTTGTTTTCACACCAATGGGCGATGACACGGGCGATACGTCGTTTCAGGACTTCCGTCACCAGGTCGTAGCGGTTGACGAGGTATTCCTGATGGCTTTTCAATGGATCAACGGCAAGCTCTGCAATAAGGCTTTTGAGACGTTGCTGCGAATTGCGCACGCCCGCCGTATCGAAAGACATCTCAAGGAACGTCGGGTCGATGTTCATTGCGACGATGAGATTTACTCCTAAAATCATGCGACGTGCCTATTGTACTGGCAAACGCGCCTGACTTGTGCCCTCTGCACACCGGATTGTGAATTTGTTATGGCTTTCTAACGCGAAGCAGCGTGAATATATAAGGATATTACCACGAGCATAAAAGCGAATA
>DAOTXA010000331.1:0-2781 GCA_034435595.1 Anaerolineae bacterium | reverse complement strand
GCCGTTCCCGTTCTCGTTGTCTGGTTTGTGGTAACTGTATCGCTGTGGCAGGTTGAAGAGGACAGCGCCCGCCTTGCCACGATGGTCGTCATCTTCGTCGCCTCGTTAATCGCCGGATGGTATCTGCTGCACCTGTGGAACCGCGAGGTCGTCTTCTACGAGCGCGGATTCAGCTATGTAGAAGGTTCGCAGACCGCGTTTATCGCCTACGAAGATATCGTCAGTGTGCGCCAGCAGGGGCAGCAAATCGCCTACTTTGGCGGGCTGGTACGGCGGACGCCCTATCGCGTCACCCTACGCACCGATCAAGAAGAATTCATTGTGCTGACGAACCTGTATGTGCGCGTGCCAGAACTCGGTGCGCGTCTGGAAGCGGCTGTTCTCGCGGCAAAGCGCCCGGTCGTAGAACAGGCCATCGCAAATGGGCAAATGGTCGCGTTCGGTGGCGTGACACTGGTCGCCAGCGGCTTGCAAATTGATGGGCGCGAACTGGCGTGGCACGACTTCAACGGCTCCGCCATCCGCGAGGGACACTTGATTGTCAACGACTCCGGCGGCGAGTGGGCACGTATCCCCCTGACCGGCATCGAAAACGCGGCTCTGCTGCTCGTCATCCTCAAAGCGCGGCAGGGCGCAGCGAAAATCTAGCGAACCGTCACCGCAATCGACCACAATGAAACACAGGAACGCATATGAGCGAACACACCGAATCTCTACCGGAAAATGCGGAAAAAGTTGAAGGTCCGCCGGAGGGCTACCGCGACATCTCCGTCGCCATTGAGGACATCGCACGGTCGGCGCTGTGGCTGGCGCTGGCCTTGATCTTCGCGCCGGTAATCGCGTTTTTGCTGGTACACGGCGGCGATCAATTTGGTGAGACGGTGACGGTCCCGGCATTGCTGGCGGTGCTGATCCCCGGCATGTTGGTGTCGATTGTGCTGCACGAGGGCCTGCACGCACTCGGCTGGATGATCGCGGGTCGTGTTCCCACAGGTGAAATTAGCTTCGGCTTCGACCGCGCTTCGCTGAGTCCGTATGCGCATGTGAGCATCCCCATGCGGGCGACCCCGTACCGCTTCGGCGCGGCGCTACCGTTGATCATCCTCGGTGTGCTGCCCTGGCTGTGGGGGATGATCGCCGCGAACGGACTCCTCACCTTTTATGGCGCGATGATGACCTCGGCGGCGGTCGGCGACATCTTCGTGCTGTGGGTGATTCGGAGCGTCCCCGGCGATGCGCTGGTACTCGATCATCCATCACGGGCGGGGTGTTACGTCAAAGTGGAGTAAGGCGCAAATATAGCGACCGGTTTAGAGGGGGAATCCATCATGTCAAAAGCTTTAAACGACACCAACTGGGCAGGCAACCTGACTTACAGTGCAGCGACCATCCACACACCGCAGACCCTTGACGAGCTACAGACCATCGTCCGCGAGAATGAGCGCGTGCGTGCCCTCGGATCGCGGCACAGCTTCAACACCATCGCGGATACAGACGCGGCGCTGGTTTCCATGCAGGCGTTAAATCGCATTGTAGAGATTGACGCCGATGCAAACACCGTTACTGTTGAAGGCGGCATCACCTACGGCGATCTGTCGCCCGCACTCGACCGCGCCGGGTTCGCGTTACACAATCTGGCGTCACTGCCGCATATTTCCGTCGTCGGCGCTTGTATGACCGCTACACACGGTTCCGGCGTGAAAAATGGCAATCTCGCGGCGGCGGTTTCTGCGCTGGAAATCGTCAGGCACGATGGTGAACTGGCGCATTATTCGCGTGCGGAGCATCCCGATACCTTCCCCGGTTTGGTCGTCTCACTCGGCGCGGCGGGGATCGTGGCACGCGTCACGCTTGATATTTTGCCGCGCTTCGAGGTCGCGCAGACCGTCTATCCCAATCTGGACATGGCACAACTCGACAATCACCTGGACGAAGTGCTATCGGCAGCGTATAGCGTCAGCCTGTTCACGCGCTGGCAGGGGACCATTGATCAGGTGTGGGTCAAGCGGCATATGGATGAGGGGCCAGCGCCTGAAACACTGTTCGGTGTGCGTCCGGCAAGCGAGAAGGTCAGCCCGGTTGGTGACGATCTCATCGAGCGCTGCACAGATCAACTCGGCGTCTCCGGCGCGTGGTATGCGCGATTGCCGCACTTCAAAATGGAGTTCACGCCCAGTCATGGTGACGAGCTACAGAGCGAATACTTCGTCCCGCATAACCGGGCGTTGGACGCGATTCATGCACTGCGCCCACTATCTGCCGATATTTCGCCGCTGCTGCACATTTCCGAGATTCGCACCATCGCCGCTGACAATCTATGGTTGAGTCCGGCGTATGAGCAGGACTGTGTTGCCATCCACTTCACCTGGAAGCCGAACGGCGACGCCGTCCATGCGTTGCTGCCGCGCATCGAGGCGGCGCTATCGCCATTTGGAGCGGTCCCGCATTGGGGTAAAGTCTTTACGATGGATGCCGCACAGGTCCGCGCCGGATATGCACGTATGGGGGATTTCTGCACATTGGTCAAACAGATCGACCCGGCGGGCAAGTTCCGTAATGCGTTTGTGGATGAATACGCGTTCGCGTGATATTGTCACGTAGCCGCAACCGGTATATGGTCTACCCTGCTGTGTCGTTCTAAAGACATGGTTCACCCACCTGTTACCCGCAGCGGACTATTGCCGACACCGGGCCACACGCGGACCGTTCCGAACACAGCGCGGACCAGTACCCAGACGCCAGTCGCCGCCCACACCCCGGCGAATGCCGGACCCGCCGCCG
>DAOTXA010000330.1:0-5300 GCA_034435595.1 Anaerolineae bacterium | reverse complement strand
TATATCTTCGAGAATATCGTCGGGTATCCTGTCAAGTACTTTTGAACGCGAGCACAACTTTACATTGATAGCCCTAAATTTCTGTATCGTTTTTATATATTATTTAATTTAAGAACCTTGTGCTATTTAGCCAATTTATGCTATGCTGTATGCACAAGTTACAAATTATTACACAAGAAAAGTTGTTAGAGGTGATATGTCATTTTCTGGACAAGTCCACAAACCCACAATAAAAACTCAATCTGAAAACGATCCTGTTTATGAATTTTCATTGGATGATAGATACTATAAAACCAATGGAAGTGTTCTCCTCACCGGCATCCAGGCGCTTACAAGGCTTCCTTTAGATCAGTATCGAGCAGATCAGCGCATGGGATTGAATACCGCAACCCTGATTTCTGGATATCGTGGTTCCCCTTTAGGTGGTTTAGATATCACCTTACAGCGCGAATCCGCTCTACTTGCCCAACACAATATACATTTTATACCAGCGATCAACGAGGAATTAGGTGCTACAGCTATTTTGGGGAGTCAAGTAGCTAATTTGTTGCCCAATCCTAAATATGACGGTGTTCTAGGTATGTGGTATGGCAAAGCTCCAGGGGTCGATCGCAGTGGTGATGCTTTCAAACATGCAAACTTTGCTGGCATCAGCCAGTACGGTGGCGTTTTAGCCATAGCTGGAGATGATCCAATTTCGAAATCATCTACTCTGCCTTCTCATTCCGAATTTGCGCTGTTTGATGCGCACATGCCTGTCTTGTACCCGGGAAATGTTCAAGAAATTTTAGATTATGGACGATTAGGATTTGAACTGTCGCGTTACTCCGGATTATGGGTAGGATTCAAAATTGTAACTAATGTCGCGGACGAATTCAGCGTGGCAGAAGTATCTCCAGATCGAGTAATACTTGATGTGCCCGATTTCACTTATCTTGGTAAACCATGGAAAGCCACGCAAAGCACACGCCTCCTGACACCTTTCAGCCTCTCGCTAGAACGCGAACTAGTTGAAGGGCGCACTAAAGCTGCGAAAGCATTTTCGGTTACTAATGGTCTGAACTGTATTACAGTACCCACCAGAGATGCCTGGCTGGGTATTATCGCTTCAGGCAAGACATATTACGATGTGATTGAAGCACTTAGGCAGATGCGCATCGACAACGAAACCTTAAACCATCATGGCATCAGAATACTCAAATTAGGCATGATTTCACCGATTGAACCGTCGATTGTGCGCGAATTCGCAAATGGATTACAGGAGATATTGGTAATTGAGGAGAAACGTGCATTCATCGAGTTATTTATAAAGGACATATTATATTCTCTGGCAGAACATCCGAAAATCGTTGGAAAGACGGATGAACTTGGACGCACACTTGTTGAAGCACATGGTGAACTTAACCCTGATCGCATCACACGAATCATTGCACAGCGGTTAGATGGAAAGATTGAAGTTTCCTCGATCAGTGACCGTCTACGCATACTCGATTCTCCTCCGCAAATTCTTACCGTACCGGTGTTGAGTCGCACGCCGCATTATTGCTCTGGATGTCCGCATAACAGTTCTACAGTTGCACCCGAAAATGCACTTGTAGGAGCAGGAATTGGTTGCCACACAATGACCCTATTGATGAATGACGACATTACAGGAATCACACAAATGGGCGGTGAAGGTGTGCAATGGGTTGGTGCTGCACCTTTCTCTGAAAACAATCATCTGTTCCAGAATCTTGGGGATGGTACCTTCGCACATTCGGCATCATTAGCGATTCGTCAGGCTGTTGCTGCCAATGTTAACATCACGTATAAATTACTCTACAATTCTGCGGTAGCAATGACTGGTGGTCAATCAGCAGATGGCGGAATGTCTGTCCAATCTACTGTTCACTCTTTATTGGCCGAAGGTGTATCACAAATCATTGTGACGTCTGATCAACCTGAAAAACATCACACGCAAGAAGATTGGCCGACTCAGGTTAAAATCTGGCATCGCGATCGCCTTTTGGAAGCACAGGATGTTCTGCGACAAAAGAAAGGAGTAACAGTTCTAATTCATGATCAAGAGTGTGCTGCCGAATTGCGTCGCAAGCGTCGACGTGGGTTAGCAAAGGATCCAATTCGGCGCGTAATGATAAACGAGTTAGTTTGTGAGGGTTGTGGAGATTGTGGTGCGAAATCGAATTGCCTGAGCGTGGTACCCGTAAATACAGAATATGGTCGGAAGACGCAAATTCATCAAGCATCCTGTAATAAAGACTTCACATGTCTGAAAGGTGATTGTCCGGCATTTGTGAGCGTAATACCGAATGTAGACTCACAACCCAAAACAATTCCGTTTGAGGTCGATGTCGAACTACCCGATCCTACCTACCCTACTTTTGATGAATATAATATCTACATGGTAGGCATTGGTGGCACAGGCGTTGTGACCGCGAATCAGATTCTGGGCACCGCAGCTTTGCTAGATGGAGTCTTTGTGCGCGGATTGGATCAAACAGGTTTGAGTCAGAAAGGCGGCCCAGTTGTATCGAACTTACGCTTATTCGACCAAATCGTAGATGCTGCTAATAAGGTTCCAAATGGATCCACTGATTGCTATTTAGTTTTTGATTTGCTTTCCGGGTCTGAATTCTCAAATTTGTCACGGGTGAATAATAAGCGGACTTCTGCCGTTGTATCCACAAGCGTAATTGCAACAGGTAGTATGATATCGTCTGTATCATCGAAATTCCCGAACGAAGAACGTTTGATACGGGAAATTGATAACAACACACATCAGGAAAACAATTTTCATTTTGATGCAACCGGTTTATCTGAGATATTGTTTGGCACGCATATGCAGACCAACTTAATTGTAATCGGTGCTGCATATCAGCAAGGGCTTATCCCCATTCATCACGAAGCTATTGAGTACGCCGTCACATTGAATGGTGTTGCCATACAGAAGAACATTGCTGCCTTTCGAGCAGGAAGACGTGCTGTCGCTGATCATGAGTGGTATAGCTCTCTAGAGTGGGTTCGTTCTGGTGAAATAAAATCTAATATAACAACAAATCCTAAAGCAGTTGACATGGTCGCTCAGATGCGCGTGAAAAGCGATCTAAAGGCGCTTCTAGATAACCGTGTTAGTGAATTAATTGAATATCAAAACATAGAATACGCACAAGAATACACATCATTTGTGCAAAACGTGATAGATATCGAGAAACGCAATGGTTTTAAAGACATGAAATTGAGCCAGGCCGCGGCCCGTTATTTATTCAAGCTAATGGCATACAAAGATGAATACGAGGTTGCACGCTTGCATTTGACAGCAGGATTTGAAGACGCAATTAAGCGAGAGTTTGGAGCGAATATCGAGCTAAGTTATATGCTCCATCCGCCATTATTGAGATCACTTGGTATGAAAAAGAAGATTAAGTTGGGGAAATGGTTTAATAGTATATATCGTCTTCTCGTCATTATGAGATTTCTGCGTGGGACAGCGCTGGATATATTCGGTTATGCGAAGGTGCGTAGAACTGAACGGCGGTTGATCACTGCATATAAGGCTATGGTGATGAATGCTCTAAATGAATTGAACGAAGAGAATTATGATAAGATCGTTGCTCTAGCATCATTACCTGACATGATCAGAGGTTATGAACATATCAAGCTAAATAGCATCGCTCAATTCAAACAAGAAGTCGAGCGGCTCGGATACAATATTAATATCTAGAAATTCACCACACCTAAAATATTCTGCACAATTGAGACTATACTCCGATCTGGAACGGATTGAAATTCGTTTCACGATCGTAATAGTCTTCTTGCTCGGCATCCTTCAGAAATTTAATTGCTTGAAGTGTGATAGGAGTCATGATGACCTCAATTGACACCTTTAATAAGTAGTTTGTAGCTATGAGAGGAACGATAATTTCTGGTGGGAATACGCCGAGGAGCGTGGCAATCAAGATAAAACTTGTTGTGTCAACGCCCTGTCCTATCAATGTACTGAAAATAGTCCTCAACCATACGAAACGCCCTTGCAAAAAGACCTTCATTTTTGCCATAACATAGCTATTACTAAAGTTGCCTATCCAATACGCAGTAAGACTAGCAAAAATCAAACCGGGAAATCCGCCCAGAATCAAACTATATGAGTTTTGCCCCACATCTGCATCCCATTGATCTTCACCGGGCAAGATACCAGCAAGCCAAATAAAGAAACCGAATAGAATCATTGCACCGAATCCAGCCCAAATTACGCGTCTTGCTCTTTGATATCCATATACTTCAGTAAGGATATCTCCAAAAATATAAGAGATGGGAAACACGAGTGTACCTGCATCAAAAATAATCTTAAACCCGCCGAGTCTACCCAAGTCAATGATTTTGGCACTACTCAACACATTGCTGAGCAATAGTATCGTTACGAATAACGCCATCACGAGATCGTAGTAATGATACTGCTTTGGCGATACTTCACTCATAGTACTGTCCTTATCACCTACCCTCAGTCGGATCAGAATTATAAAGCCTTGCTGGCATTTGATGTATCCCGATTCGTGGACAAACTGGCATGACGATGTCATAATAAATGATTATAACTGAGTTAACTTGAGGATGTACTGATGGAAGTTCGCACCCGTAAACAGCCTATTGATTTCCGAAAGGAAGAGGTGGGATATGTGATGCAAAGGTGGCGTGCATCCGACTCTTGTTCTTTAATCGGGGTCGGCAGTGTGGGCAAATCCAATCTGTTGCAACACCTGGCCAATCCAGAGGTTCAAGATGCATATCTTAATCTGACGAATGCAAATGAATTTAAAGCAATAATTATTGACCCCAATCTACTGGGTCCGCTTCCTCCGATAGAAGATGTACAGGAGCGGTGTTGGGCAGGTTACGAAATCATGATGCATCGATTATTTATGGCGTTTTATCCCTTCTCTTTCTTAGAGCAGGAAGATGCACAAAACTTCTATGATGCATATCAGGCTTTACAGGACGGGACTAACCCTCTTTATGCATACATGGGACTGCGTTACTTCGAGCGTGGTCTAGATGTATTGATGCGTAAAGGAATTCGAATTGTGTTTATGTTTGATGAATTTGAAGAAATGCTTAAGCATTTACCGGCAAAATTCTTTCAAACTCTACGCGGGCTACGTGATGCTAACAAACGCTATATGAGCTACCTGACATTTACACGCGCCCCGCTCCCCACCTTGGTGGACCAGTTTGGGTTGTCGGCGCTGGATTTTGAGCCATTTACCGAGTTGTTCACAGACAGTGTTTACTATGTAGGGCCGTAC
>DAOTXA010000329.1:0-19139 GCA_034435595.1 Anaerolineae bacterium | reverse complement strand
TTTCTTTTTTCTCGCCATGCGCGTTCTCGCTCTTTTCTCTCGTGGGGATCGATGTGTCCCTAGTGTAATCGAAAACGGGGTTGTTTGTTAGATGTTCCATTGTAGACCAAAGGTTCTATTCTGGCAAGCGCGAAGGCGACTCATTTGCCCAGCAACACATCGGCGTCTACACGTAATGCAGGATTTTCTGCCAGGTATCCGCGCCGGATGTCGTCTGCCGTCACCCAGAAGAGGCCGCGTTCGGTCGCCTGCGCCGATTGTAACTGCGCCAGCATCGCGGGATCGTTGAAGGTGACGGCGTGAATCTCGATGAAGTAATGCGTCTGTTCCCCGGCGACACCGCCACGTGCGGTCATGCGGTCGCGCTCGACCGTTTGGAGAATCTGAGTCTTGAGGTCACCGGGCGACAGTCCGGGCAGCACAGCGTATTCGTCCACCAGTTCCTCAATTAATTCACGGACTGGCGTCGCCTCACGCCCGGACCGCGTCGCAAACCACGCCCGCACCGCGTCAATGTGTCGTCGGGTGGTGAAAAATCGCAAGTCCGGCTCGTCGCTCTCACGTTGTCCATTCCACGCTTTGAGCACATCAAAGTCGAACAACTCATAGCCGCCGCCCAGTGCCATCAACACGCGGATGCCGTTTTGTAACCGGTTCTGGTTGAGTCCAAGCAGATAGTGGCCTCGCGCATCAAGAATGCGGCAGAGTCCTACGCAGGAGATACGTACACGCTCATCACACACAGGCAGCGTCCTTTGCTGTCCGATACTTTATTCTTTCCATCTATTGTGTGCGCCGAAGGCGCAGCAGTCAAATTTCATAAATAATTGATTAAAAATAAAGTAAATGTGAAATATAATGTATTATATAATGTTTTCGTCAATTTTTTATGTGGAGTCAATGCTGTGACGATCTACTTCCTCTATAATCCACCGACCAACCTGTTCAAAATCGGTAAAACGGACAACGTTCCACGGCGAATGCGCGAGTGGCGGCGCGAGCATCCCAATATCGAGATTAGCGGATTCATGCCCGGTTACACACACGACGAGTATTACGTTCACACGTTATTCGCGGATCACCGGATCGGGCAGAATGAGTGGTTCAGGCCCTGCCCGGAGATTCGCGCCTACATTGAGGAGAACACGCATCGCAGTATCGCCAAAGCCATGATTGCGGATAAGACGCGTCATACCGGCAACAGCTATATCCAGCAGGACATCGCAGACTACATAGAGGTTAGCCAACCCACGATTTCTCTATGGAACAATCACCCCGAACGTCTGTCTGCCGAGATGCTGGAACGGCTGGAGGGCTGGGCACTTGAACGGTATTCCCCGGAAATGGTGGCCTGGATCGAAGGCTAGTGCGGCGCAATGCCACCGGAGGATATCTAGCTTGCCTGCGCCCGAAACTCCCGCGTGATGGCGCGAAAGGCCGATGCACGGCGGGTGATTTCGTCGAAGTCGCCGGATTCGAGCAGCGATCCGCTGACGAGGGCGCTGCCGACCCCCAGTGCGAACGCGCCCGCATGTAGGAACGCCGCCGCGTTATCGAGGTTAACGCCGCCAGTGGGGATGAAGTCAATTTGCGGCAGCGGAGCCTGTAACGCTTTCATGTAGCTGAGGCCGCCTTGCGTGGCGGGGAACAGTTTCACTGCGTCTGCTCCTTCTTCCCACGCGACTTTGGCCTCTGTGGGCGTATAGCAGCCCATCATCACGGGGACGCTATAGCGATTCCCTGTGCGGATGACGCCTATATCCAGCACCGGGGTGACGATAAACTTCGCCCCGGCGAGGATGGCAGCGCGGGCCGTCTCCGCGTCCAGCACGCTGCCAGCACCGATGCATACGCGATCCGCCATTTCCCCGGCGGCCTGCCGGATAACATCGAGCGCGTCCGGCGTGGTCATCGTCACCTCAATCACGCTTAAACCACCCGCATGGATGGCTTGTGCTGCCTGTAATAGACTTTTCGGGCTGTTGGCCCGCATGATCGCCACTACACCCTCGTTGTACACACGATTCATGATGTCTAGCTTGATAGACATGGGCCGCTCCTGTCGTTGGTCAGTCGTGCTAACCGCCCCAGCCTGCCGAGAAGGTCGTCTGTGTGCGTCCGTCGTCTTCTGGCACGCGATACAGATAGCGGACAATCGCGTCGGCGGCGATAAACATGATGATAAGCGCCTGAATGATCTTGACAAGGTCGCTCGATAGTTCGGCGCGTTCCTGCATTAAGCCAGACCCGGTCAACAGGCCACCCCACAAAATCCCGGCGGCGATCATGTTGCGCGGGACATTGCGGGCCAGCAGCGCCACGGCGATACTGTCGAAGCCTAACCCGGAGAAGAAATCCGGTTCCATGTACAACTGCACGCCGCTGATCTGGATCGTCCCCGCCAGACCGACCAGCGCACCGGAAAGCGTCAGCGCCAGTACGATATTCCCGGCGACGCTCATCCCCGCATACTGGGCCGCGTCCTGATTCGCGCCGACCGTTCGCAGTTCAAAGCCCATTGTCGTGCGTTCAAGGAACCAATCGACCAACCAGACGGTAAATACCATCAGAATCAGGCCGACGTGCAGGGTCCCGCGCACGTTGATCCACTGCAAGAACAGGCCAAGCAGCACTACCAGCACGCCCCACAGCACCGGGCCGATTGCCAGCGTCGGTTGATCGAAAACTTTGTCGCGATTGTTGTACAGCATCAGCCCGGTGGTCAAGACCCCGGCGGCAAGGATGATGAACAGTGAAATCGTGTCGAAGTTGGGCAACTGCGCTGTCTCAAAGATGAAAGGCGTACGCGGAGCGCTCGCCTCCATATCGCGCAGGATGACCGGATCGCTGGATTTAATCAGCCAATCCACGAAGCGGATCGCCACAAAGTTAAGCATGATCGTGCTGATGACCTCGTGCGCCCCGGTGAACGCCTTCAACGCGCCGGGGATGAACCCCCACAGTGCGCCGCCAAGGATTCCCGCCAGCAGCATCAGCATAATGTGGAACAGCGACGTACTGCCGAAAACGAGCAGCAGCGCTACCACCGCCCCGACGATGCCGCCGATGATCAGTCGAATGCGCCCGGTGTCGATCTGGATCGTTTGTGCGGTGGTCGTTGTCAGCGACACAGGCCGGATAATTTTCGGTCTGAAACGCACATAGGCGAATCCGAGGAAGGCGATCAGCACAATCCCGATGGCGACGTACAGGCGCGGCGTATCGCTCCAGGGGGAGGCGAACCCCACCCACGCTGCCAGCGTCGCGCCAATATATAGCTGGCCTTCTGCACCGATATTGAACAACCCGGCCTTAAAGCCAAGCGCGACCGCCAACCCTGCGATCACAAACGGAATCGAGCGTGTTAGCGTCTCTTCGAGGTTATCGGGGAAAAACAGGAACGTGCCACCAAAGGCCCGCAAATAGGCGACTTCCGGTACATCGTCGTCGGGGTCATCTGGGGTGTTGCTATCGCCATAGATGATAGCGGATGTACCCGTATTGCCCGGATCAACCAGCACGCGATTCTTAGGGCGCAACACGACGTTATTGGCTTCCAACGCCGGAGGCAGTTCCTCGCGCAGCGCGACGGCGATATTCTGATTTGAGACAAGGCCCGCATCGTACAGGCGCAGCGTCAGCCGCAACTGGTTGGATAGCTGTTCGATGTTGCCGATGCCCGCCGCCGACAGCCGTTCCATGACCTCATTCAGTTCGATGACACGGGCCACACCGGTATCGCTGCCCGCCGCCAGTTCGACGATAGCGGCAATGTCGCGGGCGTCGCGGTCGTTCGGGTCCAGTTCCAGCGCGTCAAGGACGGCGAGTTGTTCCAGCATTCGCGTGAGGGCGACAATACTGTTATCGCCCAGAATCACCAGAAAGTCGCGCAGATCGTCGGCCTCGTATTCGGCGGCGACGGGTTCAAAGGCCACAATCGCAGCGACATCCTCGTCAGTCAACGACTCGCGCTCGCCATATTCACGCCCCAGGGCGCTGACTTCGCGGCGCTCCTGCTCGTTGAGGGCGAGGATCAACTGCTCGAACTGGCGTAGATTATTCGCGCCGATTTCCTGCAAGGTGGGTATGCGCTCACCAAGCGCAGTGAACGATTCTTCGTCGGGGAGGGCGTCTGTACCCAGGTAGGTGTTGATGGTGTCGCCATAGTTACGGACGGTGCCCTCACCTTCGAGGACAATGATTTCGGCCCGGCTGGAAAGTCGCAGCAGGTCAGGCCGGGTGATCGGCGAATTTAACGCCTCGCCTTCTGACGATTCGCTTTCTGCCTCTGCCAGCAACAACGCAGCAGCGACATCGTCCTCGTCTAGCATGGGGTTAAAGGCCACGCCCAACGAGCCTTCCAGCAGGGAACTGTATGCGGTCCCTGCCAGACGTAAACCACGCCCGACATCGCCCTCACCACCCGTGAGGATCATCAGTGGGATGGTGGTAATCAGTGCGGTCAGCACCGCCAGCACCGGGACCAGCGACGACGACAGCCGCCGCCACATGCGCACTACCGGAATTAACGCGGTCGGGGCTGGTGCGCCGGGACCGGACGAGGGGGGGAGGGTTGCTTCTGCCATGTGTTACAAATTCCCTTGTTCTGTCTTGGATGCTGCGCTGCCCTCGCGGATACCCGCCATCAGCAGACCGACGCGCTCGCGGGTTGCGTCCTTGATGTCTAGCGTCTCGATGATCTCGCCTGCATACATGACCGCCACACGATCTGATAGCGACAGAATCTCATCCAGTTCGGTAGAAATCAGCAGCACTGCGACGCCAGAATCGCGCATTTGCACGATCTGGTTGTGAATAAACTCGATACTGCCCACGTCAAGGCCGCGTGTCGGCTGCGCGGCGATCAATATCTGATTATTGCGCGAAAACTCGCGTGCGATGATGGTTTTCTGTTGGTTGCCGCCAGATAGCGAGTCGATCTTGGTGAAGACATCCGGCGTGCGTACATCGTACTGTTCGACGAGTTCCTTCGCATTCATATTGATGGCGTGTTCGTTAGACAGGATACCAATCGACATCGGGCTGACGTAATAGGTTTGCAGGCGGATGTTGTCTGTCAGCGGGAATGGGCCGACCATGCCGTCCTTCTGGCGGTCTTCCGGGATGTGCGCCACCCCGGTTTCGACCACGCGGCGCGGCGTCAAATGTGTGACTTCGTGCTCACCCACCAGCACGCGCCCGGATTCGATCTTACGCAGGCTGGTGATGCCCTCCACGATTTCAGTCTGACCGTTGCCCTGCACCCCGGCAAGTCCGAGGATTTCGCCGCCGCGCACTTCGAACGACACATCGTTGACCGCGACCAGATCGCGGTCGTCGTGGACGGTCACGCGCTCGACCGTTAAAATCGGCTGGCGGGGATTGGCGGGCGGTTTATCGACCTGCAACAATACATCGCGCCCGACCATCATTGACGCCAGTGATTGCTGGGTTGCCTGTTTGGGGTCTGCGTGCCCGACGACTTTGCCACCGCGTAACACGACAATATCGTCACAGATGGTCAGCACTTCTTTGAGCTTGTGCGAGATGAAAATCAGACTCACGCCCCGCGCCAGCAGCGTCCGCATGATGTCAAACAGACCCTCCGTCTCCTGCGGCGTCAACACGGCAGAAGGCTCGTCCAAAATCAGGATGTCGGCCTTGCGATACAGCGCCTTGATAATTTCCACGCGCTGCTGAATGCCGACGGGTAAGTCCTGAATCAGCGCGTCAGGATCGACTTCCAGGCCATACTGCTGGCTAATATCCATAATACGCTTGCGGGCCGCTCGACGATCGAGAAAAGGACCGCGTACCGACTCGTTGCCCAGCATGATGTTTTCGGTCACAGTCAGCACCGGCACAAGCTGAAAATGCTGGTGGACCATGCCAATGCCCAGGCGAATCGCATCGTTGGGGTCGTGGATGGTAGCGGGCTGCCCGTTGACCAGGATTTCGCCCTCGTCCGGCGTATATAACCCGTAAATCATGTTCATAAGGGTGGATTTGCCCGCGCCGTTTTCACCGAGCAGGCCAAGCACTGTCTGCTTTTGCAGCGTCAGGTCGATGTGATCGTTCGCCAGCACGCCGGGAAAGCGCTTGGTCAACCCGCGTACTTCAAGCGCGATTTTCCCCGTGGGTGAAATCGGGTTTTCTGTCATCCCTTACATCCCTGCCAGAAGTTTAAATCAATAGATGTTTTCTTTAGTACAATCGCGTCAGAGTATACCCGCTGACGGGACAATTTGAAACCGGCAGCAGAACATCGCAGGACAAAACCGGCGGGGGCTTTGCGCGTGTGTTGTAGTGCCTTTTATAATCCTTCACGTATGGGTTATATGCCCCTCAATACACTGTACGCTTTGCAGGCGACCAGCATCAAAATCGCGTGGGCTGATGTGCGGCGGACCGCTGTGTTGCTCAATCAAAAATGGTAACTTATAAATATAACGAAAGATGCATTACGTATCACGTTATACTTGTCATGTTATCTTGTGAAAAATGTCACTTGGTGGTCGCTATCACAGGGGAACTAAGTGTATCCTGAAATTGGACATAGCAAGCTATACGCCGGGAAATGACATGAACTTCAACTCGCCAGAAGCCTTCGGGTTCGGTATTGAACGCGAATGGCTGCACCAACGGCGACTCGTCATTATTAAAAGCAGCGGCGTCATGGGTCGGGAAAGCGTTGACGTGTGGGCGTCGGTATCGGTGGATACCATTCGCAATTGGCCCGATGATCGCCCGCTGTATATTCTTTACGACATGACGGACCACCGCGTCAGCTTTACGCCATATTCGCTACAACGGACATACGAATTGGCGGCGCTGCCGCTGCCGTCCACTGGGGTCTATGCTGGAGTAGTGATTCAGAACCGTATGGCACGCATACAGATGCAAACGGTCGTCCGCTTCGTGCTGTGCATTCAACAAGGTGTCACAGTTCGCATCTTTGACACACGCGAAAATGGCCTGTACTGGTTGCAACATACGGGGCAGTTTTTGGCAGCAGCAGATTAGGCGACTGCGACTACGCGTACAGAACAAGACGTTGTGGCGTCTTGTCTGGTTGAATTCAATTGTGGTCGTACTGTGGAGCAAGTTGCAAATGTGATGATTTAGCGACGATATCGCGGGTCGTGGCGCGGGTCGCGGCGGACAGGCACAGGCACGCGTGCGGGTTTTTGCTGGCGTTTCTCAGGGGACAGGATTCCTTCAAGGTCTTCAAGAATCTGGCGGATGCCTTCATTGACATCGTCGATCAGATTACGCTTACGCTTGTCATTCGCAGCCATACCGATAACCTTTCTACGTTGCGCAATTAACGCAAAACCCCTTCATTCAATGAACGAAGGGGTTCGGCGACATTGTGTGGACCTAATGAGACTCGAACTCATGACCTCTTCAATGCCATTGAAGCGCTCTCCCAACTGAGCTATAGGCCCGCAAGTGTTGGGATTGTAGCCCCTTCGTTTTTGCTTGTCAACACCTAGCATACACTAGTTTTGTCGTTTAGGAGCCAAGAAAAATGAAATTTTAAGATAGATTTCAGTAACTACACATGTACTGTGGTGTTGCGCGTGTATCTTATGTCAATTTGACGCAGATTACGCAGTGTTTCTTACGGGTATAACAGCCCTCTCATTTTTGCACTTTTTGCGAGATGCGTGACTATGCTGCTGGTTTTGTGTTATAGCAAACGGTCATGACTCAACATTCAACGGCACATCCTGGAGGGGGCACTTCATGCGCGTCGCACTATTTACAGAGACCTTCTTACCCAAGGTAGACGGTATCGTCACGGTCGTTTGTTTGCTGCTGGATCATTTGCAGCGGCGCGGCATCGAGACGATGGTCGTCGCGCCGCGTTTGCACAACGCACCCGCATCCTATAAAGAGGAAACGCCTGTTGTCACCGTCCCCGGCGTGACCTTTCCGCTGTACCCGGAGCTTAAGACGGGTCCGCCGACCTACGGCACCTATCGTGCTGTCAAGCAATTTCAGCCCGATATCGTCCACATCATCCACCCGGCAATCATTGGAGCGCCCGGTATTTTGATGGGCAAGCGGCTGGGCGTGCCGACGCTGGCCTCGTTCCACCTCGATCTGGCGCAGATGGCCCGTCACTTCAAGATGCCGATCATGGAGCCGGTGATCAACCACTATCATCGCATCGCTTTCAATATGGCAGATTATTCGCTCGCGCCATCGCGAGCTGTGCAGCGCGAAATGCTCGCGCTTGGCGTGCGTGAAGTTGGTCTGTGGGGGCGTGGTGTAGACGCCGAAAAGTTTAATCCGAAGCACCGCAATGCAGAGATGCGTGCCCAACTGAGTGATGGCGACATCGACGCGCCGCTGCTGATTTATGTCGGGCGGCTTTCTACCGAAAAGCAAATCGACCGGATCAAAGGCGTGCTAAACGCCATCCCCGAAGCACGACTTGCCATCGTCGGTGATGGCCCCGCCCGCGAATCGCTGGAAGCCCACTTTGCCGGAACGCGCACGAAGTTCATGGGCTACATGACTGGTGAACCGCTGTATCAGGCTTACGCCAGCGGTGACGTGTTCGTGTTCCCGTCTGCGCTAGAGACGTTCGGCCTCGTTGTCACCGAAGCGATGGCGGCAGGTCTGCCGGTAGTGGCCTCACGTGTGGGCGGCATCCCCGATGTTGTGGAAATTGGCAAGACAGGTTACACCTTCGACGTAGGCGACGTAGACGCCATGATCGACGGTGTGCGCCGGATCACTGTCAACCGCCAGAACATCACACAGATGGGGCAAGATGCGCGTGCTTTTGCGGAAACGCAGACGTGGCCCTTGCTAATGGATGAGGTTATCGAGCACTACGAGCGCCTGATCATCAAAAAGCAGCATCAGCGTATGGCGCGGTGGGCTTCCTAATACACACGGATCATAACGACAATGCACACAGCGCCGGATGTACGATCTGAACGGAATTCGGCACTATTGCGTATTCAGTTCGTAGATCACGCGCAGGCCGTCAAGCGTTAGTTCTGGCACGATCTTTGTGAAGGCGTCACTGTGGGCGTCAATCAGGCGGGCCAGACCGCCGGTAGCGATGACCTGCGCGTCCGGTGCATCAAGCGAGTCCTTGATGCGCCGCACCAATCCCTCGATCAGATCGACATAGCCCCAGAACAGCCCTGATTGCAATGCGTGGATCGTGTTACGTCCGACTGCGTCTGGCGGCGGTGAAAGTTCGACCTTGTGCAGACGCGCCGCCCGTCCGACCAGCGCGTCGTGCGTCACCATCAAGCCGGGGGCCAGTGCGCCTCCGATGTACGCGTTTTCCGCTGTGATTACATCGAAATTGGTCGATGTGCCAAAATCGACCACCATCGCCGGACCGCCGCCATGCAACGCGACGACCGCTGCCGCGTTAGCGATACGATCTGCCCCTGCCTGCTGCGGCTGGTCAATGTCGATCTTCACGCCCGCGTTAATCGAGTGATTCACCACCACCGGATGGCATTTCATGTAGCGTTCGACCAGATCGGCAAACGAAGTCGTCAGCGGCGGGACCACGCTGGCGATCACCACGCCGTCAATCGCCGCATAGCCAACATCGGCGCTGTTGAGGAAGTTGCGCACCAGCACCGCATACTCGTCCGGCATCTTATCTGCGACTGAACGTGCCCGCCAACTGAGCACCCATGCGTTGTTGTGCCACAGCCCCATGTGGATGTTCGTGTTTCCAATATCAAATGCCAGCAGCATCGTACCCTCTCCCCGCTGAGTCTTAAGACATGGGCGTATTGTAGCGCAGACGAGCGCCGATGTTCCTGTCATATCCATGACCATTGGTTACAAACATCGTGACACAATGAAGATATTGAATAAAGCACAGTTCTTTAGGGGATTTATGATGCCTTCGATTACAGCGACCTACGACGATAGCGAACAACTCGTCAATGTAGACGAAACCACCCTTTCCGTTGCCGTAAGTGACGGTGCACCGGGCTGCATGAGCTTTTTGGCAGGGGCCATCGCCGCACATATGGGCGCGGTCATCACCGGATATTGCCAGCGACACAACTTGAATGCCAGCGGGCTGATGGTCGAACTGGCGTATTCATCCGAAGGCGGGCAGATCACGAAGCTTGCCGCCGTGCTGGCGCTACCCAATGCAGATTGCACAAAGCGTCGCACCGCGTTGGAGGAAATCGCGGCGCAATGCACCCTGGGGACGGTCCCGGTGCGGATCAGCATTTGTGACCGCAACTCAATGCGCGAGAACGCACTTTCATTCAAAGCGAGTACCGCGCTGATGGTGGACGATCAGTCGCGTGGTCTGGCGAAAACGTAAGACGGCACGTATTGATCGCGTCATACACATGTAGACATCTCCTTCTCTTCACAGTTGCCGCTCCACTGGCAGCGACACGACTTTAAGTGTCAATCGCCGTCGCCAGTTGGGGCGGCCTGTCGTTTCTTGCGCAGACAGCTACAGCGAAAGCCCAAAACAAAAAGGGCGGTTCCTGCCGGAGCCGCCCCTGTGAGATGTGTTGGTGAGATGTTGCTTTAGCCTTTGACCGAGCCTGCCATCATGCCACGCACGAAGTAGCGTTGCAGTGCGAAGAAGATGATAAGCGGGACGGTCATGGTGATGAAGGCCCCGGCGGTCAGCAGTTCCCAGTCTTGCCCCTTTGAGCCGACGAGTTCCTGCAATTCACGGGTGACCACGCGATTCTCGACCTGTGTACCGAGGAACACAAGCGCGACCAGCAGGTCGTTCCACACCCAAAGGAACTGGAAGATGGCAAACGAGGCAATCGCCGGGACGGACAGCGGCAGCACCAGCCGCGTAAACGTCGTGAAGGGCGATGCGCCGTCCACCTGCGCCGATTCCATGATCTCCTTTGGAATCGTCGAGATGTAGCCATATAACAGATAGATCGCTAGAGGCATACCGAATCCGGTATGCGCCAGCCAAATTCCCAGGTAAGTTCCGCTGAGGTCGTTGGCGCTATACAGGCGCAGCAGCGGCACCAGCGCCACATGCAGCGGTACCACCATCAAAATCACGACGATGGCAAAGAACAGGTTACGACCGGGGAAGTTCATCCACGCGAACGCGTAAGCAGCGAACGCGGCAATCGTAATCGGGATGACAACCGACGGAATTGTCACCAGCAGACTGTTGACGAAGGCCGTCCCCATGTTCTCTGAGTTCAACACAGCATCGTAGTTGCTTAACGTCCACTGGTCGAACCATGCATCCGAGAACAGGCTGATATTGCGCGGGATTTCGGCGTTGTCGATGGCGGCCTGTGCTTCGACGATATTCGGTTCCAGACGTTCGGTGATGCGGGTCTGGATGCTGGCGATGTCTTCGTTGGCTTCGTCGATAGCGGTCTGTGCGGTGGCGGCGGCTTCTTCGTCATTGGCGTCATTGGCAGTGGCGAGCGCGGTTTCGGCATCAGCGAGGGCGGCCTGCGCTTCTTCCAACTGTTCATTCGCACGGTTGAGCGGCAGCATACTGCGATCAAGTTCGTTTTGCAGATCGCGGAATTCCGGGTTGATGCGTGTGGGTGCGAACACTTCCCACCATCCGCTGGTGTTAATGGCGCGTTCGGTGCGGAAGGAGCTAATCAATACGCCGCCGGTGGGGATCGTCCACAGCAGACAAATCAAGATAACCGTAAAGAATACTGGACCGCGTGTGAGGGCTTGTTTAATATCAAAGTTCATGGGGTTATCTCGCCTTCTGTAGCTGTCGAATATTCCAGACGATCATGGGAATCACGGCGATCAGCAGCACCATCGCAAGGGCACTGGCGAGGCCGTAATTGGCGTTCGTAAACATCTCTCTAAACATGCGGTTGGCAATCACATCGGCGTCATACAACTGCCCGCCGAACACATAGACGATGTCGAACACCTTCAACACCATAATCAAGACAGTTGTCGTGACGGTGAGGATGGTCGGCGCGATGACAGGGATGATAATGCTAAAGAAGATGCGAACTTCACTCGCGCCGTCGATGCGGCCTGCTTCCAGCAGATCGCCGGGGACGCCCTTCACAGCCGACGAGAGAATCACCATACAGAAGCCGGTCAGCATCCAGAACATGATGAACATGAACGCAAAATTGTTGATGGGCGAGGAGCGGATGAAGTCGATGCCCTCGACGCCAAAGAATGTCTCGCGGATGGCGTTCAGAAAGCCGATTTCAGGTTCAGGTGAGGTGCGGTTTTCGTACATAAACTTCCAGATGACGCTGGCCCCAACTGCGGAGATTGCCATCGGCAGGAAGATCAGCGCTTTGGCGATGGGTTCCCAGCGCCCGATGCGGTCCACAAGGACGGCGATCAATAGGCCGACGCTGACCGTACTTCCTGTGACCACCACAATCCACAAAATATTGTTGCCGATGATGCTCTGGAAAGCCTGCTCGGTCAAAATCCGCTCGTACCACTGAAAGCCGACCCATTCGCCGTCATTTTGCAGGCTCAGGCGGACAGTTTCCACTGTCGGGTACAGCAGATAAACTCCCAGCACGATCATCGCAGGGCCGACAAATACGAATGGTCGTAATGCATCGCGGACATTGGGCGGGAACTGTTCTACCAGAAAGTTCGTGGTGATGAACAGGAACCACACGCCAAATACGCCGATGATAATGGCGACGACACCGATGGCGAATTTAGAGGCCTCACTGTCGCGCATGAAGATAAAACTCTGTTGCAGGATGATGAAGCCAATGATCGGCACCACCAGCGCAACGAGGAGACGACCCGGCCCTTCCGTAAACAATCGGATAACCGGGTTATCCTGTGCCGTCGTAGCGGACGATTGACCGCCCTGATCGATTTGTTGCATACCGTAATGCTCCTTACAAAATCATTTTGCTCTATTTATCGGTGGATGCGTTACCCTGCTGCATATGAATATGCTGTAAATCACCCTTGAGCACACATTGCGGGTGTTGGGCATAAATCAATTAGACGATACACCTTACAGTCATGGGTGGATGGATGCATCACCACCGATTTGGAAGGACGCAGATGGCCTATCGTGATCATCCCGCGCAGTTTCCTTATTAGAGGAATTATTGCCAAACTGACTGAGTAATAGATGAATTGCCCAACCAGGGCAGAGCGATTTGCCCTGCCCCGGTGAGAACTGTGATTATGGGTTATTCAGTGGGCCACGCGACGTCAATTTCGCCGAGGATGTTTTCGAGTTCACCACCACCAACGTAGTCAACCACACCCTGCCAGAAGGAACCGGCACCCACGTCTGCGGGCTGCAAGTCACCACCGTCGAAACGGAAGGCACTGGCGTTCGCCAGAATTTCGGCGATACCGACGTTCTGCGACGGATACCACTCGATGTCAGCGTCGGCCTGCGGTACGAAGAAGGTGCCGGATTCAACCGATTCCTGGTAGTTGGCACCAATGCTGATAGCCTTGAAGACTTCGCGGGTCGCGGGGGTGTCGTTGTAGATGGAGCAAACGTCACCAGCGACGAGGACCGGAGTACCGAATTCTTCGTCAATCGGCGGGAAGGCGAAGTACCAGAGGTTGCCGTCTTCAGCCACGTTCACGTCGTAGCTTTCCGGGTCGATCCACGGCGGCATAAAGCTACCCATCTTATTGAGGAAGGCGGTTTCTTCGATAAGCGGCACACCGCTATCAAAGAAGCTGACGTTCAGCATACGATCTGCGCCACCGAGCACATAGCCTTCGGCCAGCGCGACATCGCCAAACAGTTCAAACGCACGCTGTACTTCGGGGCTTTCGAAGAGCAGACGCTCGTCCGGGCTGGTCGGGATGGTCCACGCATCATAGTTTTCAAGCGTGGTCGTGCGCAGCATGATATCTTCGATCCAGTCGGTGCCGACCCAACCGGTGGCGGGGCCAGATTCCATCGAGATCGCCCAGGGGGTGCCGCCATCGGCAACGATTTGGTCGCTGAGTGCGATCAGTTCGTCCCAGGTGGTGGGCACTTCGTAGCCGAAGTCAGCGAACATCTGCGGGTTGTACCACACGAGGCTCTTGACAACGATACGCTTCCACAGGCCAATCATCTTGTCGCTGCCGTCAGTTGCCGTCGCCATGTCCAGCCAGCTCTGGTCATACTGTTCGAGCAGGTATTCTTCACCGAGGATTTCGGAAACGTCGAGGGCTTCATCCGCGAAGCGGTTCATCAGACCGGGCTGCGGGAAGCAGGCAATATCGGGCGGGTCATTGGCCTCGATACGGGTGTTGATGAGGATTTCAAAGTCGCTGGAACCTTCGTAGAGAACTTCTACGCCAGTTTCTTCTTGAACGTTGTCAAAAATCGAGTTAACTGCGTCGACTTCACTGGCGTCAGTGAAAGCGCCGAAGACCGTTACTTCTTCACCGGAGAGGTCCGGGGCTTCGTCCTGAGCGTTAACCATACCAACGGCGAGGACCGTGAGCATGAGCGCCAGAACTAAAGATAGACTAAGAGATTTTTTCGACATACTTGGCTCCTGTTCTAAACAATACTTGTTGACTATTCCAAAAGCACTCTATTTGTGAATGCTCACGCGTAGCGCGTGCGTACCTATACAGTGGCATAAAATGCACGAATGCTTATGGAACAATCACACATTACAGTCTAACAATCTTGGGGCGACACTGCAAATTTTTTTCGTTGATTTTGCATAAACACAGAATAAATTAAGGCTTGTGTTCTCGCGTGAAAAATTAATTGAACATGATTTCAATCTGTAGGATCAACGTTTTTAGCGAGAAAACAATAATTTTTTGGAAATGTTTCCATTGTCTTGTGCCTGCGAACCTCGATTAAGATTTGAAAACGTCACGGGTCTCTAAACGGGTTCTAAACAAGTTCTCACTACAAAAGTGGTTCATTGCTGTGGTGCGCGTCTGGTTCGCACATGCATAAGCTGGTTACAAACACATGGAGAAGTGATATGTCTCGCAACATTTTAGTTTATGTCATCGCGGCATTGGCTCTGCTAGGGGTTGGTGCCGGGGGCGGCATACTGGTCTATAACGCAGTCGTCGGTGGTGACGGCGAAGCCAGCGAAGCACCTGCTCCGCCTACGCTCGACATCAACGCGGTGCCGACCTTGAGCAATGACGACGCCTTCGCACTGGCGACGGAAAATGCCGAACTCGCCGCCCGGTTAGACGATGCGCAGGCCACGTTAGAGGCGCAATCGGCACAGGTAGCGGCGATGAGTACAGAAATGGCAAACCAGCCAGCAATCGACTCAGCCCCCGAAGCGACCGAAGCGGCGATGCCTGAAGCAGAGATGACCGAAGCGCCCGTGGCTGATGCCGGTGGTGAGGTAGCAGATGGTGAAACGACCCGTGCCCTGTTCCGCATTGTGCTGGAAGAGAGTGAGGCACGCTTTAACATCGACGAAGACCTGCGCGGCAATCGCATCACAGTAGTCGGTGTGACCGATCAGGTGGGCGGCGATATGATCGTCGACTTTGCAGACCCCGCACAATCACAGGTAGGGACAATCCGCATCAATGTGCGCACCCTGGCGACGGATAACACTTTCCGCAATCAGGCGCTACGAGCGCGGATTTTAGAGTCTTCGCGTGACGAGTTCGAGTTCTCTGACTTCGTGCCGACTGCGCTTGAAGGGATGCCGCAAGGCCCGGTCAATGTGGGCGATACGCTGGAATTCACGATCATTGGTGATCTGACGGTGCGTGATGTAACGCGCCCGGTGAACTTTGCGGCGACAGTGACCGTCGATAGCGAGACGCGCATCAGCGGCAGCGCCACCACGACGATTTTATATCGGGACTTCTCCATCACGATTCCTAACGCACCGGGGGTGGCGAACATTAGCAATGAGGTGATTCTCGAAATTGACTTTGTGGCTGCACTGGTTGAAGAGGCATAAAGAAGCATTCGCTGGTCGTGCCGCTCAGCATAGCGCTTCCTGTATGCTGTTGTGGCGCGACTGTAGACTATACTCGTCGTTGTTCGGCGTGGGGGACTATATCGTTTGGAATGCGCGGATCATGTAGATCCGCTATGCTTGCCTGTAAAATTTCACATGTTACATCTGGAAAAGGGGAATTCATGCCGCGCATTCTGTATTTTGATATTGACTCACTGCGTCCCGATCATCTGGGCTGCTATGGCTATCCGCGCACAACCAGCCCGAATATCGACAAGTTGGCCCAGGAGTCACTACAACTGACGAACTGCTATTGTTCGGATTCGCCGTGTTTGCCCAGTCGGACAGCGTTGTTTTCCGGGCGCTTTGGGGTACATAACGGCATTGTAGATCATGGCGGCCCGCGCTCGGAGATGTTCAGCGAGGGGGACGAGCGGCGCTTTTCGTCCAGGTTGGGCAAGACCAGCTTCATGGCACAGTTGCGCAAAACCGGTATGCACACCGCTTCGATTAGCTCCTTCGGAGAGCGACATTCGGCTTGGCACTGGTATGCAGGCTTTTCCGAAGTCCATAATTCCGGCAAGCGTGGCATGGATATCGTGGACGATGTAGAGCCACTGTTACATAAATGGCTGGACGATCAGCGTGAAAACGACAACTGGTTCCTACACGTCAACTTCTGGGATCCGCACCAGCCTTATCGCACGCCGGAACACTACAAACCTGATTTTCTGCACGAACCCACCCCCGACTGGCTGACCGAAGAGGTCCGCGCCGCGCACTGGAAAAGCTATGGCCCACAATCCGCACAGGAACTCATTGATTACGGGCATAATCAGGCGCGTTTTGAGGCGACCTACCCGCGACAGCCGCACATCATCGACTCAATGGACGCGGTCAAACGCATGTTTGACGGCTATGATACAGCGGTGCGCTATGTGGATGATGCGGTCGGGCGCGTCATCGAAACGCTGGCTGCACAGGGGATACTGGATGATACCGTCATTATCATCTCAGCGGATCATGGCGAAAACCTCGGTGAACAAAATGTCTATGGTGGGCATCGTCTGGCGGATTACGGCACGACACATATCCCGATGATTATCCGCTGGCCCGGTGTCACGGATTCGGGTAATGTGACCGACGCCTTTCACTATAACGTCGATATGGCAGCGACAGTGCTGGATATGGTTGGCGCGGAAGTTCCCGATAACTGGGACGGCGAGAGCTTCGCGGGTGGGCTGAAATCGGGTAGTGTCAGTGGGCGCGACTACGTGGTCGTGTCGCAGGGGGCGGTTGCGGCGCAGCGCGGCGTCCGCTTTGGCGACTACATGCTGATACGCTCGTATCATGACGGGCATCAGGACATGACCCCGATCGCGCTGTATAATATCGCCGATGACCCGCATGAAACCGTCAATCTAGCGGATTCACAGCCGGAAGTCGTCGCACAGGGACTCGCTTTGCTGGAACAGTGGCTGACGCAGATGATGCTTACGGGCGAAGGCCACGACGACCCCATGTGGGCGGTGATAGCGCAGGGCGGCGGCTATCACGCACGCGGCGAACTCCCGGCATATCTCGAACGCCTCGAAGCGACCGGGCGCGGCGATCTGGTGGCGGGACTGCGCGAAAAATACGCGGCGGAGTTGGGGGAGTAAGGTCGTCTCACCATCATTGCCGTAAGCGCACCAAAGGGCGCTCTGACCGGTGCGTCGCCAAGTTTTACAGCCGCTTCCAGTGAGTCTGGCTTTTTGGGTAGCCGGGTTGCTTCAGCATCCGGCTACAAATCAGCGTAATAAATCAATTTACATACACGCTCTTAAACCTGAGTACCTCATCCCCTATCCTAAAAACCCGTGAATAATATGCCAGAACGCGCCATCTGCATGGAGTTTGCGCGGGCTATTTGCTAGGCTATGCCTATATGGAAGCGATTCCGCCTTGATATTTCGCCGCAAATCCGCACTATATAGACGGCGAACGAACTCCAACAAATTACGATAGTTAACCGGGCATACAGGGATAGACGATGGCGGCGAACGACTGGTACATCAACGCGATTTTCTACGAACTTTATCCACGTGCGTTTGCGGATGGCAACGGCGACGGGTACGGGGATTTTGAGGGGATGCGCAGCCGCCTCGACTACCTGCAATGGCTGGGTGTCGATTGCATCTGGCTGACGCCGATTTATCCCTCACCCATGCGCGACGATGGCTACGATGTGGCGAGTTTCTTCGGCGTAGAGGGCATGTACGGCCTCATCGAAGATTTCAAGATGACGCTGGACGAGGTCCACCGTCGCGGTATGCGCCTGATTATGGACCTGGTTGTTAACCATACGTCGGACCAGCATCCGTGGTTTAAAGAGGCGCGTCGTAGCAAAGACAGCCCCATGCGTGACTGGTACGTATGGACGGATGACCCGGAGAAATACAGTGATGCCCGCATCATCTTTCTCGATACGGAGGAGTCGAACTGGTCTTATGACGAAGGCACGGGCGAATACTACTGGCATCGGTTCTTCAGCAGCCAGCCAGATTTGAACTTTGATAATCCGAAGGTGCAGGAGGAGATGCTCAATATCATGCGCTACTGGCTGGATATGGGCATCGACGGCTTCCGCGTGGATGCTGTGCCCTATCTGTTCGAACGCGAGGGGACCAACTGCGAGAATCTGCCGGAAACGCACGATTTCATCAAGCGGATGCGCGGCATGGTGGAGGAAGAGTATCCGGGGCGCGTTTTGCTGGCAGAGGCCAACCAGTGGCCCCAGGATTTGCAGCCCTACTTCGGCGATCCAGAGGAACCGGACGAGTTCCACATGTGCTTTCACTTTCCAGTCATGCCGCGCCTGTACATGGCGATTGCGAGACAGGACCGCACCTCGGTGGTAGATATTCTGGCGCGGACACCGACCATCCCCGCAGGCTGCCAGTGGGCGACCTTCCTGCGCAATCATGACGAGTTGACGCTGGAAATGGTCACTGAAGAAGAGCGCTATTTTATGTGGGATTTCTATGCGCCAGATATGCGCCAGCGTTTGAATCTGGGCATTCGTCGCCGCATGGCCCCGCTAATGGACAATGACCGCCAGCGCATTGAACTGCTGTACTCGATGCTGTTTACGCTGCCGGGTGCGCCTGTGCTGTACTATGGCGACGAAATCGGCATGGGTGACAACCTCGAATTACCCGACCGCAACGGGGTGCGCACGCCGATGCAATGGAACGACCGCGATAACGGCGG
>DAOTXA010000328.1:0-2770 GCA_034435595.1 Anaerolineae bacterium | reverse complement strand
GATCCCGGCTTCGCTGAGGTATCCGGCAAGCTGGCGCAGTTCGGTCAGGCTGGCCTTTGCTTCTGGCAGATTGCCCATGATCTCCTCGATATAGTCGAGATTCTCTAATCCCGGCTGCTGCGAAGTGATGAGTTCCAGCATCTTTTTCACGACCCCGGCGGCGATCCCGCGTTCCTCAAGTTCTTTGCAAACCCCGTCTGCGCCGATTTTGTCAAACTTATCGACGCTGCGATACAGGTCGGGCAGTTGGTCTGTGGGAACGCCGGAGTATTCACCCATCGCCGTCAGCAGACGGCGGTGATTGACTTTCACCTCAAATTGCGGAAAACCGAGTTTGCGCAGGGCGGTCACAACTACACCGATGACCTCGGCGTCCGCTTCCATCCCGGTCACGCCGACGATATCGGCGTCACACTGGAAGAACTCGCGGTAACGTCCCTTCTGCGGGCGTTCCCCGCGCCACACCGGGGCGATGTGATAGCGTTTGAAGGGCATGGTCAGCGCGTTTTCGTGTTGTGCAACCAGCCGCGCCAATGGCACAGTCAGATCGTAGCGCATGGAGAGGTCGTCAGATTTACCGGTGCTGCGTCCGTGATTGGCGCTGTAGATGAGACTTTCCGCGTCCTCACCATATTTGCCCATCAGCGTTTCCGTCAGTTCGAGGACGGGCGTCTGAATCGGCTCGAATCCGTAGAGGTGGAACACCTCGCGCACGGTGTCGAACACATAGTTGCGCTTGAGCATATCTGCGGGTAAAAAGTCGCGGAATCCTTTCGGCGTGCGGGGGGTGATCTGTTTGCTCATGATGGGTATCTTCCTTAAGGGTTGTTCGCCAATCGTAACCTGCTGGTGCTGACTGAATCTACGGGTTAAGCAATTAGCATGTAGCCGTTCATAGAACTAAAAAAGCGCGGACCAACGTCCACGCTTGTAAGGTACGACTTGGTGCGGGGCGTCGTTAGCGCCGGATCAATGCTGTGTGATGGTGATGCCCCGTAAAGTTCATGCTAGATTCTGTGATATACGGTCAAACGTTGCAAAGTATACGCGCAAAATGACGGGATTGCAACGCAAGCAACGTGCCGTCTACCCGGTTTGCTGCATGTTGAACCCGCTGAAGCGCACCTCGAAGCCCTCGCCTGTGGGTGACGCGCACATCATGCCGACCTGTACGGTTTCAGCATCCGTGAGGTAGCCCTGCCGGATCATGGTGAACGTCTCGCCATCCAGCGAATAATACACTTCGACCGCCGAACCGGTGCGTTTGGCACGAACCCACACCGAAGCCGGATTCTCGTTTAACGGCAGGATTGACCAATCGGAGAAGTCGCGGGTGATAACGGCGCTGGCCTGTTGCACACCATGCAGATACTCTACGCCGCATTTCATCCACACGGTTTCACTATGGCGGATCATCAACCCGGCTTGGTCGTATAGTGCGGTATATGCGCCAGTGAAGCGAACGGTCGCGGTGAAATCTCCGGTGGCTTCTTCATAATAAACGTGCGCATCATCTTTGATGAAGTTATGCAGGGTCACGCGCCAGAAATCGGTCTTTGCACCTGCCTGCATGATGATGTCGCCGTTTTCCTCGCGCCACTGCGCGGGTTCGTTTAACCACTGCATGAGCCACCTCTTTCTATCTATCGCACTATTGTAGATACCCGCCGTTTTATCTCTAATCTCGACTTTGCGCACGAAGAATCGCGGTCATTCCCGACAATTTTGAGGGAGAAACGATTGTTCCGATGTCAGGGAAATGACCGATGTGAGAAAAGTATGTCGTTTGTTGACTGGTTTCTCTCGTGCATATCTGTGCCAATGTGAGTCGATCTTAGATATCCACGTAGTCATTTTTGCGGATGGCTTCGCGGTCGGCCTTGACGACGTAAGTACGGGCGATCTTATCGTGCCAGCCCTGACTGTTCGGGTCCCACAGTGCCCACAGCCAACCGAGGCCGATGATCGGCGTGTTGATTATGTAGCCGACGTAGCGCAAGACTGCGTCCGCGTCAGAGATCGGCGTGCCATCTACTTTGACGACGCGGATATTCATAATCATCTTGCCCAACGTTTGCCCATCGCGCTGGGTGAGAAAATACCACTGGTAGGCAACACCGACGAGGATGCCCAGCACGCTGCCGCCCGCCAGGTTGACACTGACACCGATAACGCCGCCGATAATGCTGAGAAGGATGCTGTCGATGGCGATGGCGATGAAACGTGTGCCGACATCTGCCAGTTCATAGGTTCGAGTTTCCATGCCTGTTTATCTCCTGTGTGCTCTTCTTCGCGCAGTGCGCTTTCATTATAGTTCGGTTCGTCGCGGCGCGAATTTTTTGGTCACTTATAACTCTGTATACGCACAGTTGCGCAAAAGGTCGCGGGGATTGTGTTTGAAGATTGTAATTAAGCAGGCTACCGGGTTGTTAACCTGTGCTTCACCACCGGGATTCATCGTTAATTTAAGTCCGCTTGCCGAGATTTAAAAACAGACCATAATGAGAGTAACCATCCTTTGGGCGATTATGCAGAGAGTCTTCAGTCAACGACCACTCGATAAATCGGGGGGCTTGTAAAAGCCAATGTTGACCAGCCTGAGTCATGCCGAAGGGCAACGACTACGTTAGGAACGAATACATAGGGACGTGTGGGTGACGCCCCAGCCTGCACCACTACGGTCTGTCGTTAAACATGCTGATGGTCCAGGCCAGTGCGGCAGGCAACAAACCGTTCCATAACATGGGCGAGGGGGACGCGGACAAACGTC
>DAOTXA010000327.1:0-14032 GCA_034435595.1 Anaerolineae bacterium | reverse complement strand
CTTGTGTATGAGTATGTTTCGAGAAAGTCCTTGAATAGTTTTGTCGGACCCGGTTTTCTAACTTGTTGCCCACAACATTCACATTTCGTTTGGGGGGTGTCTGGAAGTAGGGGTTCGATTGAGGAAATCAATGCTGTATATGCCGACGAATAGGAAATGTATCTTACATTATTGGCGACTTGGAGCCAATAAGAGGCTATCTTGAAGCGCTTCAGGTTATCATGTTTCTTCCAACGCTTTATGAGATCATTGGGTTCACCGGGGATAAAGAAGTTAAATGATGTAGTTGTTTCAAGGCTCCAATAGCTAGAGAGGCCAATGTGCCTTAAAGCCGGAATATCATCGACAATTGTGAATCCGTCCTCGCTTTTTCCCCTACTATCTTGACCATACGAATAACCTGTATGCAGATATTTCGTGACTAAACCATTCTCGGCGAGGTTTGTTGTGTCAAAAACCCATTGCCATGAACCAGAGATGTCAGATACACCATGTCGACAGAATAGGTTCAACATCAGCAGTAATTCCTGATGTTGCGTAGTCTTTCGATGCTGAAATAGAGGAAGAATATCGCTAGGTTGCACAGTGTATTCGATAATGAACGGGTATTCAGCTATCAAATGTTCAGGCTGTGGTGCTTGTTCGGGTACAGGTATGATTTGAAAATCATCCTCATATCTAAAATACCCGGATACGCGTTGAGACGTAACGAACAGAGTTCGTATCACCTGCAATGGTGCAGACTGTGAAAAGACTGAATCAAGACGCGCCTCAAGTTGTTCAAACTCCGATGACTTTATGTCCCCGTCAAGAATTTTGACTTTGTGTATTTTGTTCTTTTTGTTGTATGTGAGAGCAAGAAGAGTGCCGTACTCAACCTCTTTTGAACCAATCACTTGCGATGGCGGACCAAAATGGGCTTGTAGAAAAATCTCTAGTTCGCCTTGCCGATCTTCATATTGCTTGAGCAGCGCGAGCAACGTTTTGTCATTTAGGGGCATGAGGTTCTCGTCAGGTTTAGGCACTTTGAAGTAAGTATACGTGAAAATCAAACAGGCGCGATCATCGACCGCACCCGTAACTCATTCTATCTTCTTTGCGAAACCCCGCGCCTTCGTGTTAGGTTTTTCCTTTGTGAAGCCCTACGCCCTTAATCCGGGGGCGTGGAGACGTAATCCGCCGGATGCTGGTCGATCAAAATGGGGTTGCCGTCGGGGTCAATGAGCGTGATGTGGGCGGGACCGTCGCCCGGTTTGGCTTCCTCAACCAGTGTCACGCCCTGATCCTTTAGCTGCTGCTGGATGGTGCGAACGTCGGTCGGGTTGAAGGTCACGATGTTCTTATCGAACATACCCTGGAACAGGCCGATTTTGGCTTCACCGTTTTGCAGGATGATCCAGCCATCTGCGGGTTTGCCGTCAATGGCCTTGAAGCCGAGTTTTTCATAGAACGCACGGGAGACGGCAATATCTTTTACCGTCAGGCTGACCGAAAATGTGCCGAGTTTTACATCTGGCATGGCGTTTCTCCTACGAGTTTGACTATATTGCCTATAGCATAGCGCACAGAAGAAACGCACATTTGATCCATCTTGCGGAAACTTATTTTTCGATGTGATCACGCCACGAGAAGCCGGGATCAAAGCCGAGCAGGTCGCGGGCTTTGTCGATGCCGAGCAGCGTGCCGTACTCGGAAACCGAGTCTTTGACCGGGACGCCGGGGTAGATTTCTGCCATCAGATCGCGGCTGGGCCGGTTCATGACGGTGTCGTTCGCGGCGATAATGAACGCTTCTGCGCCGGAAACATCCGCTTCCAGACCGAGGCGGCAGCTTTGCGCCACATCGCGGGCGTCGATGTATCCCCATAGGTTCCACTTGCGCTTGTTTGCGTCGTCCCAGAAGCCGGGGAAACGCGCATAGTCGTGCGGTTCCATGATGTTTGAGAAGCGCAACCCCACAATCGGGACGCCATGCCAGCGGTTGAACTGGCGGGCCGCTTCCTCGCTTAAGACCTTGCTGAGGGCATAGCTTGACTCAGGATAGAGGGTGTGTTCCTCGTCGATGGGGGCATAGTGCGGTTTCTGGCGTTCAAAGGGTAGGCCGAGTGTTGTCTCGCTGGATGCCCATACAATGCGGCTGAGTCCCATATCCACCGCCGCGAGAAAGATGTTATACGTGCTGGTCATGTTGGTACGGAAGATCATCTCGGTAGTGGCACGCCCCGGCGCAGGGATGGCTGCCATATGCACGACCGCATCCGCGCCGCGCAGGACTTCGTAGGTTTCGCCGAGGTCGGTTAAATCTGCTGGCAGAAATGGTCCGGGCTGCTTTTCGTTCGGTGGCGTCAGATCGACATTGACCACCTGATAGCCGTGTTCGGCAAGGTCAATCATACAGGCGCGTCCGGCTTTGCCACTGCCGCCGGTGACGATAATTTTTTTCATGGTGCAAATCCTTTTCAGTTTGAAGTTGACTCATCTACAGAAAGTGTGCATCAGGCATTATTCTTTACGCTGGACGCAGCGTGCTGCGCTGCTACGAATCACACTTTTTACACTTTGAGCCTTGACTCTATTGTGTAGAGATGTCTCGCAATCCTGATGGCAATAAACATGATTGTACCGCCGGTTGCAGGCGATGAATACCCTTCGGAGCGTAACCGAGTTGTTCGGCACCATCCAGCAAATCCGCCATTAGATAGACGATGGTCAGCCACATTTCGGTACCCTGTAGACCGATTTCGACGCCATCGGAGAAGGCGAATCCGTGTTTGGGAACCCATGCTTTGATGGTGCGCTGCAACTGGCGAATTGTATATTCACGAATTTCAGCGGCGCGATAGTCGGTCTGCTGGCTGCACAACCACAGGGGATGGATGATATCCAGCACATTGCACCCGCTGACTTCCGGGTGTCCAGTTCCATAGGGGGCCATAAAGTCGTCGTACTGGCGGATGTGCTGGAAGATGGTGTCGATGCTGGTTTCAGGATACGGCAGGGGCAGGCCGAACTGGGCGAACGATCCGCGTGTGAGGCGATAGAAGCTGTTGACGGGTTGCAGCCATTTCTGGCTGGCGGTGGGGTTGCCCCACATGCCCGTCGCCGGGTTGATGTGCGTATTCAGCCAGCCGATGACCGGGTCAATGCCGCGCATATTGTCAAAGTAGCGTGTGTTGAAGTAAATGGCGGTGCTGTAGTGGTCGATCCATGCGCCGCACCACCACGCCCGCGTATCCCAGGGCAAATGGTTGAGCTTGTCGAAAAGTGTATCTGCGTCAATGTTCTGCGCGGCGTGGATGGGATGGTTTAGCGTGCGCCCGACCAGTTCCAGCGCATAACCGACCGCTAGAATATGAAAGCTGGCGCGGTTGTTGCTGATTTCCATTGTTTCGGGGCCAAGCCAGGGGTCAGGGACGAGGCCGGAATCTGGCTGCTGAAGTGGCTGGATGGTATCCACGATTGGGTTGATATCGTCCCACTGGTCCAGCCCGTCAAACATGGCGGCGATTTCGACGACGTTACACAGGGTGCGAATGGCGGGTTGGTTGTGCTGCGGGTCGATGTAATGGGTTTCGCCCTTGTAGCGCTGCTGGCTGTTTTTGAGGACGGATTGCCATTCGCTGGCGGTCTGTTCTCCAAATTGTTGCAGCAGATGGTGAACTGGTGATTTTGTTTGCTTGTGGCGGCGGTCGCGCACGACTTTCGCCGGGTTGCCGACGGCAATGCTATAGGGTGGGATGTCTCTGGTGACGACAGACCCGGCCCCGATGACGCTATGCGAACCGATGGTCACGCCGTCTACAATGACGACGTTGACGCCAATCCACACATCTTCACCGATTTCGATGCCCTGTGACGTGGTTCCCTGATGGTGAATTGGGGTGTCGATGTCGTCAAAATCGTGATTAAAGCCGATGATCGTGGTATGGCTGGCGATGCGCGTATAGTTGCCGATGCGACACTTGCCATGCACCATCGTATAGGCGTTGATTGACACATCGGTGCCAATATCAACCTCTCTGGAAATGAGTGCGCCGGCAGCGATATAACTGCGATCGCCGATGGTCAGTTGCCCGGAAATGGCGGCAAGTTCGGATAAATACACCTCTTCGCCGATGGTGTGTCCCTGCTTCGCCAGTTGTGACTGAAATTCAGCCTGTCGCGCACGGATTTCTGGCGTGGCGTGATCGCGGTACAACCAGGGTCTATAATCGATATCTGACATCGTTGCGTGTAATCCTTGCCTGATGATTATTGTATCTATAAGGGTATCATGCTGTATGATAGGTAGCTGCGCGAATGGTACGGACCAATGTGCGAAGAATGCGAACCGGAATGTCGGCGTAGAAAAACGACGGAATCGGGTGCAGCCACCGGGTCATCAATGTAGTTATGCCAACCGGGGGTGAACCCCTGCCCACAGGCCGCGCCCAGCAAAATCCGGGTTTCGTCGCCGATGGTGCGCACTGACCAGACGATGGCGGCGTTATCTACCCCGTGGGTGACACCACTCTGAAAGGGCGTTTCGGAACGGCGGCGATACCAGCTACGCACAGTGCGCAAATCGTCTTCGGTTGCCAGCACGCGAATTGTCTCGCCGAGGCCCCAGGGTGCGAACAGAGAATAGGTTTCGGTGACGAAGGTCGCGTTAGGGTAATCGGGCAGGGCGGCGTGGGCGGTAGAGCGGCAGGAGGCGTCTAGCCGTGCGACGACGAGTGTCGATAGCAAGGCAATTCCAATGAGAATGGCTGGAATCGACCAGGCGCAGCCGCGCCACGTATACCGCGTGTCGTTATCCACTGAAGCATGGGTGCTTTGGTTCATAGTGCGAGTTCCTCCTCAAAGGTTGATAGCAGTGCGGATTTTTCGTGTGCCGGTAGCAGCGACTTGCGCAATCCGTTGAGGTTGAGGTCGATAATGGTCTGGCGGTCGAAGCCGAAGGTGTTTGCACAGCGGATGTACTCGTCTGTCAGGGTGGTGTTGAACATGGGCGGGTCGTCGCTGCCGAGTGTGACGGAGAGTCCGGCGTCTAGCAGGCGGGGCAGGGGATGACCGGCAAGTGTATTCACCACACGCAGACAGACGTTACTGGTCGGGCAGACTTCGAGGGTGATATCGCGGCGTTTGAGTTCGGTGACGAGGTCGCTATCTGCCAGACATTGCACGCCATGCCCGATGCGTACCGGTTCACAGGTGTGGATGGCGGCCCACATAGATTCAGGTCCGGCGGCTTCCCCGGCATGGGGGACGCGGGGTAGACCGGCGTCTTTTGCGATGGCGAAGGCGCGGGCGAATTTCCGGGTGGTTTCGACGGTTTCTGGCCCGCCGCCCAGCCCGAAGCCGACGACACCGCGCCCGATGCCGCTGATGGCCCATTCCGCCAGCATGACGCCAGTTTCTAGCGGGAGTTCGCGGGGGATGTCGATGACGATGTTCACACGGGTATTGTGGGTGGATTCGCCCCATGTGCGGGCGCGGTTGAGGGCGTCGAGTTGTTCGTCAAAGGGGAGGCTGCGCCGGGGCGTATAGGTGATTTCGGTGTAGCGGATATTTTGTGCGGCTTGACCTTCGATGAACTCGCGCATTGCCAGTTCGATGTCGTCGGGCGTGCAGAAGCACTCGGTAATCAGATCGTACACGTCGAAGAAGTGCATGGCATCACGGAAGCGGAACCAGTCACGCAGGCCTGCCAGATCGTGGGCGGGGAGGTCGATGTGGTTGCGTTGCGCCAGTTTGAGCAGGGTTTCGGGGCGGGTTGCGCCTTTGAGGTGGATGTGGAGTTCGGCTTTGGGCATAGCTCGGATGAAATCAGATAGAGATGCGCCGTTATCCGTCACTGTTGCTCCCGTATAGATCGCGTTCAAAGCGGGCGACAAGGGCGGTGCGTTCGTTATCCGGCAAAAAGATGTGGCGGGCAGCCATCAATGTGAGCGCCTTGATATCTGCCAATGAAAAGTTCAGGTGTTCGATAGACCACGCGATTTCGTCGGTGAGGGTGATATTAGAGATAAGCGGGTCGTCGGTGTTGAGCGAGACGCGCAATCCGCTGTGGGCGAGTTTGGGCAGGGGATGTTCGGATAGGTCCCTGACGATGCCGCTGTGGACGTTGCTGGTGGGGCAGACTTCGAGCAGGATGCCACGGGTTACCAGCACATTGACGATGGAAGGGTCTTCTAATACGCGGATGCCGTGTCCGATGCGCTCGGCCCCAAGATGTTCGATGGCGTCCCATATGCTGGATGCGCCGCCCCATTCCCCGGCATGAACGGTGATGCGCAGTCCCTCGCGTTTGGCCTGCTGGAACAGGTCTGCGAAGGGGGTGGCGGGAAATTGGGCCTCGTTCCCGGCGATGTCGAGGGCGACGACGCCTTTGTCGCGGTGGGCGAGGGCGGCCTCCATGACGACTTCGCCGAGGCGGACGCTTTCATGGCGGTTCATACTGACGATCAAACGCACGTTGATGTCGTGTTCTTCGCTTGCGGAACGGGTCGCTTCGCAGACTAATGAAACGACTTCACCGGCAGAACATTTACTCATGCTGCACAGGGCAGCAGGGGTAAAGCGTAATTCCATGTATTTAATGTTGTCGGCGGCGGCGTCGGCGATTGCTTCGCTGGTGATGCGGGCGATGATACCGGGCGTGCGGAAAAACTGGCGAATGGTGCGGAACTTGTTGAGGAAGTTGATTGAGGTGCGTGGCTCTCCTGGCATCATTTGCACGAAGGGCCGCAGTGTTTCTACATTGTAATCGGGCATTTGCACGCCCACTTCATCGGCGATGTCAACCAGCGTCTCCAGCCGGACCGCGCCTTCCAGATGACGGTGCAACTCGATTTTTGGTAGCGCTTCAATTTCTGTACGAGAAATCCCCACGAAACATTCCCCGATCCACAACCTGCCGAATGCCGGTCAGTCACGTTCTGCCAGCAACCAACTCCAGTAACGCCATGCCACTACCAGGCCGAGAGTCAACCCGATTGCAGGTATGCCATTGGTCATTAGTATCCATATGGTAGTATTCTGCGTTAAATCTGCAACCTCCGCCACCCCATTGATTAGGTGGATCATACGGAAGATAACGCCTGCGAACACCAGCGCTGCCGCTATATAGAAGCCGCGATGGTAGGGTCTGGCCTGCGTCACTTTGCCGAGACGCCGGCTGAGGATGCCCATCACGATTAGCGCCAGACATATTGACAGCAACCCGGCGAGGCTGAAAATGCCGAATGCGGTATCGAAGCTACTCATTGCTGGTTGGTTCCGTAGGAGTGGTAGTTTCGTTCTGGAAGATCATCAAGCGCAGCAGGTGAAGGCTGAGTCCGGCGAGGATGACGCCGCCGAGTCCGAGCATAGTATCACCCGGCGCGTCTCCGGTAATGCGGTCAACGCTGGCATAGCGGACCATCGCGCCGCCGAACAGGACAATCACGAGAATAAACAGCCGGAAGTAGGTGTGTCGCCCGGAGAACTTCTGGAAGAAGCGTGCCACCAGCAGCATCAGCATTAGCAGTGCTGCCAGTGGAAACCACATATACAGCATCAAAAACTGGTTGAGGGAAACGGAAGTCACGGGCGTGCCGCTGTCCTAACCAGAATAATCATGGCGGGGGGAAAACTGCATTCCCTGGATAACGAGATGGATGGCCTGCACGCGGAACTCGCGGTCTTCACAGGCTTGCATAAAGTGGTGGAGTCGCTCTCGCGTATCAGCGTCGTCAATCAACATGTAGACACGGTAATCGTTTATGTCTTTGGCGCGTAATACGCCGCTGGCGACCAGTTCGTCCAATTCGTCGGCGATGGCGCGTGTTTTGCGCCCGGTATAGTGTGCGATGTTTTCGACCGTGTCTTTGGCATGGGGGTTATCGTGGAAGAATCGGACAAGGTCCCATTTTACGAAGGAGTTAACCTGGGTTTGAAGAAACTCGCGCAGTTTCGGGTCGATCATCGGATTTCCTAGCGTTACACATTCATTTGTTCTTGTATTATTGGTTACGGGTGCGATGCAAAATCGCACCCATAGAGATTACCACAACGCACGATACCTGCCCAATTCACTGTGAGCGGAAGGCGTCGAAATATCCATGCAGCCCGCTTTGTGGGGCCTGTGCTACGAACGAGAAATAGTGATCAAATTCGTCTTCTCCATGATATCTGCCGCCGGGTTATCCGGTTGCAGTGGCAGTTCGATCTGACTTGAGATGGCAGTTCTTGTATTTCTTACCGCTGCCGCACCAGCAGGGATCGTTGCGGCCCAGCTTGTTCTGTGCGCGAACGGGCTGCGGCTTGGATTCGGCCTGTGCGTCTGGTCGCATTGCGCGAATATTGCGGCGTGCCGGTTGTTGGACTGTGTTTAACTGCACGCGGAACATATCGCGGATGGCCTGTGCGTCGATTTGCCCCTGCATCTGCTGGAACATGCCAAAAGCCTCGCGTTTGTACTCGACGAGCGGGTCACGTTGGGCGATGGACATGAGGCCGATGCCCTCGCGCAGAATATCGAGGTCAGTCAGATGACGCTGCCAGTGCTGGTCGATGGCACGCAGCATGACGGTGCGCTCGGCGAAGGCCATCATATCCTGCTCGCCCTCGGTCTTGTTGAGTTCGACTTCTTTCTTAGCGTAGGCCGCGTTCGCCGCCTCTAGAATCAGTTCTTCTAGTTCGTCCAGCGTCTCGATGTCTTCAAGCGTATCGACGGTGATGTTCGCCGGGACGGGGAAGACGGTGTATAGCTGGCGGTACAGGCCTTCGGCATCCCAGTCATCGGGGTTTTCGGATTCGTTGGTGAATTCGACGATAATCTCAAGGATGGTGTCTTCCAGCAGTTTGAGATAATACTCGGTCATGCCTTCGGAATCGAGGACTTCGCGGCGCTTCTTGTAGATGACTTCGCGTTGTTTATTGACCACATCGTCATATTCGAGTACGCGCTTGCGGATGTCGAAGTTGTGGCCTTCAACGCGAATTTGCGCCTGACTGATGGAATTCGAGATCATCTTGTGTTCCAGCGGCTCATTTTCTTCCATCTGTGCCCAGTTCATGAAGCCTTTGACACGTTCGCCGCCGAATTTACGCACGAGTTCATCCTCAAGACTGAGGAAAAAGCGTGTTTCGCCGGGGTCGCCCTGACGCCCGGAACGTCCGCGCAACTGGTTGTCGATGCGGCGGGCGTCGTGGCGCTCGGTGCCGAGAACGTAAAGCCCGCCGAGTTCGAGGACAGTCTGGCGGTCGGCGTCGGTTTGCGCTTTGGCTTTGCTAAAGGCTGCGTCCCACTGCTCTTTGGTGGCTTCGGCTACGTCGATGTCCTGTTTACGCAGCGATTCACGGGCGATGCCTTCGGGGTTACCGCCAAGCAGAATGTCTACACCGCGCCCTGCCATGTTGGTAGCAATCGTCACCGCGCCAAGCTGCCCGGCCTGCGTGATGATATGAGCCTCGCGTTCGTGCTTCTTGGCGTTGAGGACTTCGTGCGGGACTTTGGCACGTTTGAGTAATTTTGCCAGCTTTTCGGATGTTTCGATGGCGACTGTACCGACGAGAACGGGCTGTCCCTTTTCGTTGCGGGCGGCAATCTCATTGACGACGGCGTTCCATTTGGCCTTCTCGTTCATATAGATGAGGTCGGGCTGGTCGTCGCGGATGATGGGCAGATTTGTCGGGATAGCGGTCACGTCGAGCTTGTAGATTTTTTCAAACTCTTCGGCTTCGGTGAGGGCGGTCCCGGTCATCCCGGCGAGCTTATCGTACATACGGAAGTAATTCTGGAAGGTGACGGTTGCCAGCGTCATGTTCTCGCGGCGGATTTGCACGCCTTCCTTGGCTTCGATGGCCTGATGCAAGCCTTCGCTGAAGCGGCGTCCGACCATCATACGGCCCGTGAATTCGTCCACGATGATGATCTGACCATCCTGCACGACATATTCTTTGTCGTTGTTATAGAGGGCCATTGCCCGCAGCGAATTATCCAGATACGGGATCATTTCGGAGTGATCGGGGTGATAGAGCTGATCAATGCCGAGTGCGGCCTCAATTTTTTCGACGCCAGCCTCGGTCAGATAGGCGATGCGGTCCTTTTCATCGACGACAAAATCGGCGTCCGGTTCCTCGGCTTCGACGCTTTCGTCGCTGCTGCGCTTGAGCTTTTTAACCAGTTGCGACATCTGGCGATAGTAATCGCTGGGTTCATCGGCTGTGCCAGAGATGATGAGCGGGGTACGCGCCTCGTCGATGAGGATGTTATCGACCTCGTCAACGATGGCGAAATAGAGTCCGGCCTCGCGCTGGGCCAGTTGTTTGACGTTTTGCACCATGTTGTCGCGCAGGTAGTCAAAACCGAATTCGTTGTTGGTGCCGTAGGTGATATCGGCGGCGTAGGCTTCTGGTCGGCTGACGGGGCGCAGATGCTGGTAGCGGTCGTCGTCGGTCTGGTAGTCGTTGTCGTACATGTAAGAGCCGGTGTTCGGGTCTCCGCCCTGGCTCTGAATCACTGCCGCCGAGACACCGAGCAAGGTATAAATTGGTCCCATCGTTTGCAGGCCGTGCTTGCTGAGGTAGTCGTTGGGGGTGACAAGGTGCACGCCGCGCTCGGTTAGCGCGTTGAGGTATAGCGGCAGGGTGGCGACGAGGGTTTTGCCTTCACCCGTTTTCATCTCTGCGATGCGGCCTTCGTGCAGTACCATACCGCCGATAATCTGCACGTCATAATGGCGCATTCCAGTTGTGCGGATTGAGGCCTCACGCACGACGGCGAAGGCTTCTACAAGTAGATCATCCAGCGTTTCGCCGTCTGCGAGCCGCTGCCGGAATTCGTCAGTTTTGCCGCGTATCTCGTCGTCGCTGAGCGCCTGTATATCAGGTTCAAGCGCGTTGATCTCCTCGACCACCTCGCGGTACTTCGTCAGCGCCCGTTCCACCGGGTCGCCAACGACCATTTTCACCACTTTTTTGAACATGGGACCTCGACTGATTTCAATAGCCGGATATGCGGAACGATTATAGCACAGGCATGTAAACGACCTGTTAGAAGGTTGGCATTGTGCATCGCCGGCGGTGGGTAGATACAGGGGGGCGCATTTTTGCGTTTATGGTTTCGCCTCTGGCTGAAGCCATGAGGCTACGAAAAGAGACAGGCCCACGGGAGGGGGTTAATACGTTAAGAAGCTATTTGGAAAGCTACCGGGGCGCTCCCTGCAACCCATTCTGCTTAACTTGACACGCAAGGGGCCGCGTTTTGCGGCCCGCTTTACAGATTTCTCATCGGATTTTCCCGTCGAATTGATGCCTACTCGTCAAACAGGACCCCGACGCTTTCGCCGCGATGGGCGCGGCGGATGACTTCTGCCAGCATGGGCGCGACCGACAGCACCGCCATGTTGGACAGTTGCTTATGTTTGGGCTGCGGAATGGTGTTGGTGAGGATGATCTCTTTGAGTTCGAGTTCGCGCAGGCGATGGTAGGTCACATCGGTGAAGAATCCATGGGTGAAGGCAAGGTACATGTCTTTCGCGCCGTTATCGCGCAGCACCTTGACCGCGTTGACGACGCTGCCGCCGGTATTGACCTCATCATCCACCAGCAGGCAGTTGCGCCCTTCGACTGAGCCGATGATGCTCATGACCTGCGGACTTTCCTTGTTATCGACGCGGCGTTTTTCTACCAGCGCGACAGGCGCACCCAGTTTCTCGCCCCAGTTGCGGGCCTGTTTCGCATAGCCAAGATCAGTGGAGACGATGGTTAAATCGGGGATTTGCTTATCTGCCACATAATCGCTGAGCAGGTGAAAGGCGGTCAGTGCGTCTCCGGGAATATTGAAGAAGCCCTGAATCTGCCCGGCGTGCAGGTCAATGGTCATGTAGCGATCTGCGCCTGCGGCTTCGATCAAGTTGGCGACGAGGCGTGCAGAGATGGGTACGCGTGGCTGGTCTTTTTTATCCGAGCGCCCGTAGAGCATGTAGGGCACGACGACGTTAATACGCCACGCGGAGTCGCGTTTGAGCGCGTCAATCATGATCAGCATTTCCATGAAGTTATCGTGGACGGGCGATCCCATTGTTTGCACGAGATATACGTCTTGCCCGCGCACACTTTCTTGCAGGCGGACGAAGATGTTTTCGTTACTGAACAGCTTGCGCTCGTATGAGCCGGGATCAATGCCGAGATAGTCGGCGATTTCGTAGGCGAGTTCGTGTGCGGCGGTGCCGCAAAACAGCTTGATTTCTCCGAAAGACATGTCGGGAGTGCTCCTGCTGGGCCGGTAGGATGGAGGCGATTGAAAGATTTTCGTGCCGGGTACTTTTTGTTTAGCCACGTGATTGTTCTCCAACTAAAGTATGCGTGGGTTGAACGTGGGTTCTAAACTCACCAACACGCAACTGTTTAGCGAAAAGGTGCGTATTTTGCAAGCAGTGATTTTACCGCCTGTACCGGATCAATCGTGCGCGATTGGATGCGTCCGATCAGTTCGGCGAACTCGTCTTCGGGTATTGTTGCGGTGAAGCGGTCATAAATAGCGCTGCGCAGCCTGTCTGTCAGTTCGATTTCAAGACGCCGTTTTTCCAATTGTTCCCCGGTTTGGGCCAGTGTCAATTGTGTACGGTGATCGGCAATCGCTTTGATCAATGCGGTGATCCCAGCTTCTTCTTCGTCGGCAGAGGTGGCGACTGTCGGTAGAATGGGTGGAATCCATAGCGATGTATTGTTTTCGGCGGGGGCGGCTTCGACATGCGCGGCGGCTCCATGGTGACCGCGTAAAGACGTTCGCGCCGCGGGATGCCCCAGTTCTACCATTGCCCGCAATGCGCGGATGGTATTTTGTGCGCCGGGGCGGTCGGCTTTGTTGACGACCAGCACATCAGCGATTTCGAGAATCCCGGCTTTGATCGCCTGCACGTCGTCGCCCAGGCCAGGTGCTTCGACGACGAGGGTGGTGTGAGCAGTGCGGACGATATCGACCTCACTTTGCCCCGCGCCGACGGTTTCTACCAGCACGATATCGAACCCGGCGGCGTCCATCACGCGGACGAGGTCGCGGGCGGTGCGTGCTAATCCGCCAAGGCTGCCGCGTGTCGCCATGCTGCGAATGAACACGCCGGGGTCGCCGCTAAGATCGCGCATACGGATGCGGTCGCCGAGGATGGCACCGCCGGAATAGGGGCTGGTCGGGTCTACGGCGATGATGGCGACGGTCTTGTCTGCCGCCCGGTATGCTTTCGCCAGCGCGTTGACCAGCGAGCTTTTCCCGGTTCCCGGCGCACCTGTGATGCCGACTACCCACGCGTTCCCGGTTAATGGAAACAAAGCGGCGAGGGCTTCGTCTGCACCCTCGCGCTGGTTTTCGATCAATGTTAGCAGGCGGGCGAGTGCGCGACGGCTGCCTGCGCGGACCTGTGAAACCAGTTCAGTCATGCCGGGGTGACGAGGTTACGAATGCGGCTGGCGATGTCGTCGGTGTTGGCCCCTGGCCCGAAGATGCCTTTGACGCCCATTTCTGCGAGGGCGGGGTGGTCGTCGTCGGGGATGATGCCACCGATGATGAGCGGTACGTCGTCGAGTTCGCTGGCGTTCATGGCTTCGCGGACGCGGGGAACGAGTGTTTTGTGTGCGCCGCTCAGAATACTGAGTCCGACCACGTCCACGTCTTCTTGCAAGGCTGCTTCTGCGATCATTTCCGGTGTTTGTCGCAGCCCGGTGTAGATGACCTCGAATCCGGCGTCACGCAAGGCGCGGGCGATGACCTTTGCGCCGCGATCATGCCCGTCTAATCCCGGTTTAGCGATGAGCACTCGAATCGATTTTTCTGCCATATTTCCTCTTTTCGTAACGGTCGCAGGTCGGAATATCGCCTTTGATCGTGCGGATATGCGACCCTGTGCGATTGATTTGTGTGGTTGATCTGAGTATATCATGTGGCGTTGCGCACTACACCCTATCATTCGCCAAGCGGTCGGATGACATTCATCACGGCAATGGCGAAAAATCCCATATGGTCAGTTGAAGGTCGGGCATGGTGATGGCGATATCGAAACGGGTGAACG
>DAOTXA010000326.1:0-2483 GCA_034435595.1 Anaerolineae bacterium | reverse complement strand
AACCAGCACGACGTGACAAGCTGGCACAGTCCGGCAGGCGTCCGCGTGTACGAGAACCCCAAAGACTACTTCCCGTGGGAAAACAACCGTGAGTGCCTGTTCGGTGTGGGCTGGCGTGACTGGTGGGTTGAAGGGGCAGAGTTTGAAAATGCTGTTGAACCGCCGCCTTCGGTAATGCGCCAGTTTGAACTGTACGAAGAGTTCAAGGCGACCGCCAACCCCGAAGCGCAGAAAGCCGCGTTTGAAGAAATTTTGCAAATCGCTGCGGATAACTTCTACAGCATCGGCATCAGCACGCCGCTGCCCGACCTGCAAATCGTCAGCGACCGCATGAACAATGTACCGACGATTGCCATGAACTGGTCCTATGGTCTGGAAGGGGTGGGCAATACGTTCGCCTTCTACATAGACGAATAAGCGCAACCGTGTGCAATACGTAGAATAAGGTTGAGGGGGTAGGTCTGCTCAAAAAGGGGCCTTCCCGCAAGGGAATCCCCCTCTCCACTGAAAATTGTCTTTTTAGGAGAACTCAACGATGGCTGGTTTTGTGATCCGCCGCATTCTGTGGGCCATTCCGACGCTGTTGCTCGTGTCTATCGTGGCCTTCGTCGTCATCGACCTCCCCCCCGGCGACTATCTCGATGTCTATATCTCCAACCTGACCGCCGAAGGCATTGACCTGACCGCCGAGCAAATTCAGGCGCTGGAAGACCGTTACGGTCTGGGTAAGCCACTGTTGCAACGCTATGGGCAGTGGATGGAAAACATCATCGTACACGGCGACTTCGGGCGCTCATTCAAGCACCAGCAGCCGGTTTCCGATCTCATCTGGGGACGCCTGCAATTAACCCTCATCCTGGCGATGACAACGCTTATGTTCACATGGATCACGGCGCTGCCCATCGGCATTTACTCGGCAGTCAACCAGTATTCCATCGGTGATTATGTATTTACGACACTCGGCTTTATTGGGCTGGCGATCCCTAACTTTTTGCTGGCGCTATTGCTGATGTATTTTGCGTTCAAAAATTATGGCTATGTCGTCGGCGGCTTGTTCTCGCCGGAATACGTAGAAGCGCCCTGGAGTGGGGGGCGTGTGCTGGACCTCCTTTCGCGCATGTGGATTCCGGTCATCATCATCGGCACAGCGGGGACGGCAGGCTTGATCCGCACTATGCGGGCGAACTTGCTGGATGAACTCAAGAAGCCGTATGTAACGACTGCCCGCGCCAAAGGTCTGCCCGAATGGAAAGTGATTTTACGCCATCCGGTGCGTATCGCGCTGAATCCCTTCGTCAGTACGGTGGGATGGGTGCTGCCGCAGTTGGTATCCGGTTCGGTGATTGTCGCGGTGGTGTTGAGTTTGCCCACGACCGGGCCATTATTGCTTAATGCGCTAACCTCGCAGGATATGTATCTGGCGGGCGCGTTTATTTTGATGCTGAGTACGCTGACCGTCGTCGGCACGCTTGTATCTGACCTGCTGCTGGCGTGGCTTGACCCGCGCATCCGCTACGAATAGGAGAACTCGTCATGGCAGATACCACTTACGTCCCGCCGATCGAAGCAATTGAATCGACTGCAAATACCCGGCAAAAAGAAGCCGATTCCAAAGCCTTTTATGTACCGCAGCGCGTGTTGATCCTGCGCCGCTTTCGCAAGCACCGGCTGGCGATGATCAGTCTGGTGATTGTGCTGCTGATCTATTTTGTGGTGGTCTTTGTAGAATTCTTCGCGCCTTACCCGCCAGATTTGCCCAACAGCCAGTTACCGCTTGCGCCGCCACAAGCGTTACATCTGTTTCAAGATGGGCGCATCGCCCCATATGTAAACGGCTACACCACCGAGGTTGACCCGGTGCAGATGCGGCGGACGTTTATCATTGACCCTGAAGTGAAGATTCCGGTGAGCTTCTTCGTGCGTGGGCATGAATACAAACTGCTGGGCCTGATTGAGACGGATATACATTTCATCGGCCCAACCGACCCCGAACAGCGGATTTATCTGCTCGGTGCAGATCGTCTGGGGCGCGACCAGTTGAGCCGCATCATCTATGGTACGCGCATCTCCATGTCGATTGGTCTGGTGGGCGTTACGCTGAGTCTGGTACTGGGCATCATTATCGGCGGCATCAGCGGCTACTATGGCGGCGCGACCGACAATATCATCCAGCGCTTGATCGACTTCGTGCGCTCGCTGCCGACAATCCCGCTGTGGATGGGCCTCGCCGCTGCCATCCCTCTGACGTGGGACCCATTGTACGTCTATTTCAGCATCACGGTAATTCTGTCCTTCATCGGTTGGACGGGCATGGCGCGTGTGGTACGCGGGAAGTTCCTGTCATTGCGCAATGAGGATTATGTGCGTTCGGCACGGCTGGACGGCGCAGGCCAGTTCCGTTTGATGTTCAAGTACATGCTGCCCGCGTTTACCAGCCACATTATCGCGGCGGTGACGCTGGCGATCCCCGGCATGATTCTGGC
>DAOTXA010000325.1:0-2731 GCA_034435595.1 Anaerolineae bacterium | reverse complement strand
CGCTTTCGCTGGTGAGTCGCTGTCCTGTCGCCGGATCGAACCATCCCCAAACCACGCTCAACGTTTGCGGAGCCGGGATAATCGCCGGGACGCGCACGCTCACGGTTTCCGTCCAGCCGCGATTGGCGGGCATTTCGCTCGTAAATCGTTTGCCCTGCGCGGGATAGCGGTCGCGCTGCGCGAGGATGAGGCCGTCGTCGGTGGTGAGATGTGCGAACAACGCCCAATCTTGCGCCGGGGCCGCAAGTGCAGAAACGTCGATGGTGAAGCGGGCTTCTTCGCCAGGGCGGACCTCTGGCGTCTGAATGCGTGGGTTCGCCAATCCGAAAACGGCGGTACCGTCGTCAGCCGAAAATGTGTGTTCTGGCATGACGAATTCACTGTTAAGAGGTGGAATCGCATAAACCGGGCGAATGGTGGCGAACGGCGTGACGACGGCGACCAGCGCAAAGTAGACGACAGCAGGCACAATCAGGGCGTATTTTGCGCGTTGTGGGGCAAGATGCACCAGCCCGGCGGCTATCCACACCAGTAGTGGCGACAGTGCGACGAAGATCAGGCGTCCCTGTGAGGCGGGTGTGATCGCCGTCCAGCGCAGATAGCCGATGAATATGACAACGGGCCACACAAAGGTCAATATGATGGCAATCCAGCGACGAATATCATGCGGCTGTTGCCGGACTGTTCGAATCAGCCAGAGAAGCGCTCCGCCAAACCCGAACGCCGCAATGCCATTGAATAGGGTATAAGCGAGGCCAGGCAAGGGGATATTGACGCTGCCGAACAACCCCCAGAATGCGCGGATGAAACTTTCGCGTTCTGCCCACAACTGCGATAAATCCGCCGGGACGATCCGGCGTCCCACCAGATCAAGAAAGCGATTGAGCGCGGTCGGGTCGTCGTAGAGGGTGTAATTGCGCCAGTACCACCACCCGGCAATCAGAATCGTTACTCCGCCGGAAATTGCGCCGCCGATCACCAGCGGACGCCAGTCACGCCGCTGCACACTGAGTCTTAGCAGAATCAGTGCTACCAGCGGAATCGCAAAGCCGATGCTGAGTTTTGACAGCAATCCCGCGCCGACTGCTACACCGAGAAGGGCATAGGTGCGCGGATTCGTCGCATCGCGGTGCAATACAAGCCGCACCAGCAGCAACAGAATCAGATTGCCCGCCAGATTCGAGAGGTTATCGTTGTTGACGGCGCTGCTGACGAATAAGAACATGGGCAGAAATGCGTTTAGTGCTGCCGCCGAAATCCACACCAGCGGCTTTTCCGGGAATAGTTCGCGGGCCAGCAAATAGGTGCAGACAATCGCCCCTGCGCCAAGGAAAATCGACAGTATACGCACCAGATACGCCGCCAGTACTGCCCCCGAACCGGGGAACGTCTCGCGTGTCGCATCATGTACGACCATATTCTGGTTGCCGTCTGTGGTGGTGATGCCAATATCAGCGAAGGGATTAGGCCGGTAGACCGTGTCAAAATCGGTCGTATCGATGGGAGCGGTTAGGATCGCGGCGAGCAAATGGTAGAGCGGCGGCTGTGCCCCCTGTTGCCGCCACGCGCCGGGATTTGCCGGGTCTAGTTCGGGCAGTTGCAGACTGTTATTCGACAGATGGTGGACCAGCGGATAATGCCAGAACTCGTCGGATGCCTCGAACAGCGGGGTCGCCTGACTGTAGATGAACGCCAATATCACATACGCGACGATCACCACCGCCAACCCTGCGCGGATTGGCGATGCCGGTTTGCGAGTGAATGATTGTGTCATGGGTTAAATGCGCCTATTTTAAATAGACGAAGTGACCGGGTTCATACGTTCGCGTGAACCCGGCGCGTATCGACGTTCAATGTTTACTCTTCATGCAGCGTCATTAAATAGGCGATAAGGTCGTATACATCCTGCTCGTTGCCGTTGCGGACGAGGAGTTCTTCATAGTTGGGCGGCATCCGCTGCTGGTCTTCGCCTTCGTAGCCTTCGACGAAATAGTCATACGGGTGCAGGATTGAGTTGTAGATATAGCGCTCTGCGACTTCACCCTCGACACGTTCTCCAGCGCGATCCGGTAGTCCCAGCAGGCTAGGGCCGATCTTCACGTCGGGAATATCGACGTTGTGACACAGCGCACATGACCAGATGCCGATTTCGGTTTCGTATTGCACGTTAAACAACTCTTCGCCACGGGCGGCATCGCCAAATAGCCCGACAAACTGCGCCACCTGATCGTCAGCAGCAGGGGCTTCAGTCGGCGCGACGGTGGGCGTGGGCGGAATTTCGGTCGGTGTCGCAGTGGGCGGCAGCGGCGTCGCAGTCGGCGCGATCGCGGTTTCCGTCGGCGCAGCAGCGACCGCTTCGCCCTCTGCATCAACGGCTTCTTCCGCGACAGGTTCGACTTCGACGGCTTCGGGCGTTGGCGTGGCAATCGTGCCACACGCAGCAGCCATAAGAGAGAGCAAGATCAGGGTGATAAAAAGTACGTTTCTTTTCATCAGGCGGGTTGCCTTCCTGTATTTGTGAAGGAGCGAACAACTGAGGGCACATTGTAGCGCAGCCCGATGCACTTGGGTAGCACAGTTTATGGCTGTTTTGACTTGACTAAAAACCTATCGGGGCAGCATCCCAGACCTCTTAAGGGACAAAAGCCCCTTAACCCTTTGCTAAAAATTCTCGCTCTAACGTTTTTGGTGGAAGAAATACCAGCACGGACGCGCTGTAGCGCTTCCCTAC
>DAOTXA010000324.1:0-5472 GCA_034435595.1 Anaerolineae bacterium | reverse complement strand
CACGACCGGGCGCATATCCGGGCCGAAGTAGCCGACCGCCCCCCATACACTCACCGACAGGAACCGCTCTGGTTGGGTGACGGCGGCAAGCAGGGCGATTTCCCCGCCATCAGAATAGCCGAAAATGTGAGCGGCTTCGATGTCCAGCGCATCCATAAAGGCGAGAACGTCGTCCGTGTCTCGCCGGTAAAAGTTCAACGGAAAGTCACGTGGTTTAGGCGTGGACTGACCGTATCCGCGCAGGGTTGGCCCGATGACGCGCAAGCCGAATGTCGCTTTGAGCCAGCGCATCACGTGGGTTAAATGAAGTTCGGCGGTGCCCAGCATCCCATGTAGGACGATGCAGGTCGCACCGTCGCCGCCGCTATCGAGGTAGTGGAGGTTCGCGCCAGTCGTAGTGGTTAAAAATCGCTGATTAAAAGCATCCATAGGATTCAGAGCGTGTATGTAAGTTGATTTATTATGTTCATTTGTCGCCGGACGCTGAAGCAATCCGGCTACCCAAAAAGCCAGGCCCGCTGGAAGAGGCTGTAAAATCTGGTGACGCGCCGGTCAGAGCGCCCTTTAGTGCGCTTCCAGCACAATTCAGAGCCGTCAACTTTAGCCAATGGCGGCAAAAACAGGTCACGCACACTTTTATAAACACCCTCTTGGTGATTATTACCTCTATCATTCTTCACCACCATATCAAATCCTTGGGTGGGTGCAAAGGGCCATCGAAAGTTATAGTGCGATCATCTGCCAGAATCATGTCGTTGACTCTAGGCAGAGATGGGTATAATAACAGACGAGATCGACAAAATGGTGTAGGAGAGCGACTATAATGAGCATTCTGGCAGGTGTGTTTCATGCAGAACAGCAGTTAGATGAGGCCCTCTCACGATTGTTTACGCACGGTGTGTTTGAAACGGATGTATTCCTGATGCGTGGGGAGAAAGCCGTTACGCCGATGCCCGCGTTGCCCAATGTGGCAATGGTCGAGGGCGATCTGGCAGACCTGAGCATCACCGAGGAAGAACGCAAAAAACTGAAGATGAAGGCCGACGAGGGCAAGATCATCTGTTTCGTGTTCGCGGAACCGGATCAAGAGCGAGTCGTGAAAAATGTGTTTCAAATTGCTGATGAGATGGTGGATTTGAGCGACGGCGGCGAATATTAGCTGGCTGGCGAAACTTCTTCTACGACGACTCATCTACTTGACAGACGGTCCCGCAAGGGGCCGTTTTGATTCACATTGGCTGCGCCCATGTGGATTCTGCGCGGTGGTGATAATCTCAATGGATTTAGTTCGAATAGCGTTTATTTAAGATTATAATTGAATTGAGATCATTGTGTTTCCTATCATCTCTCTCACGCAAGCGAAGATAACAGGGGGTATCATCCGGTGGTTAGACTTCGTTGGTTCTTGTTATTCTGTTTGTTGCTATTGCTCTCGATGGGTATGCTGCCAGATGCTGCGCCGCGTGCGTCTGCTGCATCGGCAGATATGACCTCGCTGCACGCACAGGCCTGGTCCACCGGTGAACTGGCGGTGCATCGCCAGCAGATTGCGGACTGGCGGGCCGGACTCCCTTCAATTACTGCGGCCCAGGCGAGAGAAAAAACCGCCAGTTGGACGGTCATGGTCTACATGGCGGCAGATAACGACCTCGAAAACTTCGCGTTGGCAGATATCAACGAGATGGAAGAGGTGGGCAGCACAGAAGATGTCAATGTGCTGGTGCAGATCGACCGTTCCGAAGATTATACGACGCGAGACGGCAACTGGACCGATGCCCGCCGATTTTTTATCGACTACGAAGAACGCTATTCTCCCGGTCGCGTGACTTCGACCGAAGTCGAGAAGCTCGGTGAGGTCAATATGGGTGATCCGGGCGTTCTCGCCGATTTTGTCGTCTGGGGGATGACGACATATCCGGCAGAAAACTACGCGCTCGTGATCTGGGATCACGGCGGGTCGTGGTTTGGGGTGGCGTCGGACTATTCGGAAAATGGGGATGAGTTGACCATGCCGGAAGTCGCACAGGCCATGCGCCAGATTACGCTGCAAACCGGCGTCCCGCGTCTTGATCTGGTCGGCTTTGACGCCTGTTTGATGGGTGCGCTTGAATTGTACCAATCGCTGGATGGCTATGCTGAATACGCGATCGCCAGCCCGGAACTGGTGCCGGGTTATGGCTTCAACTATATGGACCTGCTGTACGACCTGACCGATGATCCGCAAATGGACGGCAAAGCGCTTGGTCAAAGCATCGTCGATGGCTTTATGCGCTTCTATCACGGACGCCAGTACGAAGTCTACAGTCTTGGCGTGGTTGATCTGACACAGGTCGAAACCGTCAACAAGGCGATTGAAGCATTTGCCACCGTCGCCAACGCGAACCCGGAATCCGCGCTTGATCTGATGGTCAGGGCACGCAGCCAGTCGCTGGTACATGGTGGCTTCGATGACCCGCAATATAGCGACATCTGGGCGGCTGTAGACCTGTTCCAGTTGATGAACAGTGTGTCTGTACTGGCAGAAAACTCCAACCCGGCGCTGGCACAGGCTGCCCATACCGTACAACGTGCCGTCGGTGCGATGAGCATCTACCATCGCGGCAATGGCATCTACAATGATGCCGGTACAACGTCCATTTACTTCCCGCGTACCCACAGCATCTACAAAACCAATGACCGTGCGGACCTGTATGCGGAAAAGACCGCTATGGAACACTGGCAGGGTTTTCTTGACGTGTTTTTCGAGACTGCCAACGCGCAAGGTGCGGGCGAGGTCGTCGGTACGATGACCGGCGCGTCCTCGGAAAGCGAGCAGTTGCTTATTGACCTCGGTCTGAGCGGTTCTGGCTTGATTGACGCGTCTTTCTATGTGAGCTATACCGCGTCGGATGACAGGCCGATTCTCATCCACTACGAGCGGATGAGCGCCGCGCAGCAGGCATCCAGCGACGCAGCCAGTGCATTTTACGCCCCGACGGATGAATCGTCGCTCGTCGCTGATACGGTGACTGCGGGGGGTGTGAGCCTATGGCGTGCTGGTAAGACAATGGCAGAAATCAACTCCCTCAAGTCTGGCTCGACCGTAGACGATTCCGTCGGTAGCGATGATGCATTCGCTGCCAGACCAATGTTCAGCGATAACCAGCAGGCGGGTAATACCAACGGGCAGCAGGCGACCTGGGACGGTCAGGTCTACTTCATTACGTCCGGCGAGGGCGAAGATCGGGTTGAAGTTCCAGTCTTGATCATCCCGAACCGCGATAGTGAAACACAGGCCACGGTCAACGGACTGTATACCCCGGCTGATGGCACACCCGTTGAAGCGCAGCTTGTTGTCGATCTGGAGACGCTGGAAGTGGTCAGCATCTGGGGTATCCGCGAGACATCTGCGGGGATTATGCCCTTCGAGATTAGCCCGAATGCCGATGATCTCTTCGTTCCTGCATGGCTTTCGCTGAATGAAAATGGCGAGTTCGAGCGCCGCGATGCCGACACAGAACTGATTTTCTATGGCAAGCCGTTTGCCTTAATTCTGCGTGAAGCTGAGAGTGGCTCCTATAAAATCGGCGTCTCTGCACAGCACGTGAGCGGCGAGGTTGTAGAACAGGAGGCTCAGGTTGAGGTCTACGAAAGCGACGAAACCAATTTTGTCGTCACCGTGACAGATACCGAAACCGGGGCCGCTGTAGAACTGCCCCCGGCGCAGATCGTAGACACAGATCAAGATACCTGGCCCGACGATGTTGACAATTGCCCGACGATCCCGAATCGTCGTCAGTTGGATTTCGATCTTGACGGTATCGGTGACGTTTGCGATGAAGTCGATGATCGCCCGGACTTTGATGAAGACGGTTGGGTAGATTGGGATGATAATTGTCCTGATGTGTTCAACCCCGGTCAGTTTGACCTTGATTTGAATGGTGTAGGTGATGCCTGCGATGAGTTCCTCGACAGTGATTTCGATCAGTTCCCCGATACCGAGGACAACTGCCCGTTCGTGTTCAACCCCGGTCAGTTTGACACCGATGAAGACGGGGTCGGTGATTTGTGCGAAGAGGATGGCGACTTCGATTTTGACGAAGTGGCAAACGTTGGAGATAACTGTCCGTTCGACTACAACCCGCGACAGACCGACGCCGACGAAGACGGCATTGGCGATGCCTGTGATGAAGATGGCGACCTCGACCTCGACGGAGTGATCAACATCCTCGACAACTGCCCCCGGCACTACAACCCGCGTCAGTTGGATTCTGACCTCGACTTCTGGGGCGATGTCTGCGATGAAGACACCGATACCGATCTCGACGGCATACTCGACTACATTGACAACTGCCCCTGGATAGAGAATGCTGATCAAAGCGACAGCGACGGGAACGGCATTGGCGACGCCTGCGATGATTTTGTTGACCTTGATGGCGATGGCGTGAATGATCTGTTCGATAACTGTCTGGATGTATTCAACCCCGCCCAACTTGATGCGGATGATGACGGTGTTGGCGATGCCTGCATGTATGGCGGCCCCTTCGACGACCCGGACGGTGACGGTTTATTGAACGTGGACGAAGCTTCATTCGGCACCGACCCGATGAATTTCGATACTGACGGCGACGGCCTGCACGATGGCGATGAGGTGCATAATTGGCGCTCGAATCCGATGAGTACGGATAGCGACAACGATACACTGCCCGATAGCGCGGAGGTCCGCATCCATCGCACGAACCCGGCTAACCCGGATACCGACAATGACGGTCTAAGGGACCCGGACGAGTTCTCCTACGAACTTGATCCCAGAAACCCTGATATGGATGAGGATGGCCTGCTGGATGGGGATGAAATCGCCATTGGCACAGACCCCTGGAATCCCGATAGCGACTTCGACGGCCTGCCGGACAGTACGGACCCGCATCCGCTCATCCCCTTACACGGGGCAGATGTAGACGGTGACGGTCTTGATGTGAATCAAGAGTTTAGTTACGGCACCGATCCTCAGAACCCGGATACTGATGCCGATGGTGTCACAGATGGCGATGAAGTGATCGCCATGATGACCGATCCGCTGAATTGGGATACCGATGGCGATACACTTTCTGACGGCGATGAGGTCAATATCCACCTCAGCAACCCGACGCTGGCAGACGGCGATGGCGACGGTTTGAGAGATGATGAAGAAGTGTTCGCCGGGGTAGATAGCTTCGTCACGGACCCAAATAACCCGGATACCGATGCCGATGGGCTGACCGATGATGTCGATCCAGACCCGCTGGTTCCGGCAGATATAGACGCCGACGGTGTGCCCGATGCATTCGATAATTGTCCCAATGTAGCGAATACTGCTCAGATGGATACCGATGGAGACACACAGGGCGATATGTGTGACGCAGACGATGACAACGACGGCTTCAATGACGGCGCAGACAACTGCCCATTGGTGGCGAATGCTGGACAGGGGGATGTGGATTCGGATGGTGTTGG
>DAOTXA010000323.1:0-4158 GCA_034435595.1 Anaerolineae bacterium | reverse complement strand
GCGATCATCTATGTGAGTCACCGTCTGGCAGAAATCCCCCGTGTTGCCGATACGGTGACCATCCTGCGTGATGGCAAGCATATCGGCACGATTTCGATTGACGAAGCCACACCGCAGCGTATCACCGATATGATGATCGGTCGGGAGTGGGTGCGCACCGTTCACAAAGACCTTAAAGAACTTGCGAAGAACGAGATCCGCCTGAGTGTGCGCGATCTGACTCGCGGTGATGTGTTTCAGAACATCAGCTTTGACGCTCATCGCGGCGAGGTCATTGGCATCGCGGGGTTGCTCGGTTCCGGTCGTACAGAACTCCTACGCGCTATTTTCGGCCTTGATCCAGTCGATTCGGGTACGATTGCCGTTAATGGTAAAACAGTCGCGCATCCGTCACCGCGTGCGATGAAAGTGCGCGGGGTCGCCCTGACGCCAGAAGATCGCAAGCAGCAAGCACTGGTCTTGATCGCATCGGTTCAGGATAACCTGACGATGGCAAGCCTGGACCGGTTGAATACTGCCGGTTTCACCTCGGCGAAAGTGCTACAGGAATCTGCACAGAAGATGATCGAAGATACGCAGATCAAGACGCCGGGGTTGGATGTGGCGGTCAATACGTTAAGCGGCGGCAACCAGCAAAAAGTCGTCGTCGGCAACTGGTTGAACACACAGCCGAATATTCTGCTGATGGACGAACCTTCACGCGGCATTGATGTGCAGGCGAAGGAGCAGATTTTCCAGATGATTCGCCAGCTTGCAGAAGAAGGGCTGACGGTCTTGTTTGTTTCATCCGAAATTGAGGAAGTATTGGACGTGGCAGATCGCATTCTGGTCATGAACCATGGGCGGATCACACGGGATTTGGAGGCGTATCAAGTGGAGTTGGACGAGTTAATGGCGCTGGTGATGGGGAACGAACAGCATGGCTAATCCGGTTGAAGCGCAACCAAAGACATCTGCGGGCACGACATCGGGGTTCAATAGTAGTGCGATTTTACAGTTTGTCTCATCGACCGGTCTGTTGATCGCGGTCATTGTGTTGTTTATTTATCTTTCGCTAGAAGCGCCGAATTTTCTATCTTCGCGCAACCTGCTGAATGTGATGCGTGCGGTATCGTTTAACGGCATCATCGCCTGCGGGATGACGTTGATTATCATCTCGGCGGATATTGACGTAAGCGTCGGGTCGGCGGTGGCGTGGGCGTCGTCGCTGCTGGGTGTGCTGGCGATTGACCTCGAAATCACGCTGGGACTTGCGGTCGTGCTGGTGCTGATTCAGGGTACGCTGATTCATGTGCTTGCCGGATTCATCCGCGCCCGCTGGGAGATTCCGGCGTTTGTCGTCACGCTGGCGATGTTCATCAGTTTGCGTGGGGCCGCCCGCCTGATTACGAACGCCTATCCGGTAACACCATTCCCCGACTCGTTCAATTTTTGGGGCGGCGGCTATGTCTTGCAGGATGCACCCGTGATTCAGGATGTGCTGGATCGCGGGATTCCGGTCCCGGTGATCATCATGCTGCTGACCTTCGTACTCTTTCATTTCATCACCCGTAGAACCATATTCGGACGTTCTGTGTATGCGGTCGGCGGCAACGAAGAGGCGGCGCGTTTGTCGGGGATTTCGGTAATGCGTACCCGCCTGACGATCTTTGGCCTGACCGGATTTCTGGCAGCGTTGGCGGGCGTGTTGATCTCGTCGCGTATTATGTCGGGTTCGTCAAATATCGCTGAAGGGCTTGAGTTCGAAGTGATTGCTGCGGTCATCATCGGCGGAACCAGCCTGATGGGTGGTAAAGGCTCGATCTGGGGGACGTTCCTCGGCGTTATCTTCATTGGCCTGTTGAGTAATGGCATGGTTTTACAAGACATTTCGCCCTTTGTGCAAGAGGTGGTGCGCGGGTTGATTATTCTGCTAGCTGTGTTTATCAGCACGTGGCAGGCGTCGCTGCAAAAGGGATAACGTTGAGGCAAAACGGGCGTGTAGCTGCACCCGACTGTTTATTTGTCTACAAAAGAGGGGATTTATCATGGAAATTAAACCACCGTTTTATCATGCAAAGTTGATGCTGACCGAAGAAATTCCGCTGTACGTATTTCTGGTCAAAGGCGCGGATTATTCCGTATTTATCGACAGTGGTGTTGCGCCTATGTTCGATGCACTGGTCGAGACGATGAACACAGCAGGCGTTGCGGATAGTGACCTCAAGTTTATCCTCAACACGCATTCGCACCACGATCACATCGGCTGCAACGCGTCGATTAAGGACAAAACCGGCTGCTTCATCGCCGCGCCCGCCCACTATCTAAAGTGGCACAGCGATTTTGAGGTGCATTATAAGGAGTTCGCCCGCCCCTTCCCTGACTTCTTCCCGGATACGCCGGAACTGCGGTCAGAAGCCCTTGATCCACTGGACGCCGAACACAAAGTTGACCTTATCATTGACGAAGGCTCTGCGTTTGATCTTGGCGGCGGCGTCAAACTGACCGCCTACAGTTTCCCCGGTCATATGCTGGCGGAACTTGGCTGGTTCGAGGAATCGACCAAAACGCTGATTCTGGCGGATGCCATCACCGGGTTGGACTGGCCGCTGACGCACGGACATCTGACGGTCAGTGGTTACCGCGACAGCATCGAGAAAATCGACCGTTTGCTGGATGAACTTGATGTGAAGCAGGTCTACATGGCGCACTACGATCCCATGACGCCGGACGAAATGCGTGCATTGACGCAAAAAGCCCGCGAGTATGTTGACGGCATTGAGACGACAGTCATCCGTGTGGCAGCAGAAAACGAAACCGTTACCCTGAAAACGTTGTGGGAAGAATTCCTGAAGCGTCACAACAAACTGACTGAATTCCGCTCCTTAAGCACGATTGACGCACATGTGAAAGACCTGATTGAGCGCCGTGTTCTCAAGGAAGTCGGGCCGCAAACCTACGCGCTCATTTAGCGCGTGGAGGGAGATTCCTATGAAACTTGGACTTGGACTTTACCGGCATATGCTGACGCCGGAAAACTACCAATTTGCGCGACAGGCGGGGGCGACTCACATCGTCGCGCATTTGACGAATTACTTTCAGGATACCACGCAGTTACCGTCGGCGGATGAAGGCGGGGGCGACTACGGCAGCAGCACCGGAGAGCCGCCCTGGACTTACGAGCAATTGCGCGACCTGAAAGCAGAAATCAATGCCGCCGGACTTGAACTCGCCGCCATCGAGAACTTCGACCCGGCGCACTGGCACGATATACTGCTGGATGGTCCGCGCAAGGCCGAACACATCGAAAACGTCAAGACCATCATCCGCAATATGGGCAAAGCCGGGATTCCGGTCATGGGCTACTATTTCAGTCTGGCTGGTGTCTATGGCTGGACGAAAGGCCCCTGGGCGCGTGGTGATGCGGTCGCAGTTGGCTATGTGGAGGAGAAAGCGCCGCCAGAATCGCTTATCCCCAACGGGCAAATTTGGAACATGACGTATGATGCCAGCGCACCTACCGGGACCGTCCCTGCTGTGGATGAAGCGACGGTATGGGATCGCCTGCAAACTTTCTTGAGCCAGATTGTCCCCGTCGCTGCGGAATCAGGTGTGCGCCTCGCCGCTCATCCTGACGACCCGCCGCTGCCCGTTCTGCGCGGAACCGGACGCCTCATCTACAGTCCAGATCGCTACCAGCGGTTACTCGATCTGGTGCCGAGTCACTATAACTCACTGGAGTTCTGCATCGGCGCAATTTCTGAGATGGACGGCGGTTCAATGGACGTATATGAGGCCATCGACAGCTACAGCCGACAGAACAAAATCGGCTACATCCACATGCGAAACGTTCACGGCAAAGTTCCCAATTACCATGAAGTCTTCATTGATGAGGGCGACACGGACATGTTCCGCATCCTCGAAATTCTGAAGAAAAACAGGTTTGAGGGCGTCATCATCCCCGACCATGTGCCGGAAATGACCTGTGATGCATCGTGGCACGCGGGCATGGCGCACGCGCTGGGCTGGATGAAGGCGGCGATGACCAGTCTCGACCGCAAATAACATAAAGGGCAACCCATGGGTTGCCCTTTTGTGTGGCTGTTATCGGTTGGCCTGCCCCCTGCGAAATAGTGACTATACCGTGAACGTATCAGCAGCAAGGGGTTGGGCGCTGGC
>DAOTXA010000322.1:0-5063 GCA_034435595.1 Anaerolineae bacterium | reverse complement strand
AGTCGTTGGTAATTATTCATCCCCACCGCAACAACGAAATAGCGAACACCCGGCGGATCGAAGCTATACGTTTCGTTCCAGCAGGATTTGATTTGTCTGGTGCAAAAGCTTTGACAGACTACAGAGAGAAGGAGAGAGTGTTTCATGGTGGCAAGCACAAAAGACGATAAGTCTCATCAAGGGAACGGTTATGTCGCCCCCAAGGGCGTGAATATGCCCCTCGGCCCCGCGCCGAAACCCTATAAAGACATTCCGCTGACCGAAAACAGCGAGATCGTCATGGGCAAGCGCTATGTCCGTAAGGACAAAGAAGGCAACCCGGCAGAGACAATCCACGATACATTCTGGCGTGTGGCGTCCAATGTCGCCGCCAGCGAACAAGAACACAATGGCGATATGAAGCGCTGGGCGGACGTGTTCTACGAACTACTGACCGACCTGCGCTTCCTGCCGAATTCGCCGACGTTCACCGGTGCAGGAACCCCCCTGGGCAATCTGTCGGCCTGCTTTGTGCTGCCGATTGGCGACGACATGGGCAAGGAAAGCGACGGCATCTTCCAGACATTGCGCGATGCGGCCCTCATCCAGCAGACGGGCGGCGGCAACGGCTTCAGCTTCAGCCGCCTCCGCTCTCACGGAACCCGCGTCAAGTCATCCAACGGGCAGGCGTCGGGTCCAATTGGCTTCCTCAAAGCCTACGATCAAGCCTTTGGCATCGTCAACCAGGGTGGCGCACGTCGTGGCGCGAACATGGGCGTGCTGCGCGTCGATCACCCGGACGTGCGTGAGTTCATCACCAGCAAAACCGATGAAAGCCAGATCACCAACTTCAATATCTCCGTTGCCATCACCGACGCCTTCATGGAAGCAGTCGCCAACGACACCGACTATGATCTGATCGAACCGTCTAACGGCGAAGTCGTGGAAACCGTCCGCGCCCGTGAAATCTTCGATCTCATCGCCAAATACGCACACCACAACGGCGAACCGGGTGTGCTGTTCATTGATGCAGCGAATCGCAGTAACCCAATTCCCAACGTTGGCACATATGAAGCCACCAATCCCTGTGTGACGGGCGACACCCGCATTTACACAGATCGCGGCATGATCCGCGCCGTTGAACTGTTCGACGACGGCAGCCCGACCCGCGTGGCGATTGACGGTCGCTTCGGTGTGGCGGACGCCACTACCCCGGCGACACACGTCTTTTTGACCGGCGTCAAGCCCGTGTTCAGGCTGATGACCAAAGAGGGCTATAGCCTGCGTGCCACCGCCGATCATCGTATTATGACGGAAGACGGCTGGCGCGAACTGAGCGACCTGCAAGCGGGCGACCGCCTGCACATCCTCAACCGCAAAGGCGGGTTTGGGGCCGAAGGCACAGAAGAACTTGGTCGTGTCCTCGGCTGGCTGGTCGGTGACAGCACGATTAAATCCGATGCCGCCGTATTGTCCTTCTTCGGTGAGGAAAAACGCGAACTCGCGCCGGTGTTCGCCGGATACGTAGATGCCCTGGTCGAGCCAATGACCGTTGGCGCACGCGGTAGCTACCCTGTCGGCGCGGTGGATGTCGCCCCGCGTGACGAAGCTCGTGTCAGTTCCGAGCGTCTGCGCGTCCTTGTCGCCGAACACGGCCTCACGGAAACCAAGCATCAGGTGCCCGAAAGTGTGTTCCGGGGAACCGAAGCCATGCAGCGGGGATTCCTGCAAGCGCTGTTCACGGCTGACGGCAGCTTCCAGAACGGCGGCGAAAAAGGCGCAAGTGTCCGCCTTGCCGCAAACGCGCTGACTTTGCTGGAAGATGTGCAACGCCTGCTGCTAAACTTCGGCATCGCCAGTAAAATCTATAAGGAACGCCGCCCCGCCGGATATCGTCAGTTGCCGGATTCCAACCGCGAACTGAAAGAATACTGGTGCGAAGCCCAGCACGAACTCGTCATAAGCAAGCACAATATGGCGGTCTTTGCCAGTGAAATCGGCTTCCTGATGGACTACAAGCAATCCGCACTTGAAGCGCGCCTCGACGCTGACAAGCGCGGACCCTACCGCGAAGCCTTTACCGCAACCGTCGAATCTATCACCGCCGATGGTGAAGAAGCTGTCTACGACCTGACCGAACCGCTAACGCATTCGTTCATCGCGGATGGTGTCGTCGTCCACAACTGCGGCGAACAGTGGCTTTTGGGCTATGAAAGCTGCAACCTTGGTAGCGTAAACCTCGCCGTTCACGTCACAGAAGACCACGAAGTTGATTGGGCAGCGCTGCAAACCACCATCGAAGAATCTACTCGTTTCCTTGATGATGTCATCACCGCCAATCGCTACGTGGATGCTGTCCCGCAGTTGAAGCAGGCCGCAATGGGATCGCGGCGTATCGGCCTCGGCTTTATGGGCCTCGCCGATATGATGGTCAAAGTCGGCCTGCGCTACGGGTCGCCGGAAGGTCAGGAATTCGCCGCACAGATTAGCGAATTCATGCGCTACCACTCGATGAAAACGAGCATCCAGCTTGCCGAAGAACGCGGCCCCTTCCTGTCAATCATCGGCAGCGTCTACGATCCCGCCAACATGAAATGGGAACCGCCGACACCGATTCAGAAGTATCGTCACGACTGGGGCCGCCCGGAAATCAACTGGAACGAAGTCGTCGATGGCATCAAGGAACATGGCATCCGCAATGCCGCACAAACGACCATCGCCCCTACCGGCACGATCTCAACTGTTTCCGGCTGCGAGGGCTACGGCTGCGAACCAATCTTCGCGCTGGCCTACACCCGCTACGTGGTGGACGGAGACAAGCGTATCGAACTTGACTATGCCAGCCCCCTGCTCGAAGCCAAGCTCAAGCAAGCCGATCTGGACGAGGAACAGCGCAAGGCCATCATTAGCCGCGTCAGTTCCGAGGGCACAGCCCAAAACATCGAGGACATCCCGACCAACATCCGTAACGCGCTGGTCGTCAGCAGCGACGTTTCGCCGGAAGAACATGTCCGTATGCAAGCCAGCATTCAGGCCTTCATCGACAACAGCATCAGCAAAACGATCAATATGCCCTCCACCGCGACGGTCGAAGACGTACAGACCGCCTACCGTCTGGCGTGGGAACTGGGCGCGAAGGGCCTGACCGTCTACGTCACCGGCAGCCGCGACACTGTCGTGCTGGAAACGAAAGCCACCCGCGAGAAACGCGAAGGCGGCGAATCAACCGAATCGAACGAAATGCAGGATGCCGCCGCCAACCCTTCGGCTGGTCATGTCGCCGCGCAAACCGCACAGCAAGAACCGCTGCCCATTCTCTACAACGAGAAGAAGAAGCCGCGTCCTTCCATGCTCAACGGCAAGACCTTCCGCGCACCAACCCCGGTTGGAACCGCCTACATCACCATCAACGAGAACGGCTACGGACAGGGCCAGCCCTTCGAGGTGTTCATCACCACGTCGAAAGCGGGTTCCGAAATTGCGGCGATTTCCGAAGCGATGGGTCGTCTGATCTCGCTCACCTTGCGCCAGACTTCGCCAGTTTCTCCGCGTGACCGTATCGCAGAAATTACCCGTCAGTTGATCGACATCGGCGGCGGTCGCCAGATGGGATTCGGTCCCAACCGCGTAGCCAGCCTGCCCGACGCCATCGCCAAAACTCTCGCCGAGTATCTGCGTCAGTCTGCGACCGATGAAGACGAGGCCGAAGGCGTACCCAACAGCGTCTACGTGCAGCAATCCTTGAAGTTTGAGAGCAATGCACCGGAATCTATCGAACAACCTGTGCACCAGGCACAGCAACCTGCCTTCGGTGACATCTGCCCAAGCTGCGGTTCCGCCACACTCATCCGCCGCGAAGGATGCGTTTCCTGCAATAGCTGCGGCTACAGTGAATGCTAAAAGCGCTATTGGCTTTTAGTTGCTAGCTTCTGGCAAAACGAAAAACAAAAACGAAAAGCGGGATGTGCTATGTATAGACATCCCGCTTTTCGTTTACCTGGCATTCAGCCAACCCTATGATCGGCATCTATTCACAACAAATCAACTACGATACAGCCACAAAATAGTTGCAAAATAGTTGGTTGATATTTTGAGCAGGCGGGTCAGAATGCGACCGCTACACACCCTTCATGACCTGGTCGGGGTGGTATTTTTGCCGCCCGTGATGATCTCTATCAAACATCCGTTTTTCTGCGGTCGTACCGCAACTACAGATGCCGGCAAGAAGGCTAAGAGGTAGCAGCATTGCGCCTTCAGCCCTCACTCACTCCGCTCTGCACGACGAACCGCCAGCGCCAGCAAGCCATCGGTAACAAGCGTCTGCGCGAACACGAACACCAGCATCGCCAGCCCCAGTAGCAGACTATAATCGACGGCGGGCCACACTTCCGAACCGAAGAATCCGAGCCATAGCAGGCTTAAGCCCCAATCGCCGAACACCGCGAATGCAAACACCAGCGCAAACAATCCAAGCTGTGTCGCCCCGGTGACAGCGAAATCGAGGCGGAAATCGGTGATCGCCAGCAGTAGCGCCAGAACCAGCCCCACACGCAGCATAATCAGCGCGATTTGCGCCAGCGTGACGTAAATCCGTTGTTCGACAAAGGTAGAAACCAGCAACCCCAGCGCCGCATCGAAGCCGACCGCCGTCAGCGGTAATAGCATGGTCGCCGTCAGCGTCAACGCCAGTAGCAGCACCGCAACCGGTAGCGGAACGTCCGGCACAACATTGCCCGTCAGATAATTCAGGTACTCGCCGCTAAACGCCGTTAGATCGTACAGAATCGCGCCGATCAACACCAGTCGCGCCACCGTCACCAGCAGCAGACCGGGCCGCAAACGGTAGAATACGACCGCGCTCCAACGCGCCCGCAGCGCCAGCGAAGCCCCGCTGTAAGTCGTGCGCAGTTGATCCCACGTTTGACGCCGTTTCTCTTCACCAACCACACCTACCGTCATGCTGATAGCAGACACGCGCAACGCCACCTGCAACAGAAACACCGGCCAGAAGATAACCGCTATCAACGCCTGACCGACCGGCAGGTCAAACAGATCGACCTCAAATACATTGCTGCCGATGACGA
>DAOTXA010000321.1:0-3908 GCA_034435595.1 Anaerolineae bacterium | reverse complement strand
CCCGTTCTGGCGTGTGATGGTGAACCCGCCATAGGAAATCGTGCGCGAGTTCTTCCTCAGTCGGCGCTTTAAAGCTGTGAACACGTACCCCCTGCGGATTGATTCCCTCAAATACCTTCTTGATCGTGCTGTCCTTGCCACCTGCATCCATCGCCTGAAACACGATAAGTAAGGATTGTTTCTTTTCCGCAAATAGACGTTCTTGAAGTTCCCGCATCTGCTTCTGCAGACGATCTACCTCTGCTCGTGCAGTGACTTTGTCATAGTGACCACGGTCGCCGGGATTATAGTCTTTGAGCTTTACGGTTTCGCCCGGTTTCGGAGAAAGCGGTTGATCGGGCATGACATAAGCCTTTCGTGGAAAATACAAAACGAATTGCTGCGCTCATTCAACTTCTAACGCTTTTTCATTCTTAGGGATAGCAGTGCGCGTTTCTTCATTTCGGTACGTGACCATACCCTGCGCTGCACCTCTGATCTTCTTCACATATTTAATACGGGTCACATCTACCGGGACGCGACCCTCACTACGCAGCGAACTGTAATATGCTGCCAAAGACGCCGCGTGCTCAATGACCTCTTCAGGAATACGCCGACCATCATTCTTGATAATCACATGGGCACCGGGAACGTCCCTTGCATGAAGCCACAGGTCGTCTTTGCCCGATTTCTTAAACGTCACAATCTCGTTTTGACGACTGTTCCGCCCGATCCAGATCACGAAACCATCACCAGAAACAACCCGAATCGGCGCACTCTGCCCACCGCCACCGATTCGCTTAGCCTGTTTGCCCTGCCAGTACCCACTGGCTATGAGTGCCTGCTGCACCTCATCGATATCAGGCCAATTTCGTGCTAGGGCGAGGTCGTTCTCCAGTTGATCAAGATAAGCAAGCTCTGTCCGTACCTCATCAATCAAACCGGGCACATCTTCCAGCGCACGCTTCGCCTTATTATAGCGATTGAAAAAGCGTTGTGCGTTTTCAAGTGGGGTAATGCTGGGATCAATCCGAATAGATAATTCCGGACCAGACGGATCATACTGTGCCTTGAGTTCCGTTTGATTCTCCTCAAGCGTATATTGATAAGCGAGGATGAGTTCTCCACTTTGACGCAGGTGTTCCATTTCCGCGTCATCCTTGAGCGAACGTTCCAGTGAAGCCAGCTTCGCGCCCATCTTAGCACGCCCCTCCACTATCGCAGCACGAGCAGGCTTTTTCGCAGCTTCATAGGCTTCTTCACCAACCGGCGCACCATAGTATGCCGCCATCGCACCGCTGATGGTATGTACAGGTTGCCAATCGTCCATTTGTTGCAGCGGGTATACACTATACGCCTGCACCAGCCCATCCTCGCTCACAGAACCAGGATTCCAGTCACGCGCACCAAGCGGTTCAACGATCGTCTTCAACCGATCTGTAATTGCATCAATATCGACATCTACCGCTTTTTGCGCAACATTTCCCGCTGTCCGAAACACAATCTCCTTCGCCAGCAGCGGACTCATTCCGAGCAAATGCCCGGTCAACACCTGATATGTCTTGCGTTTACGATCTTCGGTTTGCTCAAAAAACCCGGCAACATCATCTCGAGTAACAGTAAGCGGATCGCGGCGTCCTTTCATCGGAGGCGGCGGAACATAATCGTGATTGGGCAGCGCCAGTCGATAACGGTTATCCGCCGGGCCGATCCGTCGCATACAATCCAGAATGACGCCATCTTTTACCAGATACAGATTGCTCCGCCGTTCCATCGGCTCAATGATGATTTCGACCTCACCCTCTGGACCATCAATCTCGATGTGCATGATGCGTTCATATGGCGGTTGGCTGACATGCAAGACCGTACCGCCTTCTACGAAGCGTCGCATCAGCAAACCCAACTGCTTAGGCTGCTGCAAACCCCGGCGCAGTTTTCCTTCAGCCAGATGCACTCGTGGCGCAGCATTATCCGCACTCATGTACAGGTAATGCCGTCGGCGATTGGCATAGATTTCCAGACCAATCCCGGTTACATCCGTGTCAATGGCATCCTGAACACGCCCACCAACGAACGTATCCATGAATTCATCCACTAGTGCCGACATCGTAAAAGCATCGAGATACATCGTTATTCGCCGTCAGACCCATCCAATAAGAGATACGCTATTATATCACCCAGTTCATCGCTCGTTAGCTGACCGGCATATACTCGCGGCATGTTGTTCTGATAACCTTCGACGACATACGCACCCGGAGACACAATCGACTCGTAAATATATGCCTCAGCCGTCAAGGGCGGGCGTCTTTGAGATGCAAATGCAGCGACCTCTGAATGTGACGGAGCAAGACGACCAGCATTCGGCCCCGCGTGACACGCATTACACCCTTTCGCCTCAACGAGTTCTGAGCCAACAACAACGTCTGCGTCAGTTAGCAAATCATTCACAACATCGAGGTATGTGTCTGCGGTCAATGCATCATCCCCGGTTCCCGTATCGTCATTACTGGTAACCACAAACTCGTAGATAAACACCGCAGTGATAGCTAAAAAGATGAACAATACAATAAAAACCGGCAACATCGACATGCGCCGGGTAGATGTTTCATGATTCATTCTGTCATGTCCTTGCTGAAAATCGAGGAAACTTCCGGGATTGCCCGCGAGCAATCCCAAATTAGAGACTATCCCAGCACCAGTACATCAGCGATCATCGCCAGAAACAGAAACGCCAGATACGCAGTCGAATACTTATAGGTGTTACGTGCAACGGCTTTGGTCGCCGCCTGAATCAACTTCGCCGACATCCAGACCAGACCACCACCTAGCAGAATCGCTGCCAGCATATAAATCGGCCCTAGAAAGCCAAACATAACAGGCAACATCGTGATCAGTAACAACTGCACAGAGTAAAGCAAAATCTGCACGCGGGTTACTCGCTCACCATGTGCAACTGGCATCATCGGGACATTCGCCCGCGCATAATCGGTATTGACGAGAATTGCCAAGGCCCAACTATGTGGGGGCGTCCACCAGAAGATGATCGCAAACAACAACCCGGCTTCATAGCTTAGATTGCCCGCAACAGCCGCCCATCCAACTAGAACGGGGAACGCACCCGCGCCACCGCCAATAAGGATGTTCACCACTGTGTTGCGCTTCAGTACCATGGTGTAAATCACCACATAGTAAATCGACCCTGCAAACGCCAGCGCCGCTGTCAGCGGATTGACCATCACGCCAAGAATCACCACTGACCAGATAATCAGCGAAACACCAAACACCAGTGCATTGATCGGTGAAATCCGACCAGATGGAATCGGACGGCGTGCCGTGCGTGTCATTTTCGCATCCATGTCGCGGTCCAGATACTGGTTAATCGCGCTTGAACCCCCAGCGGCTAATATACCGCCAAGAAGAGTGTAAAGCATGATATCTAACGCAGGCAAACCGCCAGCCGCCACCACCATTGTTGTCACCGTTGTAAACACCAGCAGCGTGACGATACGTGGCTTCGTTAATTCAAAATACGCTTTGAGCGTTGCACTCAAAGAGTCGCCACTTCGGATTGTGGTTTCCATTCTTTCTCACTTTGTTCATGATGAATAGTCTCACGACTATTGAGAGTATCAATCAGACAAGCAATGACAAGCAACGCCCATGTTATTGAGGCCAATCCAACATGCGCAGCACCCCATACTGGAGCCGCCTCAGTCCAAACAAACAAGGCCCCAACAAAAGCTTGCATCAGAAATGCCGCACATGCGCCGAGCACCAAGTAGCGGATCATCAGGTCTTGACGGTTGCGCAAAACATACCATGCAACCAGCAACAGGCTAATTCCCAGACCAACTACTGAAAATCGGTGCAACATATGCACAGTCTGCAATTGGCCCTGACCAAAGGTAAAGACCTCACCATTACATAGA
>DAOTXA010000320.1:0-15394 GCA_034435595.1 Anaerolineae bacterium | reverse complement strand
TTTTGGTTTGCATCACAAATCAAATAGGGAGATGCGCAGAAATAGCATAGAATGTCGTTTGATTTGAATGGTCACATGGTGAACATTGCGTCAATATCTGCCGAGTGGCTGATTTGACATGGCCTTTAGTCAACATCATGGAGCGACTCTGGTTTCACAGGGGTAGGGGGATCGTGAATTTGCGTGGATTGTTGGGGGTTAGGAAATGCTCATTTCTCGCACAATAATTGCATATAATTCATCATATAGGTAGTTATTGACTTGTTTCATCTTGATCGCTGGTAATTTGACGACATCCGCTTATCTGGTTCAATCACCGGAATAGGTGCATGAGTTCTGAAGGACTTTGCAAGTAGGAATGCAAAAACCGGCACGAGGCCGGTCTTTTGAGCAGTTTAGAGAGGAGAACTTGCAGGTTTTGGCGTGGCGTTTCTTAGAATGCGCCCTTGCCTTGTAGTAGTGCCGGAACGGTCATCAGGAGGATTTTGATGTCCAGCAGGAAGCTGTAGTTCTGGATGTAGTAGATGTCCTGGTCGGTGTTCAGATGGCACGGTTTGTCGCTGCGACCATTGACCTGCCACCAGCCGGTGATGCCCTGCGGGACGGCGAAGCGCTGACGCTGCCACGGCTCGTACTCTTCTACCAGCCAGGGAAGTTCAGGACGCGGACCGACGAGGCTCATGTCGCCCAGCAGCACGTTAATGAACTGCGGCAGTTCGTCCAGGCTCGTCTTGCGCAGGATGCGACCGATGCGGGTCACACGCGGGTCATTGCGCATTTTGTGGATCGTATTGCCGTCGATGTCGGTCTGGTTGATCTGCGCTTGCAGTTTCTCTGCGTTGACGACCATTGAGCGAAACTTATACATCTTGAATGTCTTGCCGTTTTCGCCGATGCGCACCTGCTTGAAGAAGACCGGGCCTTCACTGTCCAGACGGATCGCAATCGCCAGCACGACCAGTACCGGCAGAATCAGGATCAAAACAGAGAGTGCGACGCTAAAGTCGAAGGTGCGCTTCATCATGCGCTGGCTCGATGTGAGGCCGGTTACCTTAACTTCGTCGACCTGAAAGGCCAGCGTGTTCTTGTGCGTGCGTGCTTTTTCGCTTAGATTGACGAGTGTTGATTGAAAGCGTTCTACCTGCATTGTGTTGCTCCTCGTTGAGTATGATGACTGCGCTCGTATGAGTTCTCTCTGTAAACTTACATTAGTCCGGCGGTAGGCTCTGAAATAAGTTTTGCCATGAGCTTTTGCCTTACCACAACCACAGGATAGCATTTTGTTTTCATAGTTGGGGTATTACTGTGCAGTGGAGACCCCCAAATCTTACAACTATTTACGCACTTCGGAATTTATTTACGCATATTTAGAGTTATGCGATACAAACCAAACGCAATTTATTCGAGAAGCCCCTTTTTGGGTCAAATCTTATCGATTTGCTCAATAAATCATATAAGATGTGCTAGTTTTTAGTAAACATCCGGTTTACCTGCTTCACATCCCCCAACTAACCTATGAAGATCGTTCATAAATCGCGTCGAAAATGTCGAAATTACCATACATTACCAGTTTTTCGGCAGTTTTCGGGCCGGATTTAACCAGTATTCCGAATTTGGTTTAGAAACTGTTATACATGTGACATGCTCGCAGATGATTGCACTTGCCGTCATCGATATTGCCTGCCAGATTGTGCCCGGTTAAAACGCGCCTTTGCCGCTGAGAACGGCGGGTACAGTTCGCAGCAAAATCTTGACATCAAGCAAAAGGCTGTAGTGCTTGATGTAGTAGAGGTCTTCTTCCGTGCTGAGATGGCACGGTTTATCGCTGCGCCCGTTGATCTGCCACCAACCGGTGATGCCCTGCGGCACGCTGAAGCGCTGGCGTTGCCACGGTTCGTATTCATCCACCAGCCAGGGGAGTTCCGGGCGGGGACCGACAAGGCTCATATCGCCGCGCATGACGTTGATAAACTGCGGCAGTTCGTCCAGGCTCGTGCGCCGTACAAAGTGCCCTACCCTGGTGATGCGCTTATCGCCGCGTTTTTTATGGATAGTGTTGCCGTCAATATCGGTTTCGGTGACTTCGTCTTGCATCGCCTCTGCATTGATGATCATTGAGCGAAATTTGAACATTCTGAACGGTTTGCCGTTTTCGCCGATGCGCACTTGTTTGAAAAAGACGGGTCCTTCGCTATCCAGCCGGATCGCCACTGCGATAACCAGCATGACGGGCATCGTCGCCAGCAAAACCAACGATGCGACGATTAGATCGAAGGCGCGTTTGACGAGGCGCTGTGATGGCGTCAGTGCGGTATCGCGTAGATTAATCAGCGGCAGGCCGCCCAGATCATCGACCGTGGCTCGATACAGAGCGAGGTTCAAGTACACGGGCACGACACGTACCTGCACCGGCAAGTCGTACAGGTCGCGCACAAGCTGGTGAATCTGCGCGGATTGGCCCGAAGGCAGTGCAATCACCACTTCTTCTATATTGCCCGTTTCTACGAGTCTGCGTACATCCGCGAATTTACCCGCAACTGCGATGCCGTCCGGGTCGATGCTGCGCGAGTCATCTATGTATCCGGTGACTTCTAGCCCGGACCAGGGCGAGCGCAGAATAATCTCTGCCACCTGTTTTCCCATCGTGTTCGCGCCGACGATCAACACACGGCGCGGTTTTATGTGAGCACGCAGCGCTTTTAAGTAGAAGCGTGCATTGGCGACCAATCGCCAGCCAAGCAAGCTGCCAAGTGTGCTGACGAACAGACCGACGATCAGCGTGCGCGGCAGCGTGATATAAGAAAGGTACAGCGTGCCCATCAAGACGAGCATGGCGAGTCCGGTTGAGAGGAAGACACGTTTGTTTTCCTGCATCAACCCCATGTTATGACCGGCCTCATAAATGCGCATCAAGCTGAAAACGCCGGAGAACGACGCGAGCGTGAGGAGGATCAAGACCGGGTTGAGATGACTGACGGAACCGGCGACGCCAAGTCTCACAACGGTGTCGGCGACGAACAATGCGCCTAATGTGCCCAGCAGATCGGCAAAAATCGAGAACAGGACGTAATTCGGGCTGCGGCGCGGCATGGGCGAATAATAGGCTTGCATACCCCTTCGGGTGCGTGTGTCGAAATCGACTTCGTGCGTTTCAGTGCGATTGACGATCATGCGGGCAGACTCCACACAAAGCTAGCGAGCGTGTTTTCACACACTGGCACGAATGAGGTGTGCGGCGATGGAAAAGTAGGTGTGCTACTACTTTAAACATGAAGGGTGTGTGTATCGAACGCTAGCGTAACACACGTTTTATATTAGCAATGGTATGTTCAAAATATAAATAAGGTTGGAGATTGATTTATTTACGTAATTTAGAAAATTTTTACCAAATTCATAAATAGTTCGAAAAAAGGTGATTTTGCGTATGGTGCTGCTTAAAATCGCGGCAGATGGAGCGACGAAAGCGGGCGGATTTGGAAAGTATGAAGAACGTAAACGATCTGTCTGATAAATCAAAGCAACAGCGCGGTCAAGGCGACCGCGCTGCGCGACTGTCTATATGTGATGGCGCCATGCCAGTGCTGCGCCAGGATGATTTTGATGTGCGCTAACCTGCAAAAATGCTGATTTTGCCCATCCTCAGGCGCTAGACGCAGTACTTGCGTTTACGCTATTTTTCCCCGCGAATGTAGCCCTTCTCGATCAGGTACTCGATGACCTTATCGGCATTCTGTTCTGGCGTCATATTGACGGTCGTCAGCCGCAGTTCGGGATTTTCTGGCGCTTCGTAGGGATCGTCAATACCGGTGAAGTTCTTGATTTCACCACGGCGTGCCTTGGCGTACAGACCTTTGGTGTCGCGGTCTTCGCAGACTTCCAACGGTGTGTCGATGAAGACTTCTACGAAGCCGTCGCCGACCATGTTGCGCACGTCGTTGCGGGTGGCGCGGTAAGGGCTGATAGCAGCACACAGGACTACCCCACCGTGACGGGAAATTTCGCCAGCGACGAAACCGATGCGGCGGATATTGGTATCGCGGTCTTCCTGGCTAAAGCCGAGGCCCTTGGACAGATGCGTGCGGACGATGTCGCCATCCAGCACCGTGACCTGACGCCCGTATTCAAACAGCTTGCTGGTCAAGATTTCGGCAGTGGTCGATTTGCCTGCACCGCTGAGACCCGTGAACCAGACGCACGCACCGCGACGGTGCATTGGCGGGTAAGCTTCGACGAGGATTTCGGCGACTTCGGGGCGAGTAAACCATGCCGGGAGTGGCTGGCCCTTGCCCAGATATTCTTCACGCACTTGCGTGCCAGAAATGCGCGAGACGGGTTGGTCTTCCTTGATATTGCTGCCTTCTTCGTAGCGATCTTCTTCGGTCAGGTACACCATTTCCTTGAAAGGAACGACGCCCATGCCCAGTTCTTCTTTATTATTTTGCACGATGTCCTGTGCGTCATAGGGGCCGTAGAACGGGTTCCCCTGCGAGTCCTTGCCGGGTCCGGCGTGGTCGCGCCCGATGATGATATGGTTCGCGCCGTAGTTGCGGCGGATGATGGCGTGCCACGCAGCTTCACGCGGGCCACCCATGCGCATCGCCAGCGGCAGCAGCGAGAGGACGATCCGATCCTTATCGTAGTAGTTTTCGACCAGCGCCTTGTATGCGCGGACGCGCACGAAGTAATCTACGTCACCGGGCTTGGTCATACCGACAACCGGGTGTAGCAGCAATACGCCATCGACTTCTTCAATAGCACGCTTGGTCAGTTCTTCGTGGACGCGGTGCAGCGGGTTACGGGTCTGGAAGGCGACCACATTGCTGTGCCCGGTTTTTTCCAGCAGAGCGCGGGTTTCTGCCGGGGTGCGGCGCAGTGGCTTGAAGTCATGATGGGGCGGCAGTTGCAGAACGCGCAGTTTGCCAGAAATATTGTGCTTACCCCAACGCTGCATCTCCGACACGATCGGATGACGAGGGTCTACCGTGCCGAAGGCTTTCTTCGAGACTTCTTCCACGTCCCATTCGTAGATTTCTTCTATTGTCATGATGGCGATGGGATTGTAGCGGCTGTCACGCAGGACGACATCCTTGCCGACTTCCAGTGTAGAAATGTCGTCTACGGGCAGTGTGATCGGCATCGGGAAGAAAGTGCCATCTGCCAGGCGCATTTCATCCAGTACGCGCTGGTGATCGGCCTTGCTCATGAAGCGATCCAGCGGAGAGAACGCGCCGACCGCCAGCAATTCCAGGTCGCACGCGGCACGTTCGGAAATGCGAATGTGCGGCAGCGTCGAGGCGTACTTGCGTGCTTCTTCGAGTTCATCTGCCGGGACCATCAGGTCAACCAGCTTACCACCGTAGGGGGTGATCAGTTTGGACTCGTTCGTTTCGATTTCTTTGGTGGGTTGCATGTCTGTCATACAGATTCCTCCGGTATTTCGAATGTTGGCTTACGGACATTGTATTCGGGTCAAATGCAGCGAGTGCCTCATCTGCCAGCCGCCGCACGACTGTCGTAAAAATTACAACCGCCGGGTGCTGGTGCGGAACGTGCTGTCGGCACACCGCTACTCCGGCATCAATAACCCGCTTCAAAGAAAAATTTTCGTACTGCAAACTAATTTTGGTCAAAGGCCCGGTTAGTCGTTGACCATCCGGTCCTGCAAATTGTTATCGGTGACGATCTTCTCGATTTTGGCAATCGTCCCGGCATCCAGTTCTCGCTTCCAACTGGGCACTTTTTTGGCGACTGCTTCGTGGCGGCTGCGCTGTGTGGTTTCTGACGGCGCATCATCAATTTCTTCGTTGAATTCATCGGCAACGCCCATCTCGCGCAGGGTTTGCTTCAGCAGGTCCGACCCTCCTTCTTCCAGCAAGGTCTCGTAGCTCAAGATTAATGGTACGCCCGTCGTTTCTGCCAGATGCATGACATATTTTTCGGTGACTACCCAATAGACGGTCAGCCGGGAGATGATGTCGTCGTTGTCGTATTTATCAATCAGGTCGGTAAATTGCTCGAAGTATTCGGCGCGACCATCCGGCACTTCCAGCAAAATCTTGCGCAGGGACATATCGTACAGCCAGTGTCCCCAGTCTTTGCGCGTGATGCTGGCGACGACCGGACGCGGGTCACGGTGTACGTGCATAACCGGCGCACCAAACAGCCGGTTCATGGCGAGGATGCTCAACTGTCCGCGCACGAGCTTGCAGGTGACGCGGGTGCGGAAGGCATCACTGACACGTACACGACCGATTTGTGCCCAGGGATTCGATATTTCTGCCCGCAGCGCCTTCTCCATAAAGCCTTCCAGGTCGCGGTATGCGCTGAAGTCCTCTTCGGCGAAGGGCATGAAGTACTGCAAATAGTTATCTTCATACGGGAATGCAGGGTCAATGATTGGGGCGTAGGGGTGCGCTTTTAGTGAATTGAAGACCTTTACATGCAGCGGCTCGAACATCGTCTTGGTAGTAATCAATTGGCTGACCAGTGTCATCAACCACGTGGTCCCGCTGCGCCAGTAACCCGTGATAACCAGGGTATCGGCGGGGTTAACCTTATCTGCCTGATAATGATCGACATATTGCATGACCTGACGACCCACATCGCGCATTTGCTGGTTCACTTTGCGCTGGGCCATCTTAATCAGTTTGCTTCTATCATTATTTGCCATGATTACGTGCAATTCCTTGTGTTTCTTCATGTTTCTTTCAGGCGCGTAATGGTCAAGCGTGGATCAACGGACAATCACACTTTTGGAACGGTCATCAGAATGACGAATCAGCGTGCGGGAAACGGTTGTGCCAGCGATTGCAGTGTGTTTATTTTGTCCGCAAACAACCCTGGTAAGTCTTCGATAGGGTTGCCGTTTGGGGATTGTTTGTGTCATTGCAACACCCTGTTCATGGCACTCACTTCAGAAGCAGTATACTCCCCGTTTTAAGTAACTGGTTGAATTGTAGTTCTCTGGAGACATGATTTCATGGAAAATTCGGAAAAACGTGAAAATTTACTATGTTATAGACATAGTATCAAAGGGTAAGGCATGGCATTGGATTGTTCCAGCTAACCGTTTGGTTGGTATGGCGGACATGACACGTCCGGTGTTCCGTAGATGCGCAATAGGCCCAGATCGTCTATGTAGATCACATCCGCGTCGAAGTTCGCTGCAAAGCAATCGCTGGACAATATGGTGTCGAAGGTAGCGACGAGGATTTCGGGCAACACGTCGCCGATCAGATTGCGAGTGGTCTGATTCAGGGTTGATCCGTCGGTGCGTTCTTGCGATATGACCGCAAAGCTAATGGTCCCTTCTTCGCTCCACGGTCGGATCATGACGGCAACTTCAACGTCCGACGCCTCGACCAGGATTTCAATCTGTCGCCCGATGAAACGCGCCCCCGTCGGTGAGACACCGCCCTGTGCTTGCTGGAGCAAGACGGTTTCAAAGTCACGACGGGTGACGAAGGCGTTGGTGAGTCCGGGGGGGATGTATGGATAACCGAGGGCCTCACGAATCAACGCGTTGACCTGAATACGTGGGAACTCTAGATTGTTCCGGCTATCTGTAACAATCCGTCCGGTTCGTTTAAGGCGTAACAAAATGTCGTCAAGATCGAGATTGGGGTAGGTCTGACGCATGATCGCCCATGTCCCGGAGACATACGGCGTTGCCATCGAAGTACCCCATTTCATCCCATAACCGCCACCCGGTAGACTGGACGTAATCGCGTTACCCGGTGCAAGTAAATCAAGGATCGCGGCACTGTTGGAAAATCTGAGGACCACATCAATATTGTTGACTGCACCTACACTGATGATATTAGAGGCACAGGCAGGCAGGGCAATTCCAGTACTTGAACTACCGTTACCAGAGGCGGCAATCACGGGAATATCTACCAGGCGCAGCGCCTCAACTGCATCAAGGAAGACAGAAGTTAAACTGTTATCACAGGTGCTGCTATAGGCACCGGAACCGCCGAGGCTCATATTCACCGCTGCGATGTTATAGTCGTTGCGATACAGATATAATACTTCCAGGGCGAAAACTTGATGACTGGTATAGCTTAAGGTGCAAGGTGCGTCCAAATTAAAAGTTTCGCACATAGACGCATCGTTGGACCCTGCTTCGCCAAACAGCGAGAAGGCATTCATGGCGGCGATGCTTGCACCGGGCGCGACCCCGCTGAAGTCTCCGTCCTTCCCGGCGACGATCCCGGCGACATGGGTGCCATGATCGCAGTCGTCACACTCAAAAGGCAGCGCGACATCGGGGCCGAGTACCGCGTCCAAGCCCTCAACGCAGTCACCATCGGTAAAGCAGCCTTCAAAGATCACCTTCCCGGCAAGCGCAGGGTGCATGTTATCGACGCCAGTATCGATGATGCCGACTGTTTGCCCGCTACCGTCGAAACCATAGGACCATGCCTCTTGTGCGCCGACAAACAGGTTCGCACTGCTGGTCTGTGCGGGTGCGGTGCGGTCGATTGACAGTGGAATCGGGATGTCATCTTCAATAGAGCGCACAAGTGGCGAGTTTTCCAGCCGCGAACGGGTCGCCGCATCCACTTCAACGACCAGGTAAGGCAGGGTTTCGAAGCGGGTGCGCACTCTCGCATTAGGCAACGGTGCGATTACAAATGAGGCCAATGTCTGCGCGTTTTGAATGGTGGAGCGTTGCGCAGTGGCGGAAGTGTCACTCAGCAGTGGCTCAGGGACCGTATCTACATTGAGCCGTAAGATCACGCGCTCGGTTGATGACGACTGTGCTGTAACGTCGTTCGGCGCGAAGGCAAACATCGCCAACGCGCTGAAGATTAAGAGGTAGAATGTCCCACGAACTTTCATGGATAGAGACTGTACACCTTTAGTAACGATTCTGTAACGAGCATACTCGCTGGCGCAGTGAAATAGAACACCTTACCGGTGCGAATTTACTGATTTCATAACTGTGTTAAGAATATGTTTGTCTCTATTTTAGCGTACTTTAGGCGGATTGTGAGATGGAAAATTCTAATGATAAAACACAAACAGGCCACACCAGGCGACCTGTCATAGAGAGGTGCAAAGTATAAGCGCGATCAGGCTTCTTTGCGTGTTGAGAAGCGGAACGGCAGGTACAGCGGGCAGAACGAAATCAGCGAAGTGGCGAACATAATCACAGCCAGCGGGATAAATAGAAGGCTGTCCGTTGCCACCCATGCAGCGATCAGGATCAGGCCAAGCACGAAACGGAACATACGATCATTGTTACCCATATTGCGAGTCATGTGAGTCTCCTACATCATCAGATTGGTTGCGTTTGTTGACCTTTAGATGCAGGCTCCCGCAATAGGTTACATCGAATTCGGAAATTCACTTATTGGGGCGGTTTTCTCGCAAATGCTGTAGCAATTTCGCTATACAGACGGTTATGCCGCTCGGCGGATAGTGACTGTTTGCGCCCGTTTTCGCGGTAGAGTGCAATCGTCTTCTGCGTCGAATTCAACACTACAGAGCAATTTTCACAGGTTGCCAGATGTTCACGGGCAGCCTCGGAAAGTGCCTCATCCAATTCGCTGTCTATATAGTCGGAAAGATAGGTAATCAGTTCTTCGCACTGCATCATACGTTGACCCCCTGAGCAGTATCCGGGCTGTTGGTACGATCATCGAAATAGTTGGCAAGGTGTTCGCGGAGTTGTAAACGCGCCCGGTGTAAGCGAACCTTGACGTTAGATTCGCTGATTCGCAGGATATTTGCTGTCTCTTTGGTTGAGAGTTCTTCAATATCACGCAGGGTAAATACCGCCCGCAGTGTGGGACTCAACTGTTCGACAGCACGCCTCATTTCTGCAAGGGCTTCGTTTCCCAGGGCAGCGGCATCTGGCAAATCATCCCATGCAGATACATTGACGGGCATAAACCCTTCGCTGTCGATTGCGTCCAGATCGACCTGTGGGCGTTGCTTGCGCAAACGCATCATGCATTCGTTGTAGGCAACACGATACAACCAGGTTCCGATGCTGGCTCGCCCCTCAAAACCATCCACTTTTTCGATAAGCTTGATAAACGTATCCTGCACGACACCATCGGCGCTTTGCTCATCATGCAGCAAATTGACTGCCAGACGGTAGAGTTTGTCGGCATAGGTTTCAAACAGTTCGGAAAGGGCGGCGGGATCACGTTGCTTGAGTGCCTCTACCAACCGGGTGTCATCGGTCACGGTCCCTCCTATCGTTGCGATACCATTATCTTTTAGATGCAACAACCCTGTTAAAGTTACGAAGTGCGGCGAATCAGCATATTGGCGAGGGCACGCAAATGATCCTGGGCGGTGCTTTGTACCCCGGTGCGATCAAGCGCGGCAAGGGCGGCGCTGGTGTAATTTTTGACCTGTTGCTCGGTATAGGTGCGGGCATTGATGCGGTCGAATACTTCTAAGACGAAGGCGATTTCGTCGCCGGTCATGTCATGATCCACATCAGCATAGATTTCGGTCAGCCGCGCTTTATCCGCTGCGCTGGCGTGCCCGAAGGCGTAGGTTACCGGCAAACTCTTCTTCTTATTGTGCAGATCGCTATGCTGGGGTTTGCCCGTGATCTCAGAATCGACCCAGATATTGAGTAAGTCATCCTGAATCTGGAAGGCAAGGCCGAGATTTCGCCCGAACGCACCATAGGCGTCAATAACGTTCTGATCGTTTGTCGCAGCCATTGCACCCAGACGCAGTGCCGCATCCAGCAAGGCGGCGGTTTTGCCGTCGATCATATCCAGATACATCGTTTCATTAACATCGACTTGCCGCTCAAAGGTAATGTCGTAATGCTGGCCTCTGGCGAGCGCGATGGCGGTATCCACGACGACCTGTTGCATGGCGATGACCTGTTCGGCTGGTCGATTGAGTTCGAGGATAGTCTTGTACGCAAGCGTATACAGCGCATCGCCGACGTTGATGGCGATGCCGTTGCCCCAGATTTTCCACACAGTCGGCCTACCCCGGCGTTCTTCGTCGCGGTCGGCGATATCGTCGTGGATCAGACTGTAGTTGTGAATGATTTCTACGACGGCAGCCAACGGCAGCGCGGGCTTATGGTCCCCGGTGATGGCTTCACAGGCGAGCAGCGTCATAATCGGACGCAGGCGTTTACCCTTGTTGACATTGTCCACGCGGTTGAACGACTCATCCAGCCAGCCGAAGAAATAGCTGTTGATTTGCGCCACGTAGGGCGCACCCCGGTGTAGAATAGCTTCGATCTCGGTATCAATGGCTTCGGCGTAGGGTCCAAGCAAGGTCTGAACGGTCATGCGGTGTCTCCACGCGGGCGCAATATTCGCCCCGTTCTGGTAAAAGTTGCAACAAGCCTAACTTAACATCGTTGAGACAAAATGAAAAGTAAGGAAGTGTCGCCTCAGGTCCGGCAGCATGGCGAAGTGCAAGACGGGCTTTTATACTTGTTTTAACGCGTATCTGCGTATCAATGAGGGATTGCACCAATGAACCGCAAATTTCCCCTGTATCTATCAGTTATCCTATGCTTGTTCTTTGTCGGCGCGTGTAGTGAGGCATCCGGGGATGTTGACGCGCCCCCTGCCCCGCAACCGACTGCAACCGAAGTCATTGACGAAGAAGCGACCGTAGCTGCGCAGGCGACAATTGCGACCGCGAACACACAGCTTGCCAGCATCCCGCCGGAAGACGTGGTCCGCATCAACTTCTGGTCCAGCGAATTTCAGACCGAGCGTGTCGAGCGTCAACGGGCGATGATCGCCGCGTTTGAGTTGACCCATCCCGGTGTACAGATCGAGTTAACCGTGATGGACGAAAACCTTATGGATCAGCTTATGGTTATCAACCGGCGTCAGGACAATTTGCCGGATGTGATTTTGCATCCCCTGCAATTGAGCGCCAAATGGTATATCGAAGGCTTGCTTGACGGTGACTATGCCACGCAGGTGGTTGACGACCTCGGCAGCGACACCTTCGCGCCGGGAGCGCTGGCCCTGCTCGAACGCCCGGATGCTGACGGTTGGGTTGCCATTCCCTCTGATGGCTGGGGGCAAATGCTGATCTACCGCAAAGACCTGTTTGAGGCTGCCGGGTTGAACGCGCCGGATAGCTATGCCGACATCCTGACTGCTGCTGCGGCGCTGCACGATCCCGATAACGGATTTGTCGGGTTTCTGGGGCCAAACGACCCCGACGAGGTGTACACATGGCAGGTATTCGAGCATCTGGCGCTGGCGAACGGCGCGACCTTCGTTGATGCAGAGGGCAATGTCGCCTTCAATACATCAGAAATGATCGAGGCGATTCAGTTTTACGCCGATCTGATGAATCAATACGGCCCAGGTGAGGACGGAATCTACTGGCAGCAGACCCGTGACGAGTATCTGGCGGGGCGTGGTGCGATGACGATCTGGTCGCCCTTCATTCTTGATGAGATGGCAGGTCTGCGTGATAGCGTGTTCCCGACCTGTGCCGAATGTACAGAGGACCCGGCATTCATTGCCCGGAACTCCGGCGTCGTATCGGCGATTAGTGGCCCCAGAGGAGACAATCCGGCGGCGTGGGGCAGCGTCTTTTCGATGGGCATTGCACCGGGCGCACCGCCTGAGGCACAGGCGTTCCTGCGTTTCTGGTTCAACGAGGCGTATGTCGATGCACTTGCCATCGCCCCGGAGGGCAAGTTCCCTATGCGCCGGGGCACAGCCGACGAGTCGAACCTGTTTGTCGAGGCCTGGGAACAGTTGAACGTTGGTGTAGATCGCAAAGCCGCCCTCAGTGACTTCTATGACGCGGATACGCTGGCGGCGATCATCGCAGGCAGTGACGGATATACGCGCATGGGCTTTGATGTCGGTCAGTCGGTGCTGGCAAGCGCGGTCGGGGCGCAGATGTTCATTCAGGAGAATCTGATTGCGGTGCTTAATGGCGAGAAAACCGCTGAACAGGCCGCCGAGGATATTCAGGCCGAGATTCTCGCGTTGCAACAGTCGTTGCTTGACGCTGAATAAGGGGGGAATGGGTGTGGTAGATTCGCGCCCTTATCCTAGCGCAAGGGGGATCGTATGCTACAATGCAGCGGCTATCGGGATGCATCTGGCGGTGTGCGTATCACGCGTCTGCCGGGAAAGCCACACTGATGAACAAAAGCCCGCGCAAAATCCGGTTTCTAGTGAGCGGACTCGCGCCATCCGCACCTTTGCAACACGTGTTCAACATCGCCAACTGGCTCACCGAAGACGGGTGGCATGTAGAAATCATCGCGCCGGATTATCGCGGTATGGACCTGCCCTACCCACTGGATGAAAGCGTGCGCCTGACCATGATCGCCACGCAGGACGAAGGCAAACGGCGGCGTCGTGTGGTCTACTTCCTCTTTCTGCTGTGGACGATATGCCGGGGAACCGATGTCGTGGTGGCGACAACGTGGTATATGGCGTATCTGGCGCTAGGTGGGCGTATCCTCGGCCCGCGCACCAGGCTGGTACAGTGGATGTACGACTACGAACCCGAAACGCACGTTCGCAGTGAGCTGCGCCAATTTCAGTGGATACTCGACCGTTTATCCCGGTTAATCTATCGTCTGCCGTTGCACCGGGTCGCGGTAACCGAAGCCCTTAAACAACAGACAAAAACCCAGGCGACCATCCTATCTGTCAGCGATGACGATGACATGCGCAAGGCCCATATCGCCTACTTTAACGGGTTGATTCAGCGCTAAACCCTCCTCATATGACCCTCTGATAGACCTCATATGCGTATCTGACATTTTGCATAAATTTTTCATACACAATGTGATTATCATGACAGTTGTAAGCAATTAACCAAGCAATCACAACTGATCGCGTTTGTGAGGAGGTATGCAAGATGAGTACGATTATTCGTTGGAACCCGCTTCGTGAGTTAGCCGCCATGCAGAGCGCGATGGACCGTATTTTTGACGAATCCTGGCGTGATGGTGGCCCCGCATTCAACGGCAACAACCTGCCCGTTGACGTGACCGAGAGCGATAACGCCTATACTGTTGTCGCCAATCTGCCCGGTGTTAGCGCCGATGAAATCGACATCAACCTGCACGAAAACGTGCTGACCGTCGGTGTCGAGATTGAGCGCAGCGAAACCGGGGAAGACGTGCGCGAACTGGTTCAGGAGCGCTTCTACGGCAAGTTGAGCCGCAGCTTCCGCCTGCCGCAGCCCGTCGACAGTGAAAACGTCGAGGCTAGCTATGACAATGGCGTGTTGACCCTGACCCTGCCGAAGGTGGCAGAAGCGCAGCCACGTCGCATCGCCGTCAAGACCAACCAGATGTTGAACAGCAACAACTAAACAAACGATCTCCTTCCTTCCCTTAACGGAGACACGCAAACCGCCGACATGATCATGTCGGCGGTTTGCGTTTATGTGCAAGTTGCCCGGTGAATTGGGCTGGACCGGCTGTATGCACATCAATTTTAGCGGTTGGCTTCGGTCTACCGCCTGCTGCGACCTAACGATCGGCTATTACGAATCATGAACTCTTAGATTTGATCTATTCTCCGTACTGCTTGCTGAACGTCTCGAACAGGTCGCTAAGGGTGCCAGCATCCGGCGCACCTTCGACAATCATGCACAGCCCCTTCGGTGACAGCGCCTCGACCAGATCAAGCACCTCGTTATAGGGCACGATAATCACGATGCTCTTGCCGCCTTCCTGCATCGAACGCAGCATATCCACCTTTGCCAGTGCCGAGGGCGTCCCTGCACCAGGCGTGTACTGGATGGCATCGAGTTCTGGCGTTTCGATGAGGGTTTTGGCATGACGTGATGCGTCCGGCCCGTCTAGATGGAAGACCGACCGCCCCACCGTTGCCGCCTGACGTTGAATATCGGGCAGCAGCAACTTTTTAAATGTGCGCGGACTCACCAGCGCGTTAAAGTCGCACGCCGGGATCATGTAGGGCTGGTTCGACCACAAATCGAGGAAGTGAATGATCCCCGTCCCGTTGCCAACGATATTGCTATAGAGCAAGGTGTAGGCACGCCGCCACGAATCATAGATGGCGTCGAGTGCGGCAGTGATTTTTTCCGGTTGATCGACTGTATCCATCGCCAGCGTGCCTGATCCACGCAGGTTGAGCAGAATATCTGATGATCCGCCGAGATCGGGTGTCTTGACTACAAAGCGACCCTGGGCGGCTTCGGCGGCGATTTGCGACAGTGCGTTGAGTTGCCGCCAGAAGTCGCTGTCCTCGTTAATGGTCCAGTCCGGCGCGTTGGACCAGTCATCATCAATGAAGGCTTCGGTCCATGTGGTGTCAGATTCAATATGCGGTTGACCGCCGAGCATTCCACCCAGCATCACCGCACCGAAATCCACGCGGATGTGGGGAATCGCATCCCCGACGAAACGGGTATTTTCGAGGTCGAGGAGCTT
>DAOTXA010000319.1:0-1966 GCA_034435595.1 Anaerolineae bacterium | reverse complement strand
TGGAGTTCCTGGGTTTTGAGATCATGTTAGACGATCCCGGTTTGCGCATCGCAGAGGACGCCAGCATCAGTGGGAATGTGAGCTACTCCGCGCCCGGTCCCGGCATCATCGCAGGCCAACTCGAAAGCGCCCCCAATTTCAACTCAACGGCCCCGGCGCAACTAGCCGAAATCGGCAGCGACCCGCAACGCGGACTGAGTCTGTATTTAGGACGTGTACTGCGCGAGTTTGTCACCCTCGCCTTGATCGGCTTGGTGGGCTTACTGTTCATGCCACAAACTCTACAATCGACCTTGCGCCCGATTCAAGTTCACCCACTGTCTACCGTCGGCGTCGGCATGTTGAGCTTTATCATGTCGTTCCCGATCATTCTGATTATCTTTCTCTTTAGCATCCTGATCGTAGTTTTGCTCAACTTTCTGCCATTGGATGAACTGGTATTATTTGGTGGCGTGACGCTGTTTTTGGTAAATATCGGCGGCGCAGGCTTGTTCTACTTCACGGCGATCTTCATTGCGCGGGTGATCGTCGGCTACGCGTTTGGACGCCTGCTGTTGCGACTGGCACGCCGCGACGATGGCACGTTCCGCAGCCAGGTCATCAGCATGGGGTTGGGCCTGGGGCTACTCTCGCTGTTTGGTGCGTTACCCGTTCTGGGGTGGATCATGTACGCGCTGGCCCTGTTCTTCGGGTTAGGCGCGATACTTCTTGTATTGAACGAGCGCTGGCAGGAGTTCCGCGCAAGTGATGCGCCCCCGCCCGACCCCGGACGCTACACCGCCGAGGTCCTCGCCGTGACACCGGTCATCTCATACTTTCCAGAAGGCGAAGAAGGCTTCGAATCGCCATTTTTCGACCCGGTCCACATTCCCGAACAACACGGAATGCAAGACCTGCCACCCGGTTTCGACATGAATTGGCTCAACGATAAGGATTAGCCGGTCACGGGGTGTATAAGCACCGGGGACACTGCTACAATCGCCCCGCTAACGACACTTGAGGCCACATGGCCCGCAGGCAAGGTCAATACATGACACGCAGGCAGCAAATTGCCGTCCTCATTGCGCTAATCATCAGCGCCGCATTCCTATGGTTCGCCTTTCGTGATCTGAAACCGGGCGATGTAATCGACATCATCGCGGATGCTGACTTTGCATTGCTGGCACTGGGCGCGATCGTCTATTTTGGTGCGGTGACCGTCATCACGCTGCGCTGGCAATTTCTCGTTCGCGCCGTAAAATTCGTACCCTTGTCGCGGCTGATTCCACTGGTGTGCATTGGCTACATGGGCAACAACGTCTACCCCTTCCGCAGTGGAGAAGCACTGCGAATCTACCTGCTCTACCGTAATGACGGCGTACCCGTTGTCAAAGGCGCGACGACCGTACTGGTCGAGCGTGTATTTGACGGACTCGTCATGCTGACGTTTATCGTCGTACCGCTGCTATTTGTTGATATTGTCAGCACCGACATGCAGCGCGTCGTTCAGTTCGCCGCGCCTGTGTTTTTGATCGCGCTGGCGGTGTTTTTCGCCCTCGCTGCACAACCGGATATTTTCCGGCGATTTGTGCGGATCATCAGCCGAATCGCCCCCGGCAAAATCGCCGGCACGATCGACGGCATGAGCGAGGACATCATCGGCGGTCTGGAAGGCTTGCGTAGTCCGGTTCATCTGGCGGGGACTGTCATCACCTCATATACCTGCTGGAGCATCGAAGCAGGCGTGTATTGGATCGTCGGCCTCGCCTTCGGGCTGGAAGTCGGTTACCCGGTGATGCTCGTTGTCGTTGGAACCGTCAACCTCGCCGGACTCATCCCTGCATCACCGGGGCAAATCGGCGTGTTCGAGTTCTTCGCGGCGGCGGTGCTGGTCGGCGCAGGCGTCGGCGAGACCATCGCCGCCAGTTACGCCCTCACCGTACATCTCGTCATCTGGCTGCCCGTCACACTTGCCGGATTCTTCTTT
>DAOTXA010000318.1:0-7795 GCA_034435595.1 Anaerolineae bacterium | reverse complement strand
GCAGTGCAAGGCTGCCTTCGACATATAAACCAGAGTCATTGCTCCAGCCGATACCCTGCCAGCTTGTGACTGCGACAAAGCCTGTCAATAGCAGGATAATCAGCCAGGTTCCCCATGGCGGGTTGGTTACCTGTAATGATTTTTGTAGAGATTTATCTGTCGCGGTGTTGAGTCTGATCATTACCCCAGGATTGCCTCCACATCCATAATGCGAGGCTGGTGATTTTTCACAGATTCGCCCGTCTGCCAGTAGAGTTCGAGGCCGCTGCCGTCGGGGTCACAGAAATAGAGCGCCCAGCCAGTGCCGTGATCGACCGCATGAGTCGGCACGCTATCGGTGTGCAAGCGACGAAACGCCTGCGTGAATGCGTCCTGCGAATCAACGCTAAAGGCGACATGTAGCACCCCGGCGGCGAATTCTGAGGTGGGCGGTACGTCGTCCCCCATCGCTTCGAGGATGACTTCAGGTGCATCACCCGACGCAAGCACGGCATAGGCATTGTCGATGCGTTCTACGACACGCAAATTCAAATAGCGGGCGTAAAAATTAATGGATGTTTGCAGGTCGCGCACCTTTAAATGTACATGTCTGATGTGTGTGCTGTATGTCTTTCGCATGAGAATGCCACCCCTGTGCTGCTTGATTATGCATTCACAGTGTAAGCGCGAAACCCTTGTTGCTGCATAAAGACTGTGTTGCTGTTGCTATTCCTGTTCATTTAGAAAGGCGCGGGCCATCGCCAGATCAGGCGCGAAGGTCGCCAGTGTGCCATCTACGCCTTCTGATCGCAAGCACATCACATCACCAGCAGCAGATTTCCAGCAATCCGTGGTGTCATCAAGTGCGAAGTGGGTGGTTGCCATGCGTGAGGCCGCCAACTGTGCGAAGGCGTCGGCGAACTCATCCGCATCTTCGACGGTATCCCACACATGGCGCATGACCCATGCTTGCTGGTCGGTGTCGCGCTCACGATACAACAGATAGCGATCTCCGCCCCAGCCTTCAGCGGCACGATTGGCGGTAACGGTATCCAACTGGGTGCGCAGGTATTGGCGCAGGTAAAATTCGCCGAAGGTCTCGCCCCATACCATCTCCCAATCAGCTTCCCACTCGCCATACAGGGGCATCAACGAGACGGACACGGGCGTGTCGCCAGCGAGATAGCGCTCCGGGTGCAAGATATGTTCGGACGAACGCGGCGGATCGTCATATGCGGCGTTGACGCGCTCCCACCCGCCGAGGTTGTACAGATGCTTGACGAAGTTCATGCCGTCCAGATAGGTGTTGTAGGTGATTTCGCGGTAAATATCGGGGATGGCGTCGCTGTACTCGCCGAAGCCGAGCAAATCGTAACTCATGACCAGCTTGGCCTGTGGATCGGTTTCTGCGAGTTGATCGGCAAACAATTGCTCGGTGAGCACGGCGTCACCTTCGATGAGGCCGAGGACGCCCATACGCTGATCTTCATCAATAAAGTAGGTTGATTGCACCTGTTGCAGGTCGAAGTGCTGGTCTTGCAGCGCGTGTGTTAATTCATGGACGTAGGTGATGCGCTCGCGCAGCGGCAGGTCGTTGCCCAGTGTTGGCTGCGTATATAGCATAATCGTCACCCGATTCGACCCATGCATATAGTACCCGCCAGATTCGGTCTGTGCATCCAGTAAGCGCGAGACTTCAGCCAGATCAAAATCCAGCGGGATGAAGTCGAAGGCCGCGTAAAAGCTGCGCATAGAAATTCCCGGTTCGCTGCCCGTGTAGAACTGCTCGCGTTCTTCTTCACCCATGAAGTACACGTCAATGGGTTCCAGAATCTCTAACCCGCGAATCTCCGCTGTCTGCGCCTGAATCTCGTCGAGGCGTGATTGCAACGCAGGACCGGGTTCGTTATCCCAATCAGCATGAACCGCCGGCAGTAGCAGCAGCGTCAGTACGAACAGCGCAACCAGCGGGACAATTCGGCGCGGAAAGCGCAGCATCATAGTGGGGGACATGCGGCAACAGCCTTTCAAATCCTGTACAGAACGCACCACTTGCATGTGATTGTGACACGGTGCGTAATGCTGTCTTATCACAGAAATGTACAGGTAAAATGAATTGTCTGGAAATTTATACTGAAAAACCCCCGTCCGTAGGGGGTATGCCCCGCGTGATGGCCTCCATGCGGATGTATTTCGCTGCGTGGGTGGTTGTTTCTGCGCGTTAACACCCGATATAATGAAACCATACCAGTTGAATGACCGCTTCACGCGCTTGTGGGGAAGGCACGATCATGTCGATGGGCAGCATGGAAAAGGGCATCAAGGCCATCAAACAGGGCAACCACGCAGAAGGCGAGAACCTGCTGCGCTATGCACTTCGCAGCGGTGAATTACAGGGCAAGATGCGAGCATTGGCCTGCAATTGGCTGGCTTTCGTCATCGCAGACCAGGCGGAGCAGATTCAACTTTATCGAGATGCCCTGAAAGCGGAACCGGGTAACAAGCACGCCGGGGAGCGACTCGCCGAAATCTACTCGCTGCCAGATAATTCGGCGTCACAGCCGCCTTCGCCTGCCTCACCCACGCCGTCAACCCCATCGCCGGATCGTTTTGATCTGCCGCCTATTAATTCCAACGATTATCTTAGCGATTCCAGCCGCCACATCAGCCAGGGCTATACTCCGGTAGAACCCGGTCCAGCGTATACGCCCAATCCGCCATCCAACCCGAATGCAGGCGCACATAATCCGTCGTCAGGGCAGAACCCCGGCGCGTATCCATATTCGCCAAACAACGACCCCGGCTACGTGCGCGACAGCAACTATCCGCCAAACAATGATCCCGGTCAATTCCAGCCAGTCAATTACAACCCCAACCAGCCCACCGGACCAGAATTTGGTGGTGGTGCATTCCCCGTCCCTGACGCCGGAAGCGCGGGCAATGCGCTCTACCGGACCGTTACCATTCTGGGCGGTCATAATGGGACCGGGACCGGCTTCTTCGTCACAGAAACCGGCCTCGTCGCTACGACGCGCTTTGTAGTCAGCGCTGTAGAAGACGTTATCATCGAACTGGACCGTGGACGCCAGTTTCAGGCGCAGGTGGCGCGGGCCTTCCCCGAACTCGACCTCGCCTTTATCGAAACGGGCTTGCGTGTCAGCCAGCTATTGTCACGCTCCTCGCGTCCCGCTATCCCCGACAATATGCCCCTGACGGCGCTCAATCATGACGGGCGCGTGATGTCCGGGCTGCGCCGCGCATCACAAAGCAACATCAAGCCGGATTGGTTCCCTACGACCATTGCACAGGTACTCGACGCCGGAGGCAACCCGATCTTCGACAACCGCAATTATCTGGTGGGGATGCTGACCTGTAACGCGAACCGGACCTCGGCGTATCTGTTTGGTCTGTCGATCAACGCGATTTATCGCTGCGTAGAACGATACCTGCACGAGGTGCGCAACGGCGTGCGACGTGCTTATTGCCCGACCTGTGGCTATCTGAGTCAGGCAGGCAACATCGGCGGCTTCTACTGCGAGATGTGCGGGGGTGTGCTGCCCGCTGCCCGACAGGTGCAACGCTACCCGCTGCCGCAGCCACAGCTTGAACAACTCTACGGCGAATCGCACAACCAGCCGTGTCGCTTTTGTGGATCGCGTACCGGCATGTACATGTCGCCGGATGACCATCGAAGTCGTTGTCTGCGCTGTGGCAAAGACCAGCATTCACCGGACGGGCGCTGATAAACCACCGGCCTAACGCTCAGGTTATGTGCTTCATACGCGGTCTAAACCGCGCAAAATGCAAATTTCGGGTAAGCTGGTATCAAATGAGGACGAAGAATACGAGCAGTTGCATAAGTCGATGGTGGGCAAACGATGGCCCATTTGTCGCAGCAGGGGAGTTTTGGAATGATCTTTAGTGGACGCAGACGCCAACCGGAGGACCCGCAGCAGCCGAACGACCATGATCCGCTGTTACGGCACGCGCAAAACGTGGAGGCGATCCTACAACAAATTGGCGTGACGCCGACACAGGCGCGGTTGCAAACCGAACAGGGCTATGGCTGGCACTTCCGGCGCGGCTCCGCAGTGATCGAAATCTACGTTTCCGAGCAGGATGGACGCGGGTATTTGCAGGTACTCGCCCCGATTTTGCATCTGCCCTCGGCGGGACTTATGCCGCTTTACCGCCGGATGCTGGAACTCAATTTGCAACTCACCAATGCCTCGCTCGGCGTATATTATGATGTCGTCTACGTGTTCAACGAGCGCCCGCTTATCGGGCTGGACCCGGAAGAAACGAACAACATCATCACGCTGGTTGCCGGGTATGCCGACGATCTCGACAACGCACTCGTCAACGAGTTTGGCGGGCGTCTATTCTCGCAGGTCACTGGTTAGAACACACATCAGACAATAAAAAAGCCCTGTCTTGCAGACAGGGCCGTTTTCGTCTCTCATAGACATCTATCCGGCATCGTTTACCAAAGTGCGCCGCTTACCGGCGGACTATTCGTCGGGTGTGCCTTCTATACCAATCGTCGGGTTCTCCCGTCGTTCGATTGCTTCGCCGCTGTCTTCGGGTATGCGCGGACGCTTCAAGCCCTGATCAATATCAACCTCAGTTGCCGGACCTGACGACCGCGCCGGACGCGCTTCATCCTGTTTTGTGGCAGATTCGGCAGCGTCGGCCTGCACCCCGCGCACATCCTCCGTTTCGACGGAAAGCGACTCGTCGGCGTCCTCTTCGGTCTTGAGTTTGCCCTGACCCTCAACAATGTTGGTGGTCATCCCCTCACGATAGAGGTCACTGTCGCCGCTCTTCTGCGGGGATTGACCGATTTTCTCGTCGTCATTCGCAATGGCAGCGGCGTTATCGCGCTGGCGGGCGAGTTCCTCTTCAAATGGCGCGACGACCGCCGTATTTGTCCCGGCGACGAGTGGGTCGGAGCTGCGGTCGCGCTGGATGCCCTGATTCACGTCCTGTTCGGTCACGCCGACATCGTCCAATTCTGCCGGACGTGCCCCGGTTGCACTCTCATCGTCAGAAGCCTGTTCCCGGCGCGGCGCGGTTTCGTCTACCTCGTTGATTTTGCCATCCGGCTTGAGTGCGGTCGGCATATCGTCCTTCGCGCCTTCCGCGATGACCGCCGGGGGCAGGTGTTGCGTATCGACACCGGGGCGTTTGGACTTGGTCGCCGCTTTGACCGGGACGATTTGCGTACCCGCTTTCGGGATTTCAAAGCCGCCGAGTTCGTCCATATCGGGCAGCGGAACGGTATGCGTGCCGATGACGACATCGCCTGTTTCGACCTCACCGCCGCGAATTCGCGTCATCAGATTGCGCACTTCCGCATACAGGCGCGGCAGATGAAAGCCAATGCCCAGAATCACCGAGAATAGCAAAATCAGCGGCGGACCCTGTTCAAGCGTGTCGTAGTAGATCAACGCATATTCGTCGTTTAGACCGAGAAAGCTCAGGGTTTCGCCAAAAGTCCAGAAATGCTCAAAGCTCAGGTAGATGCTGGCGAACAGCGAAAGCACCGTCAGCGGAATGGCCACCCAACTGCGCAGGTTGAACAGCGAGGTCATCACCAGCCCGAAGGCGATCCCGAAGCCGCCGAAGATAGCTACCGCCCAGTTCGGCTCAAAGGTGAGGGCGAACCAGGTATATTGTGCCCATGCGACCGCGCCAACACCGACGCCGATTGCGCCGCTGACGAGGGCGCGTGCCCATCCAGGCCAGAAGCCGTACAAGCGTCGGCTGAATTCCCCGGCAAGCAAAGACAGGAACCCGGTAAACAGGCCGAAGATCAGACCATTGGCGATGCTGACCCGCCAGCGATCTGGTGTGAAAATGGCGTTGCCATAGTCGAAGGTGATATAGGCGTTGAGGCCCATCGCAATCCACCCGGCGACAAAACCTGCCAGGAAGCGATAGACAAGTCCCATCGGCTGCTTGAACATACGCCGGAGGCTGTTGCTGATCCACGCGTAGGCCTTCGCCTGCAAGCTGACTTCGGGCAGGTCTGGCGTTTCATCGCGGATGATTGCCAGCGCACGCAGGGCATTGGAGCGCCCCTTGCGCTGCTGCTCTGCGATGTGACGCAGCGCCGTCATCGAGTGGATGCGGGCCACGATGCGTGCCGCGAATTCCGCCACACGCGGCATCCCATAATCGAGCGAGATTTCCGCCAGCATCAGGTCAATCTCAGGCGAAAAGACGGCATCCCGCCACCTGGAAGCGGGTTTCGTCTGAATATTAAAGCGGGTCAACGTGGTCAGCAGGCCGCCCTTTTCTGCCGGGTCAACGTCAAATTCTTCTTTGTGCCCCTCAAGATTGGCGCGTGTGCCCAACACTTTCAACGCGGCGATACGCGCCTCTTCGTGGGTTTCGATTTGTAGCTGCTGCGCTACCAGACTGGGGATGATCGGCTTTTCGGCGTCGGGCAGGGCTTCCAACCGCATCAAAGCGCGGACGCGGGTCGGCGTGTTGCCGCTGCGGATGGCGTGCAGGCACACCCAGCGGCGGCTTTCGTCGCTGACCTGCGCCCACCAGTATTCGATTTCCTGATCGTATTCGAGTGCGCCGCGCAACAGCATCTGCATCCCCGACTCGTCGATTTCGAGGCCGTACTCGTCGGCGTCCATATAGTAGCCGTTCATGATCATGAAGTGCGTGACGCCCAGCAGAAACTTGCCCTGTCCGCCTGCCCATGCGTGGCGTGCGCGACTGTAGATATCGACCGCTTCGAGGATATCAGGGTCGTGGATATGTTCGGTTTCCTGCGTCATCACGTCGAACATGTCGGCCTGCGGCTTGCCTTCGAAGTCGAAGACATCGCCGCTCAGCGAGTAACCGCTCGTCTCCTGCAATACGTCGCGGATTTCGTTGACGATGCTGGTCAGCGATGCCGGACGGTCTTCGGGATCAAGGGCCGTTCCGCGCTGAAGCACATAGCTCAGATAAGTCGGCAGTGCCGGATTGATCGAGTCGATGTCGGGTAAATCTTGCCGGAACTGAATCTGCTTGAGCGCCAGCGGAGCCGATGCGTCAAACGGAAGCTGACCGGTTAGCATGTGAAATAGCATGATGGAAAAACTATAGATATCGGCACGTTTGTCCAGCAGTTCGGCGGTGAGTTGTTCCGGGGCCATGTATAGCAGCGTGCCGGAACCGGGATTCATGGCTTTACCGTCGCGGTTGAGGGCGGTCGCCAGCCCAAAATCCGCGAGATAGGGCGAATCGCTGCTGTCAAGCAGGATATTGGGCGGCTTCAAGTCCAGGTGGATGACGTTCATGTTGTGCGCATAGTCGAGCGCCTGCGCCATCGCCGTACCGATGCGAATGGCTTCTTTAACCGGCAGCGGACCCTTTGCCAGCATATCCTCCAGCGATCCACCCGCCATGTAGCGCATGACGATGTACAACTGGCCTTGAAAATCGCCAAAGTCGTGAACAGGCAGGATGTGCGGGTGTTCCATCTGGGCGATGGTTTGCGCCTCCTGTTTAAACAGGGCGACCGGGTCGACTTCCGGCGATAGCCCATGCGCGATGGTCTTGATGGCGACCATACGATTGAGGCGTGTGTCGCGGGCGGACCACACGTCCGCCATGCCGCCACGCCCGATGTGTTCCACGATAGTGTACTGGTTAATCTGCGTGCCGATGTCCATAGAATCGTGCCGTTCGCCCGTGCCGGACCTTGTATCCATTTATAAAAGCATTATACGGGCTGTGACTGTACACCCACAACCGGACGGCGATTTGTGTTTACAAACTGGAACAATTTAGTTTGAATCACGAAGGGATG
>DAOTXA010000317.1:0-6151 GCA_034435595.1 Anaerolineae bacterium | reverse complement strand
TTGCCAGCGGTGACCGTGACTTCAACGATGTGCTAAACACACTCATCCAGCGTAACCTGACGGTGATCGTGTGGGGTGTGCGCGGCAGCACCTCGCGGCAGTTAGAGGCGAATCCGGGCCTGACCGTCGAGTTCATCGACGACTTCACCAACCTGCAAACACACCAGTCGCTCAGTGAATCGACCTACAGCGAAGAACCGACCGACGCCTTTACCCCCTCACAGTGGACGAGTGTTGTCATTCAGTTTGACCGCCTCGCCGCCAGTCTGGGTAGCGAAACGGCATCCAGCCGCCAGTTGATCGACCAATTGCAGGAAGTGGGTGCAGTGATTTCGCGCCCACGCGGTGAGGACCTCGTCTCGCAGGCGGTATCGTTGGGTGTGCTCAAGCTCGTCTCGAATACCGGGCATGTGACGCTTAACGTTGCGCATCCGATTGTCGAAAAGACGCGCCACATCCGCGAACGCATTATGCGCCGTGTTGAAAACACGCTTAAGGTGCGCGGGTGGGAATACGTCAACTACGGATTTCTGCTTAAAGGGCTGGCGATGGACCGCGACCTGGACCGTCCCGGCACCAACATTGACGATCAATGGCGCTCGCACTGGATCGACTGCCTCGTCCGCGAGAAGATTCTCGAACGCCAGCTTGTGCCGCACCGCCACAACCCCGACGACCTCGTCCCGGTGATTAAGCTGTGCGATGATCTCGAACTGCCCGCATCCGGTTATTCATATGTAGAACCCGGCATGAGTTACATGGGCGAAGGTGAAGATGACACCGCGATTCAAAGTTGGGAAGGCATTCAACTGGACGCGCTGGAGCAACTGGAACCGGATACGGCGGCGATGGTGCGCCGCATCGTGGTCAGTATTGAGCAGTTCACCAGCTTTCGCAGTTTCGCCTGGTGTCCGCTGGGGAGCCTGCATCGCCGCCTGCGCACCTTTGACAGCGGCATGACCTTTCAGCGGGCTGTCGAATATCTGGTGGAGAACAAGACCGCCAAAATCGACGAGTATGCGAACCCCGAAAGCGATTATAATACCAAGGGCATCTCGATTGACCGTCGCAAATCCATCGCCAAGCGCATCCTCAAAGAGCGCGACGAGTTCATCATTCTGCTGCTGGGCCTGTATAACGGCAATATGCTGATCTCATATCAAAGCGTAGAAGCGGTCGAAGGCGAGGGCAAGTGGGATCTGCCGCTGTGGTTCTCGATCATGGAGACGGAGAACGTCCTCAACGCCTTGCCGGGGCGACCGGGGCAGTACAGTCTCTTTCGGACCCACCACACTGTAAATCAGGTCGCGGATAAGTACGGCGACGAAGGCAAGCAGGACGACGAATAGGCGGCCTGTACATGGCGCTAACCGGTGCGTGTGCTATATAGTATATGGGGTGCAAACGATTGCGCCCTATGCATCAACTCAAACAGATTTAACGCATATTCCCCCCCTCAATCTACCTACTGCCATTATGCCGCCAGATGCTAAAGCAATCCGGCGCTGCGAAGAACCGGGCCAACTTTGTTTGCCGCGCACCAAAAGGCGCTAAACACGTATCTATTCACCTTGCCATGAGAATGACTGCATTTTGTCAGAAACGGACGCGCTGTAGCGCATCCCTACAGGAGAAATCTGATTTGTAGTCGGGCGTCCGCCAACGATTTCACGGATAGGTGAACAAATACTTAAACACATTTGATCGTGTTTTGCCCTCTCCGGTGGGCCTGTTTTCTCTTCATAGCCTAATGGCTTCGGACACCATGCGCCTTTGCCTTAAGTTGGTGTGCATGTTGCCGGCCCGCGAATGCATCTTGTCGTAAATCGCAACTGATTTCCAACCTGGCCCATTCCTGCCCCACAACTCTCCGCATTGGCAGTGCCCCCGCCGTCTGATATACTATTCGCGTTTATCCAACGACCGACGGACCCCGATCCGGTCCGTCCGGTGACAATGATGTAACCCATCAAGGACGGTACAAATTATGTCGATCACCAACGAACGTAAACAAGAACTGATCAAAGAGTTTGCACGCACCGAGGGCGATACTGGCTCTCCTGAAGTGCAAATCGCCATCCTCACGGAACGTATCCGCACGCTGACCGATCATCTGAAAACGCACCCGCACGACCAGCATTCGCGGCGTGGGTTGCTGAAGCTCGTCGGGCAGCGCCGCCGTCATCTGCGCTATGTCAACCGCAAAGACCCGGAAACGTACCGCGAACTGTTGAAGCGCCTGGGCCTGCGTCGTTAAGCGCGACATCTTCCCGGCGGATCATTCCCGGCATCGTGTGTTCGCGCACACTGCCGGATCGTACTATAGTCATATGCGTGTTTATCGCCAGATAACGGGCGCGTAAACAGGCAACAAACCTTGTTTGGAGCGTGCCCGGTGAGGCAGGAATTGGGGTGTGGGGCTAATTGGACGTGCGTGAGGCCGTCATTAGCAATACCTCCCAGTCCCTGACGACCGGGTACGCGTGTATTAGGAGACATGTGTAATGGTAGAAGCAGTAAAGAAACACAGTGTATTTTCAATTGATGTTGGTGGTCAGGAGATCATCATCGAAACCGGCAAACTGGCTGAACAAGCAGGCGGCGCGGTCACAATTCGTGTGGGCGATACGATGCTGTTTGCCACTGCCACCATGGGCGAACGTCCGCGTGAAGGGATTGACTTCTTCCCGCTGAGTGTGGACTACGAAGAGAAGCTGTACGCCGCCGGACGCATCCCCGGTAGTTTCTTCCGCCGCGAAGGTCGCCCCAGCGAACAGGCAATTCTGATTTCCCGCGTTATCGACCGCCCGCTGCGTCCGTTGTTCCCCGATGGCGTGCGCAACGAGGTGCAGGTGATCCTCATGTCGTTTAGCCACGACCAGGAGAATCAGGTCGATATGCTGGGTTTGGTCGCCGCCAGTGCCGCGCTGCACATCTCGGATATCCCGTGGGACGGTCCGATCGCAGGTGTGCGTATCGGCCTGATTGACGGTGAACTGGTCGTCAACCCGACGATTTCGCAGATGGAAAACAGCGCGCTTGATTTGCGTGTCGCCGGAACCGCCGACGCGATTAACATGGTCGAGTGTGGCGCGGACGAAGTCGATGAAGAGACGATGCTGAAGGCGCTGCGTCTGGCCCATGAAACGATCAAGCCGATTTGCGCCACAATCGAGGAAATGCGCGAGGCCGTCGGCAAGCCCAAGCGTGAAGTCGAACTGCGACTGCTGGATAAAGACGTGTTCGAGATGGTCGCGGGCGAAATCCGCGATCAGGTGAAGCAGATCATCACCGAGCACACCGACCGCGGCGAGCGCAACGAAGCCGTGGACGCCCTACGTGAAGCGCTGATGGAAAAATACGAGGCGCAGAACGCCGCCACCGAAGACGAAGACGCGAAGATCGACCTCAAAGCCGTTCGCGAGTCGATTCAGAAGGTCCTCAAAGAAGAGGTGCGCAGGCGCATCGTCGAAGACGGTGTGCGTCCTGATGGGCGCGACTCCAGCACGATTCGTGAACTTTCGGCAGAAGTCGGCATTATCCCCCGCGTACACGGAACCGGTTTGTTCAAACGCGGTCAAACGCAGGTGATGACCATCGCCACGCTGGGCACGCCGCGTGACTCGCAGGAACTTGACGGCCTTTCGCCGGAAGATAACAAGCGCTACCTGCATCACTACAACTTCCCGCCATACAGCACGGGCGAGGCACGCCCCCTGCGTGGGCCAAAGCGCCGCGAAATTGGTCACGGTGCGCTGGCAGAAACCGCGCTGCGCGGCATGATCCCCGACGAGGATGTGTTCCCCTATACGATTCGTCTGGTCAGCGAAGTGCTGAGTTCCAACGGCTCGACCTCAATGGCGAGTGTGTGCGGCAGCACGCTGGCGCTGATGGACGCAGGTGTTCCGATCAGACGCCCGGTGGGTGGTATTGCGATGGGCCTCATCAAAGAGGGGGATAACGTCGCCGTATTGACCGACATTCAGGGGCTTGAGGATCACCTCGGTGACATGGACTTTAAGGTCGCGGGAACCGAAGTTGGTATCACTGCCCTGCAAATGGACATCAAGATCACGGGCGTTTCTGACGAGATTATGTCGCAGGCGCTCGAACAGGCACGTGACGCCCGGATGCAAATCCTCAAGGTCATCACGGATGCTATCTCTGAACCGCGTGAGAAGCTGAATGAGTACGCTCCACGCATGGAAGCGGTCAAGATCAACCCCGAAAAGATCGGTGCGGTGATCGGCCCAGGTGGTAAGACGGTACGCTCTATTCAGGAACGCCTGAACGTGAAGATCGACATTCAGGAAGACGGAACGGTGTTTATCGCCGGGACCGACGGCCCCTCGGTGGAAATCGCCATCGAAGAAGTCAATGGTCTGGTCGAGGAGGCCGAAATCGGACGCATCTACACCGGCAAGGTCACGCGCATCGAGCCGTATGGCGTGTTTGTGGAGTTCCTGCCCGGTCGTGACGGCATGGTCCACATCTCGCAGTTGGCAGATTACCGTGTCGAAAAGCCGGAAGACGAAGTCCAGCTTGAAGATGAAATCATGGTCATGGTGACGGATGTCGATGGCGACAAGGTGCGCCTCAGCCGTCAGGCCGTGCTCGAAGGGTGGACCGCCGAAGAAGCCCGCTCGCGGGATCGTCGTGGCGGCAGTCGTGGCGGTGGTGGAAACCGTGGCGGCGGCAATCGTGGCGGTGGCAATCGTGGCGGCGGCAATCGTGGCGGCGGTGGTGGAAACCGTGGCGGTGGCAATCGTGGCGGCGGTGGCGGCGGTCGCCGGGACTAGTTTCCGGCACGCCCCTGAATCTGATGTAAAACGTAGCCCTTCTCCCCTATGGAGAGGGGTTTTTTGACTCAATCCCCGCTCACAGGTTGCTGCTATAATCAATCAAAACGCAAAAAATCCTTTGGAGCCAATTAGATGACCTTTGACAAAGACCGTTTGGAATCCCTGCGCGACGACATCCAGCGCTGGCAGGACGAAACGCTCGACCCCACTCTGGACCGTCGCCCGGAGCGCAAAACCCGCTTCACCACACAGTCGGACGTGGAAATTGACCGTGTCGTCTCCCCCGCCGATATTCCCGATTTCGACTATACCCGTGACCTCGGTCAACCGGGCGCGTACCCGTATACTCGCGGCGTCCACGCGACCGGGCATCGCGGCAAGCTGTGGACCATGCGCATGTTCGCCGGGTTCGGCACTGCCGAGGAGACGAACGCCCGCTATCGTTACCTGATCGAACAGGGCAATCATGGCCTATCCGTCGCCTTCGATCTGCCGACGCTGATGGGCTACGATACCGACGCGCCCGAAGCCATCGGAGAGTTCGGCAAGTGCGGCGTGGCGATTAGCTCTCTGCGCGATATGGAAATTCTGTTTGATCAAATTCCGCTGGGCGATATCTCCACCAGTATGACCATCAATAGTCCGGCGGCGGCGATCTGGGCATTTTACATCGCGGCGGCAGAAAAACAGGGCATCGAACGCGCCCGTCTGCGTGGCACCCTGCAAAACGACATCCTCAAGGAGTACATCGCGCAGAAAGAGTTCATTTTTCCGCCGGAACCGTCCATGCGCCTTGTGACCGATACGGTCGAATTCGCATCCAACGAAATGCCGCTGTGGAACAGCATCAGCGTCAGTGGCTATCACATCCGCGAAGCCGGAAGCACTGCGATTCAAGAACTTGCGTTTACATTGGCGGACGGGCTGGAATACGTGCGGCACGCCCTCGCACGCGGGCTGGATATTGATGAGTTTGCGCCGCGCATCAGCTTCTTCTTCAACGCGCATAACGACTTCTTCGAGGAGATCGCCAAGTACCGGGCGGCGCGGCGCATCTGGGCACGCGAAATGCGCGAGACCTTCGGCGCGAAAGACCCGCGTTCGTGGCTGATGCGCTTCCACACGCAGACCGCCGGCGTCAGCCTGACCGCGCAGCAGCCGGTGAATAACGTGGTCCGCGTGGCGATTCAGGCGCTCGCCGCCGTGTTGGGCGGTACGCAATCCCTGCATACCAACAGCATGGACGAAGCCCTCGCCCTGCCGTCCGAAGAAGCGGTGACAGTCGCGCTCCGCACACAGCAGGTCATCGCGGAGGAAACGGGCGTCACCAATACGGTGGATCCGCTGGG
>DAOTXA010000316.1:0-3590 GCA_034435595.1 Anaerolineae bacterium | reverse complement strand
TTCTGGCGGCGGGCCTGCCGAAATAGTGAAATATCGATGCTAAAACACTTGTGCCACTGAGTTTAGATGCGGCAGTATCTGGCAGGGCATCGTTTGCCAAAAGGAACCAGACACCGCTAAATCTCGTGCTTGTGTGTGGTTAGCCTATAGTGAGTAAGACGCTACCGCGCTTGCGCTGCGTCTCGACATAGCGGTGTGCTTCGGCAGTTTCGTTTAGCGGATAGCACCGGTCGATGACGGGTTTGATCTCACTTTGCTGGAGCATCTCCATCAGATCACGGATGCTCTGTGCATCTTCCTTCGGCGTGCCAGTGATGATGCGCTTGTTCCATATCGACCGCAACATCGTGCGGAGGTTACCCGCTACCGCCAGGTACAGGCCATCCGGCTTCAATGCGGGTTTTGCCTGCTCGAAGGTCTTGCCGTGTACGGTATCGACGATTACATCGTATTGAGTGCCCCCCTGTGCGAAGTCTTCGCGGGTATAATCAATGATGTGATCTGCGCCCAGTTCGCGCACCATCTCGATATTGCGCGTGCTGCATACCCCGGTGACTTCTGCGCCCAGCGCTCCGGCGATCTGTACCGCGTAACTGCCTACACCACCCGACGCACCGTTGACCAATACGCGCTGTCCCGGCTGCACGTCCGCACGATCTCGCAGAAAGTACAGCGCTGTACCCGCACCGAAGGGGAGCGACACGGCATCTTTATAGCTCACGCCGTCGGGAATATGCGCCAGTGCGCCTTTTGCCTTGCGTGTGACATATTCAGCATATGCGCCTAACTCGGTTGAACCGATGCCGAACACGCGGTCCCCAATTTTGAACTGCGTCACCTCCGCGCCGACTGCAACCACGTCCCCGGCGACTTCTGTGCCTAGAATGGGTTTGCGCGGTTTGCGGATGCCGAACACGAGGCGCGGCAGCAGTTTCATATCGTCGGGCACAAACGTGAATCCGCGAATGTTCACGTCGCCAGCGGTGACGGTTGCCGCATGAACGCGAATCAGCACCTCATCGGCCTTTGGTGCTGGTTTCGCCACTGATTTTAGATGTAGCACGGTCGGCGGTCCGTATTCTGTGTATATAACCGCATTCATCGTGTTCTCGTTCATTGGGGTTGCCCTTTAGTATGTCGTCTTTGAGTTGTTGTGCTGTAACTTGTACGCGAATTCTGGGCAACCTGTTGCATTTGCGCGAATATCCAAAATCATCGTTTGACAAATTCGGGCACTTGATTTTATACTGTATCCATTATATGAGAGCGCTCTCTTAAGAGTATTATGAACAAAGAAACGCGAAGACTCACTCTTGAAGACATTGGCAAACGGGCAGGTGTCTCACGGGCGACGGTGTCCCGTGTCATCAACAACCATCCGTATATCACCGATGAGGTACGGGAGCGGGTCCAACGGGTTATTCAGGAGACAGGTTACCAGCCGAACCGCATCGCCCGCTCGCTGGCCTCGCACCGGACAGGCATGATCGGCCTTGTGATTCCGCATGATGCCAACACCATTATGACCAACCCCTACTTCCTGCATCTGATTACCAGCCTCACCAGCGCCGCCAATCAGAATGATTTGACGCTGGCGCTCTTCCTCTTTCATTCTAGTGACGAAGAGGAGCGCATTGCCAGCACGATTTTCAGCAATAGCCTCGTTGACGGCGTGATCGTCACCGCCGACCGTAGCGAAAACGCCTTTGTGCCGCAACTTCTCGCCCATCATGTTGCAGTTGCTTTCATCGGCAAGCCGGAACCGGGCGTGGAAGTTCCCTATGTAAATGTAGATAACGAAGCCGGCGGCTATCTGGCGACGAAACATCTCATCAAGCGCGGATGCCAGCGCATCGGCACGATAGCCGTCCGCTATAACTCCGCAGGTAATGACCGCTTCGATGGCTACCGTCAGGCACTGGCGGATACAGGGCAAGACATTGACGACGATCTGATCGCAGTAGGGGACTTTTCACAGAGCAGCGGCTACCGGGCCATGCAGAAGCTGTTATCCGCGCAACCGGACGCGGTATTCGCCGCTTCGGACCAGATGGCGATTGGTGCGAGTCGCGCCATCCGTGAAGCAGGACTCCGCATCCCCGACGATGTCGCTCTCATCGGCTTCGATGACCTGCCTTCCGCCGCCAACGCCGAACCGCCATTAACGACCATTCGCCAGCCAATTGACCAACTGGGTCCGGTTGCCATCGACATACTGAAGCAGGTAATTGACAATAAAATCGACGCGACGCACAGGCGCATTTTACCCACCGAGTTGGTGATTCGCGCTACCTAATGTATTTTTCAGATTTAAATGCAGTGATAGAAGAAATCTCAGCAAAGAAACGCTTACTTTACAGGCAGCAGAGGAAAATCGCCATGAACAACCCACTCATATCCGGCGACATCACCGGGGAATTTGTCGAGCTACTGGGTGAAGCCTACTATCGTATCGGCAGCTATGACGCCATGCCGCCTTTCTTTATGACCATCGTCAGCAGTGACGATCACTGGCTATTCGCCTCGACCACTGGCGGATTGACTGCCGGACGCATCAACTCTGACCATGCGCTGTTCCCGTATTATACGGTGGATCGCATTGAGGAAAACGCCGCCAACACGGGGCCGAAAACCATTCTCGGCGTGACACGCGGCGGCGAAACTGCGATCTGGGAGCCATTCTTGCCGCGCCCCTTCGTTCTTCACACAGTCGAACGTGCCCTGTATAAGAACATCGCCGGGACCTCGCTGGTGTTCGAGGAAGTCAACGCCGATCTTGGTCTGACATTCCGTTATGCATGGCGGACCAGCGCCGAATTCGGCATTGTCAAAACGGCATGGTTGAGCAATCAAAACGACGAAGCAGTCACGGTACAGGTGACAGACGGCCTGCTGAACATCGTCCCCGCGCATGTTGAGGCGCAAATGCAAAACGCCTTTAGTGTGCTGCTGGACGCCTATAAGCGGACCGAACTTCATATCGAAACCGGACTTGGCCTGTATTCGTTGAGTTCGCGGCTGACCGATCTCGCCGAACCGAGCGAATCTCTGCGGGCAAATACCATGTGGCAAACCGGGCTGGATGCATCCGTACATTTACTATCTGCCGCGCAGTTGGACGCCATCCGCGCCGGGGTCACGCCGTCTACCGAAACGGACGTGCGCGGTCAGCGGGGCGCGTACTTTGTCCATGCGACGGTCGAACTGGCAGCCGGTGAAACCCGTTCGTGGCATCATGTCGGCGAAGTTAATCAAGACGGCGCAGCAGTCGCCGACCGTGTGCAGTGGCTAAACGAGGCGAGCGACAAATCCGCCATTCTAGAAGCTGATATTGCCGCGACCAGCGCCCGTCTTGTAAGCATCGTCGGCAGCGCGGACGGGATGCAGGTGTCGGGTGATGCATTGAGTACGGAACATCACTTCGCCAATGTGCTGTTTAACGTCATGCGCGGCGGCATCTTCGCGGATGGTTACACCATCGAAAAAACTGACTTCCTGGCTTATGTGCAAACCCACAACCGCGAACTACCTGACGAACACGCCGACTTTTTTGCCGCACTGCCAGAGACATTCAGCGTCAATACACTGGT
>DAOTXA010000315.1:0-5159 GCA_034435595.1 Anaerolineae bacterium | reverse complement strand
CGCTGGAAATTCTTGACAGTCGCGGACGCCCTACCCTGCAAGTTACCTGCGTTCTGGACAATGGATACGTAGGGACGGCATCGGTTCCGTCTGGTGCATCGACCGGGGCCGCCGAAGCGCTCGAACTGCGTGATGGCGACGCGGATCGCTATCGCGGACTTGGTTGTCTGCAAGCCGCACGCAATGTTGAGACTGAAATCCTTGCTGCGCTGCGTGGCGGTACGTTCGACCAATCGACGCTTGACCATGTGATGATTGATCTCGATGGCACGCCGGACAAGTCGCGGTTGGGCGCGAACGCGATTCTTGGGGTGTCGCTGGCGTTTGCGCGGGCGGCGGCCTCGGCACTTCACGAGCCACTTTACGCCTATTTCGCCGAATTGACCGGAGAGCCGCCTGACCATCTGCCACGCCCGACGATCAATCTATTTAGCGGTGGCAAGCACGCCGGGGCGCAGGTCGCCATTCAGGATGTGCTGGTCGTCGCACAGTCGGCGCGTACCTTTGCCGAGGCGATGCAGATGACCGTTGCCGTATATCAGGCTGCCGCCGACATCATCCTCGAACGCTATGAGATGCGTCTGTTGACTGCCGATGAAGGCGGACTGGCACCGCCCTTTGATTCCAACGCGGATATGCTGGCCTGCGCCATTGAAGCGATTGAATGCGCCGGATATGCGCCGGGGCGTGATGTCGCGCTGGCGATGGACGTGGCGTCGTCACATTTTTATCAGGACGGCGCGTATCATCTGGACGGAAAAATGCTTTCAACGCCGCAGATGATCAATGTTGTCACGGATTGGGTGGAGGCGTACCCGGTCGTCAGCGTGGAAGATGCGCTGCATGAGGAAGACTGGGACGGATGGTCGCAACTGAAGGCGCGTATAGGCAATCGTGCGCTCGTCCTCGGCGACGATCTGCTATGTACGAATCCGGCGCGAATCCGTCAGGCGACGACGGCGAACGCCGCCAATGCCCTGCTGCTCAAGGTCAACCAGATTGGCACATTGACCGAAGCACTCGCGGCCCGTGATCTGGCACGTCAGGCCGGATGGCACGTCACGGTCAGTGCCCGTAGTGGTGAAACCGAGGATAACTGGCTTGCTGATCTGGCGGTTGGCTGGCGCGGCGATCATCTCAAGGTCGGTTCAGTGACGCAGTCTGACCGGCTGGCGAAATACAACCGGATGCTTGCCATTGAAGCGGAAACCGGGCTTGGTTTCGCGTAGCGCCGGGTTTTTTAACGAGCCTTGTTCGTTGGTTACGTTAGATACGGGCGAATTCGCGCCCGAATTATCCGCTGACCATGGTACACAATAGCAGCCGGAAACCGATGTTGCCCGCGTAGGTTTGCGACGAAATCTGAATTTGCGATTTTGTTTTGAGTTCGTTCAAACTGGTGTCAAAGGCCCCACCCGATACCGTGACCATATCATCCGCAGAGCAATCTGATGTCCATTCCCAGACGTTGCCATACAAGTCGGCGACGCCATGCGGCGAGGTGGTCGCCGTGAACATGCCGACGGCACATGTGCCTTTGATACCGGTGCTTTTGATATTCATTGCGGTTGCTTCTTCGCGGCGTCGCAGGCGGTCAATATGCACTCGTTGCGCGGCCTTTTGCCATTCGGCGGCAGTGGGCAGACGAATCTTCTGATTATCTTTTAGCGGACCATCGTCAGTTTGCAGGCGGCGTGTCAACCATGTGCAGAAAGCATCGGCCTCGTACCATGTTACATTGACAACCGGTTCATTGGCGGGGCCTGGTTTTGGATTCATCAATCGTGTGATGTCTTCGCGGTAGTGCCACCCTTTCAACGACCAGTTTTTGGAGTACGCATGACCGTCGCTGCTTTGCATGAAGGCCTGATATTGTGCATTGGTCACGGGATATGCCGATAGAGCATATTCAACACAGGCGTTTTCCCCTGCCTTTAGCGACCGCGCCGGTTCGAGGTAACCGGTCATCATGACATTGCCGGGGATATTGCACCAGCGAATTTCTGGCAGGGTCGTCGTTGCCGATACGCCTGTGCCGGGACGTGGGTCTCTCATAACGGCTAGCTTGCGCCCAATCTGTACTCGCCGTGCAACTGGCAGTTTGTCTTCCTGTAGCATTGCCGCCAGCCCGCGATCTGCCGTTTTCGCGTGATGTGTATACAGGGCGTTTAACGCCGTCAGATAAATTTCCTCGTTTTCGTCATAAACCAGTTTGAGCAGAATATCACGCACCCGGTTATTTTCGGATTGCGCGAGGGTTCGTGCAGCACGACGGCGATCCTCCACACGCCGAGATTCTACCAGTGCCGTTGAGCGTGATTCGATCGCCTCAATGGTTTTCTGTTGAACCTGTTTGCCCTCTTGCACACACCACCATGCCAGCCAGGGGTTGAAATTGGCGATTGCCAGCGCCAGTGTATCCGGGTGATCGGTTAACCCGGCCATCTGGATGAAGGTCTCTGCCCACCATCCGCTGCCCGCATGACCCAGTGCGCCTGTATCCCCAATGCCGAATTTGCGCAACCAGGTGGGTGTGCTCGATTGAGCGGCTTCGAGGACTTCCGGCAACATGGCACGGGCGGCGAAGTATTCCTGAAAGGTCTGGTGCGGCGCGAACTGAATTTTTTCGTCACCTTGCAACATGCCCAGTCGCTTGAGTTTATCCAGGCGTTCTTCGCCAATGGATGCAATGATCGCGCTGGCGGGGACACTTATCGTCTGGTGTGCGTGGAACTTTTTCGCCAGTTTTGTCAGCAAGTCAACGAGTGACCGGATTTGCGTATTCGACGCGCTTCTGAGACTGGGGTCGCGCACAAGCATTTTGCGAATGAAGTGGCGATAAATTTGCCCGCGATTGCCGGGGATCCGAGGCTGTTCCCCGGCGTTCAGTTGGTCCTCCCAGATGCCCTGGATCATCCACAGCAGCAGCGGTCGCTTCATTAGCTCGCGGATGTGGTCGTTATCGACCATGTCTAACAGCTTCTTCGCCTGCTCCGCGCCCAGATTCGACACCAGATATTTTTCGATCTGGGCGTCGTTTAGCTGCTCAATCATATAAACTTCAGGATCGTTGAGGTCCTGCGCTAGATCGCGCCACAGAGTATCCTGTTCGCGGCTGGTAGCAATGATCGTGTGCCGGGGAAATTCGTCGGCTAGCATACAAATTTGCTTGTGCAAAATGGGCTGATATTGCGGTGCGACCTCGTTCAAGCCGTCGAATAGAAAGCGACAGTCATAGTCCAAAATCGCCAATGCCTTGCGCGTTTGTGCGGTGCTGGCCAGCTTGAAGGCTCCGCTTGCCCCACCCAGGCCGACCCGAATCAGTTCGATTAAATCACCGGAATAGTTCGACAGCGGCACGAACACCGGGATGCGCGGCGGCAACGACTGCGCGATACGATGCGCGAGCATTTTCAACGCGACTGTTTTACCGCTACCCGGTTCGCCCAGAAGAATCCGGTTGGATGCTACAACTCGCAGAGTCTTCGTCTGAAACGGGCTAAAGGGTTGATCGTAGTCGGCATCCAGCAATCGAGCAAACAGATTGTCGACCGGTTCCCGCGTGTCGTACTCATTGGCGTTGACGGGAAGCGGCACGGAACGCACCTGTTTTTCGATGTACTTTGTCTTCCGGTTCTTGCCATTTGTCCCAAATTTGCGCACGGTTTCATCGCGCAAACGGGCTACGGCCCGCGCTTTTGCTGGCAGCAATTTAACGAGCGCTTTTTTAAGTTCCAGAAATTTTTCTTTAAAGGCGTCTTTATGGAGGTTGAGATACTGGCGGTCGCCCAATGTACCTTTGCCCAGCCTGTGATTTTTGACTTCTTCCCACAGCCTGACATTGCGTTCGGATGAGTCGCCGTAGATGAGCGGGATGATGGTCTTTCGTGAATGGCTGGCGCGTTCCAGTTCCAGCTTTACCCACGTAGAATCCATGGTTTGTTGCGTGATGACGACAACGACGGCGATGGATCGTTGAATACCGTCGGCGATAGACTGCCGCCATTCTTCACCCGCGTTAATACCATCGAAATCGCGGGCGTAGCGATCAACCCAGACTTTGTAACCATTGCGCCATAGTTCAAGCGCAAGTTCGTGCACGAAGGTCTCGTCTGAACTCGAATACGAGATAAAGACGTGTTCCTTCGCCGGACTTACGGTCGGCTGTGGTAAGGACTCTGTTATCATTGTTTGTTCCGCTGTGTCATGAGTGCTGTGTATAGGCATAAATATAACGCAAATTCAACAAATATCCACCAAATTTCCTATTTCTTTTTCGATAAATCATCTTTCGGCAAGGCTAATTGTGGTAGGTGTCATGGGGGCAGATCGCAATAAATGCGTGTAGAGTAGTTTTCTGACTATGTACCCACCGCTGACACCGTAGCCAAAAGTGCAATGAAGATCATGAATATTGTGTGAAGGCTTTCATGTGTGACAAGGGTATGGTGGGTAATTGGCAATACCGGATACCTTCATCAAAAAGACGTGGATCGCGCCTATTGCTTGCAACAGAATCACCTCACAAGTAGTTGCGAGGGAGTACTGCGAATAATCGAAAACCCAATGTATACCTGTCGTCTCTGTGCCGTTTGTGATATTTGGAGCATTCTTGCGAAGCGTGTTACCGGTGTGTTATAGTTCGAGTGTAAAATTTTACATTTTACAGTGTGCTTTGCACATCATCTCTGAATAAATTTTCAAGGAGAATAACTGATGCGATTTCGTTCCATTGTGCTCGTTTTGCTGCTCCTGTTAGGCACGGTCGGCGTTGCCGCCGCGCAGGACGGTGAAGGCTACACCATTGCGGGTGTCGTGTTCCAGAACGATACGTTCATGCAGACCGTTCAGGCGGGTATGGAAGCGGCGGCTGAAGAAGCCGGTGTCGATCTGATTCTGGGCAACTCGGAAAACGACCTTGTCACCGAAGCGGATTTGATCGAAGACTACATCACACGTGATGTGGATGCGATTGTGATTACGCCGATTTCGGGTGAAGGCTCGGTCACGGCGCTGCGTGCTGCCGTAGAAGCTGGAATCACCATCATCTGCTTCAACACCTGTGTTGCAGAAGAGGGCCTCGCGGAAACCTTCCTCGTCACCGAAAACATGGACCTCGGTACGACGACGGGCGCGGCTGCCGTTGACTTCATCGAGAA
>DAOTXA010000314.1:0-2553 GCA_034435595.1 Anaerolineae bacterium | reverse complement strand
AATAGAATTTGATTATATACTTTGCGTATTGCAGTGAAAAACAACGATAGCATTTGTCAGCTACTTCCCCTTACATCAAATGCGCGTTACCCTTGCTTTATAACAACTTCAATCCGAAGGACACTGAATGAAACACATCGCGGGGCCGGTATGGGGCCTGCTGACACAGTTCGGGTATATGAACCTGTACGTCATTGACCGGGGCGAATCGGCGGTGGTGGTGGATACGGGGACGGGCGCGGGGATGATTGACGGTCTGGCGGCGGGGTTGCCGGAGATGGGCAAATCCATTGACGATGTGTCGCACATTTTGATCACGCATGAGCATTACGATCATGTGGGCGGGCTGGCGAATTTGCAGAAGCGGGTCAACGCGACGACTTACGCGCACCGGATGGCGGCGGCGGTCATCCGGGGGGATCAGCGGGTGATGTATGCGGCGCGGTCATCGCTGCGGGGGCTGGCGTGGCTGATGCGGGGAATGCTGGACAATCAGCCGCCAGCGGAACCGGCGCGGGTGGATGTCATCGTGAGCGACGGTGACTCGCTGGACGACGTGTTCCCCGGATTGCGGGTCGCCGGTTTGCCGGGGCACAGTTACGGGCAAATCGGCTTTCACCTGACGAACGAGCGCATTCTCATCGGCGGGGATGTGGCGACGCTGACGCCGGTCGGCGTGCGAATGCCGCTGCGTGCGCCGTCGCCGGATTGGGCGGCGGCGAAAGACTCGTTGCGCAAGGTGGGTGCGCTGGGCGTCGATGTGCTGTGCGTGGGTCACGGGTCGCCGCTGGTGGGGGATGCTTCTGCGAAGGTGGCGGCGTTTATCCAGTAAACGGCGTTGATTGGGTGTTTAATACGCTAGCAGATTGCCATTTCTGAATTAACGGGACGCAAGAATGCGTCTCCTACAACCGGATTTCTGTAGGGTCGCCATTTTGGCGACCGCTATGTCAATAATCTGAAATACGCCCATGTTCATGTACAAGACGGCATTTTAGCCGCCCCTACACCTCCTCGATTTCAGTTCTATATCTATAAATTCCTCACTTAATTGCCTCTAAGTTCCCACATGACGATTGCTCATGTCTGTGTTATCTTTCACAAAGTTTTGAACGTTATGATACTACAGAAATCACTGATATATAGATAACGCTTCTGGAGACTCTGTAGTGATCCAACTTAGCATGGAAAACTTTGTACAATATTCGCCGATGGCGTATGACATCGTGTCGCATGTGCTTACGCTGGGTGCGGCGGTGATGTTAGCCGCGCTGTTCTACTTCGTGCTGACGCTGCGCACAGTCGCGCCGAAGTACCGCATTTCGTCGGTGCTGTCGGTGGTGGTGATGGTGTCGGCGTTCCTGATTCTGTTCGCGCAGCAGCAAAGCTGGCAAAACGGCTTCGTCTTTGATCCGGCGACGGGATTATATTCCAGCCCGTTCTTCGCGCCGGAAGAAGCCGGGGCTGCGGTCGCTTCGACGGATGCGCTTGGATTTACCAACGGCTTCCGTTACCTGAACTGGTTGATTGACGTGCCGATGCTGCTGTTCCAGATTTTGTTCGTGGTGCAGATTTCAAACGTTCGTCGCAACCGCCTGCGTAACGTTTTCTTCTTCGCCGGTGCGATGATGATTATCACGGGCTATGTCGGTCAGTTCTACGAGGTTGGTGAGGCTGGCGGCCCGGATATGGGTCCGTTCTTGATCTGGGGCGCGATCAGTACTGCGTTCTTCGTGGTCGTGCTGTGGCAGATGTACGGTCTGCTGCGCGAAGCGAAGGCGAATGCTTCTCCGGCGGCGGGGGCGTGGATTGGTCGTATCTGGTGGCTGTTCCTGTTCTCGTGGATGCTGTACCCCGGCGCGTATCTGGCTCCGCTGCTGCTCGACAGTGCGGCAACGCTGCTGAACCCGGCGGCTTCGGGCAGCATCTCGGAAGCGGCGGTCGTGGGTCGTCAGATGACGTTCACCATCGCGGACATTAGCTCGAAGGTGATTTACGGTATCTTCCTGACGATTGTGGCCCAGATTCAGAGCGAAGAAGAAGGCTACGTCTACGAGAAGCTGCTGGATGTGCGTAACGACGAGATGTCCCCGGCAATCGGCGACTAATCGCGCAGGCAAGCAAATAGCAGAGAATGACGAAGCGGCGGGGATTGTGTCCCGCCGCTTTTGTGTTTTCAGATTATGCAGGCGCTAACGACACTCAGGTCAGGGTGAATCCGGCGGTTAGATGCCGAGTCCCTGCCGGATGGTTTCACGGCTGATCGCGGCGCATTCATAGGCCGAGCGTCCGCGACCGGGGCCATTTTGCTCTACGACAATCCACCCGCGATAGCCGCGTGTTTTGATGAGATCGAACACGCCGGGGTAATCGCACAGGCCCTCGCCGACGGGTGTGTTGAGGTCGGTTTCAGGATGCCAGTCTTTAAACTCGATGAGTCCAATATCGTCCCAGTGATCGCGCAGAAAGCCGACGGCGCGTTCTGCAAGCGGCTGGGCGTCAAAGTCTTTGGTCGCATGGCCCAGATCGACCATTGCATGGACGAGTTCACGG
>DAOTXA010000313.1:0-1860 GCA_034435595.1 Anaerolineae bacterium | reverse complement strand
CGCACGTTCGCATCTGTTTCACTGGATGAGACGCTTATCTTGTGGAATACCGAAACGGGCGAGGCGGGCACGCCCTTCAGCGGGCACAAGAGTTCGGTGCGCTCGGTGGACTTCAGCCCGGATGGGTTGCGGGTCGTTTCTGGAGCAGCCAACGGAAGTATCATCCTGTGGAATGTGGCTGACGGTCGGATCATTCGTCGTATTGACGAGCACGAAGACGTGGTCTTTGGGGTAGAGTTTACTAATGATGGCACTCAGGTGTTGTCTGGTTCTGCCGATGCCTCCATGCGCCTGTGGGACATCGCCAGCGGGTTGGAACTGCGCAAGCACGAGGCGTCCGCGGGAATCAACAGTATTGACCTGAGCGAGGACGAGCGTTTCGTACTGGCTGGTTTGGATAATGGCACGCTCAATACGTGGCTGGCCTTTATCGACCTGAATGACCTGATCGAGTGGACGCAGGTGAATCGCTTCGTCATTGAGCCGAATTGTATTGATCGTGAACTCTTCCAGTTGACACCACCCTGCGTCAACGGGGTGCTACCAGAGACGACGCCGGAACCGCTGGCGACCGTGACACCGGTCCCCGCCGATTACCAGCAACTGGTCGTGGGTGGGACGGCGCGGGTCAATACGACGGATGGCGATCCGTTGAACCTGCGGGCGAGTGCTTCGACATCAGCCGATGTGCTGATGGGATTGAACGATGGTTGGGAGGTCACACTGTTAGAGGGGCCGACTATCGCGGATGGTCTATCGTGGTGGTATGTGCGCACGACGGACGGTGTTGACGGCTGGGTGGTGGCGTCAATCCCTGACGAGCAGTTACAGACGCTGGTTCCGTAATATATAATGTAACCTCATTGCGCGAAAAACACCCCGGCATATCGTCGGGGCGTTTTTTGATTTCGTTGATGGCTAACAGCCAGTCAATTTGCTTACGTGAGGCGGTTGTAGTATTCAACCACTAGCTGAATATCGACCGTGACCGGGATTTCTTTCTGTTCCGGCAGGCGCATGAAGGTGGAACTAAAGCTATCCGGGTTGGTGCTAATGTACACGGGCGTGTTGATACCCTGCTGTAACAGGTCCATTATCTGCACGTTTTTGCGCATCTTCTCGCGGATGCTGACCACATCACCGGGCTTGACCTGATATGAGGGCAGATCGACGCGCTGACCGTTGACTTCGATGTGACCATGACCGACGAATTGACGGGCAGCCCAGATGGTGGCGGCGAAACCGGCACGATACACGACGTTATCCAGGCGACGTTCCAGCAGAATCAGCATATTCTCGCCGGTACGACCGGGCATCTGGTCGGCTTTCTTATAGTAATTACGAAGCTGGCGCTCGCGCACGTTGTAGATGAACGAGAGCTTCTGCTTCTCGTCAAGCTGTAGGCCGAAGTTACTGCGGCGACCGGAACGGTATTGCTTTTCTTTACCGTGATCTCCGGGCGGATACGGGCGTTTCTCAACGATTTTCTGGTATTTCTGGCGCGAGACGAGCACTTCGCCAAAACGCCGTTGTTGTTTGGCCTTGGGGCCGTGATAGGATGCCATCGGCTGCGTTTCCCCTACTCTAAAACAAAGCGGGCTAGACGCCCGACTCATCTTCTGGACTAAAGTACACAATATTTTAACGGGTTCGCGCCTGATTTCTAGGGTGATTTTGTACGTCTATGGGTGGATTTGGTGCGATTTTGCTGCATTTTGTTGCGGCAGCACCACTTTTTTTTGTGCAATAGTCTGCTGCGTTATCATGAGTACATCCCCGATTTTTGCATGTAGACCTTGAACATATCACAAAACACGGGCTGAAATGTAGACGGTGCGTTCCACATTTTCGCTCATTTTT
>DAOTXA010000312.1:0-7128 GCA_034435595.1 Anaerolineae bacterium | reverse complement strand
CGGTCATCCTTGACCGCGTCCGCATGTGTGTAAGCTTCTGGTGTCATTTTCGAGGCTTGCAATTGGCCCCGCCTCTGCCAGATAATCAAGGCCTGTTGTTCGTCACCGAAGACGAAGGCACCTCTTCAAAGGCGATCCACATGTTCTTTATGCGTTTCAGTATCGGTGTCGTCTGGCTCGACGCAGGCGGGCGCGTTGTGGATAAGAAACTGGCGAAACCATGGCGACCGTATTATGCGCCACAGGCCCCGGCCCAATTTTACCTGGAGGCCAGCAGCGCCATTCTGGACCGTGTCAACATCGGTGACGTATTGATATTTGACGAAGAAACCAGCTAATCGGGAAATTCCTCATGCGTAACCGCCTGCTGATCCTCGCCTTCACGGTGATATTCCTTACTACAAGTTTGTCCGCTCAAGAGGCACCACCGCCAGACGGAAACACACCAGGCAATAACCCCGCTGGTGTTACCATTCATGTTGTGCAACGCGGAGAGAACCTGTTCCGAATCGCCCTCAGTTATGGGTTAACCACAGAACAGGTCGCACAAGCCAACGGCATCGCAAACCCGGCAAGTATTCTTGTGGGCCAACGTCTGATCATCCCTACCGCCGGGGTTGCAACACCCGAACCACCTCAAACGCACATCGTGCAGGCGGGCGAATCACTGCAAAGCATCGCCGATCTATACGGGTTGACCCTACAAGAGTTGGCCTTGCGCAACGGCATCGCCAACCCCAACGCGATCTATGTCGGTCAAGAACTCACAATTACTGATCCGACAGTGCCACCAGAATCACCAACTGAACCGGCCCCGGCCCCGGCCCCGGCCCCGGTAGAGCAGAACCCACCGCCAGTTGCTCAACTATCGGCGGAAAATACAGGCGTGACTCATATCGTCGCACCGGGCGAGACGCTATTTCGCATCGCCACCAATTACGGACTGACCGTCAGCGAAGTGCAAACGGCCAACAGCATCAGCGACCCGACCGTGATCTTTGTCGGGCAGGAGATTTTTATTCCCGGCATTGAACCGCCTCCGCTCGCACTCGATCTGCCGACATCCATTACGGGCGTAGACCTTAACCCGCAGTTGCTCACAGAAGGCAAAACTGCCCGCATTCGTATTCAGACCGCTACGCCTTCAACAGTAACAGTGTCGCTCCTTGGGCAGACACCACCCGTTATCACCGAAAGCGAAACATCATATGTCGCACTGCTGCCTGTTCCGCTTGGCACAGCGCCGGAAGTCTACCCGCTGGCACTGACCATTTCCCCAGTAGACGGCTCACCGCCCGACACCCTGACCCTCAACGTACAGGTCCTAAACGGTGGATACGGGAGCCAGTTCATCACCCTGCCAGCAGATCGCCTCAACCTCGTTGACATCAACATTGAAAACGCGGAAGTCGCCATACTCACCGGAGTCATGCCGTTTAACTTTGAACGCTACTATTCCGGCACAATGAGCTTGCCCGCCGCCGCTCCCATGAACGCCCCTTATGGGGCATTTCGCGCTTACAACGGTGGACCCTTCGACCGCTATCACACCGGGGCAGACTTCGCCGGAGCCACCGGAACGCCCATTCTCGCGGCAGAGTCGGGGCGCGTTGTGCTATCCGACGGCCTCAATATTCGCGGACAAACCGTCGTCATTGATCACGGGTGGGGTGTTTACTCCACTTATTCGCACATGAGCCAGCGCATGGTCAATGTCGGCGATACAGTCACCATCGGGCAAACGATTGGCCTAATTGGCTCGACAGGCCGCGCCACCGGAGCACATCTCCACTGGGAAATCTGGGTCAATGGCATCCCCGTCGAGCCGATGCAATGGTTAAGCCAGACCTTCCCCTAATCACTGTTTGAACCAAAAAGGAGCCTTGCGGCTCCTCAAAGTTTATTGCTCAGGCGAGATGCTACACGGCGTTGTCACCCGTGTAGTGCGCTTCGTTCAGCACCTCAAAGTCAGTGAACAGAAAATGATCGTGATAGTAGTGAATCCACAGGAACGACAGAATCGACGTATAGTACGCAACATCAAAGCGCCAGTTCGCCAATTGACGACCGTAATCAGCGGCGTTCGCATCCAGTGTCCCCGGCGTAATCAGGTGCGAAAGCGCGAACACCACGCCGAACACCACCGCTGAACCCACCAGCATAATCGCACTCAACAGATATAGACCGCGAGAGTCTTTACCCTTGCTAAAGCGTGCCACCAGCGGTGACTTGTTATCGAGGTCGCTATAGACCTGCTTGATCTTGATGATATAGAACGTGATCGCCAGATACTGGAACGAATGCCAGGTGTTCAAGCCCTGAAACGCCGTATCCAGATTTGGCAGCGCGGGCATCGTGAACGCGACTGCAACTGTAAAGCTGATGAAGATCGTCTTAGGCCAGTTCATCAGGCCGTTACGCCATTCGTTGTATGTTTTGAGGACATACGCCGACAGCGAAGCAAAGAAAATACCCGACATCACCACAAAGAACCACGTATGTTGGAACACACCCGGAATCACCGAAGTCAGGTCATTTACGCCCACATCGAAAGAACCCTGGCTGATCTTCAGCGCCGCAAGCGGGAACAGACAGGTCAGTACCACCGCATAGTCAATTCCGCGTGAAATCGGTGTCACCGCACTGCCGGGACGAACGTAGTTATTTTCTTTATGGTTGTACAGTTCCACAATGTACGTTACCTGATGTAGCACATGCAGCGAGGCCCAGAAGAAGAACACCGTCAGCAGCAGCGTCAGATTGAGAAACGCCAGGGAAACTACTACAATCGGAATAATAATCGATGAGCGCAGCAGCATCGGGTAGCGCTTCTTAAAATCACCATCCAGTCCGGTGCGCAGGAAAGTGGACATCATATGCGGACCGCCCACAGCCACTGCCACAAAACCATTGACGAGGTTACGGCTGACATCATCATCCATGCCAAACTGCACGCCAATTAGATAAAAAAGATACGGCAACGGCACGACAATCACACTCAACGTGATGAAGATCATGTCCCAGCGTCGATTGCGCAGCCACATACTTTGCTTGTCTTCGTTCAGTTGCGCCTGCGCCGATGTTCCCCGAATGGGGGCAGTCGTTACGCCCATAGCACATTACTCTCCCTGCTCAACTTACACATACAATTCAACCCCGCACATCCATTCAGGTTACTTTGCGTGGCTAAATAAATTTTAGCGGATGCACAGCGCAAACGCTACCCCCTGCGACTTATTTCACCACGATATGGTGTTCTCGGCAGCGTGCTTCGTATTTTTCATCTGCGCCGATGACAATAATCGGGTCGTCAAACCGCGCCGGGTCCCCGTTGACAAGACGCTGGGTCCGGCTGGCAAGTTCCCCGCAGACCATACAAATCGCGTGCAACTTCGTCACTTCTTCGGCAATCGACATCAGATGCGGCATCGGCCCGAACGGTTCCGCTCGAAAATCAAGGTCCAAGCCGGCGACGATCACCCGAATCCCTTTTTCCGCCAGCATGTCTACCAAAGGAATCAGATCGTTATCGAAAAACTGTGCCTCGTCCACACCGACCACTGTTGTATCCGGTTTAAGCAAATCGGTAATTTCTGTCACAGAATCCACAGCATGTGCATCATAGTTCTGCCCACTGTGGCTGCTGACCGCCCTCGTCCGATAGCGATCATCAATGGCGGGCTTAAACACCTGGACCTTTTGCCGCGCAATCACGGCACGTCGCACCCGCCGGATCAATTCTTCTGTCTTACCGCAAAACATGCTGCCGCAAATCACTTCAATGCGTCCGCTGTGATGTTTCATTCAGCCTTCTCCCCTGGCTGCAAATCGAATACTAACATTTCAAGGCAAATCAAAAGGCAGCCGGATCAATCCCGACTGCCTGTTTAGATGTTCGACTTTTGACGCTTACTCGGATTCAGCCGCTTCTGGCAGTTCGTAACCCCGATTGCGCAGCGTCTTCTTCATGTCTGCCAGCACCTGACGACCGATACCGGGCAGTTCAAGCAAGCTATCGTCGCCCTCTTCCAGCTTGGCGAAGAAATCCGCGACCGTCATGATCTCGGCTTCGTTCAAGATATTCAGATGGCGCTTGCTCAACTTTAACTCGGAAAGCGGCAGGTCCGGCGGCGTTTTGGCAGCCTCACGATCTTCAGCAGCTTGACGAATCGAGTCACGAGTCTGCAAGCGCTTCATGAAGCGATCAACCTGACCCTCGGTGTCAACCAGGCGCTGTTCACCAGTGTAGAACGGATGACAGGCAGAGCAAATATCGGTGCGAATTTCCTGCTTTGTCGCGCCAGTGGTCCAGCTATTGCCGCACGCACACACGACGACAGCATCGTCATGCCACGTAGGGTGGATGCCTTCTTTCATTTGGGTGTCTCCTCTATAGGTCTGCGTTACGGCCCCTGAGGTGGGGGTAGCGTAACGGAAATGGATAGGGGTATAAAACACAGTGGGGATATAAAACATCACCCACTATGAAACTGCCTTGTTAAAAGCTGATTTTAGTCACCGGCTTCGGCGAGTTCTTCAACAAATTCGACCGGTGCGACACGCACGATCTTTTGACCGTTACGACCACGCATACGATCAAAGACGACAACACCTTCAGCCGTCGCAAATAGCGTATGATCGCGCCCGATGCCAACGTTCTCGCCGGGATGGAACTTGGTCCCGCGCTGGCGCACGATGATATTGCCGGGAATCACGTATTCACCGCCGAAACACTTCACACCAAGGCGTTTCGCATTACTGTCACGACCGTTCTTACTTGAACCAGCACCTTTTTTATGGGCCATGCTGAACGTCCTTTCTTACTCAACAAACCGGGCGAAAATCTCTAAACGATGATCTCGTCCACGCGCAAGCGGGTGTAATGGTGACGATGACCACCCTTGCGGCGGTACGAAGTGCGCTGGCGATACTTGAACACAACAACTTTCTTACCACGGAACTGGCTAATGACGGTCACTTTGACCTTCGCGCCCTCAACCGTCGGCTGACCGATCAAGGTATTGTCGCCATCACCGACCAACAATACATCTTCGATTTCGAAGCTGTCGTTTTCTTCATATGGCAAACGCTCAACATCGAACACTTCGCCGACTTCTGCTCGATACTGGCGTCCGCCGGTACGGATAATTGCATACATGCGATTGACTCCAATCTTCGCTTAATCTCCGCAGCCGTCGCCCTATGGAAAACATCCAGGCACCGCATACGGGGAAAATTGGTACTGCGAAATAGACAAGGAACGCCCCACCAACAGGCGAGGCGTCCAATATTATAAGACATGTGTACCTATCAAGTCAACGATGAGTTCGGCATATTCCGGCGGCAAGCCACACTTACCAATCGCTTACACGCGCTGTATACTGGAACTTGTGCGCCCAACCAATTTCAAAACCGGCGCGAACTGTCATGAAGAACGCAATCATCGGCCTCTGCACGCTCGAACTGCATCTCCCCGGCCTCACATCACTCAAGGAAAAGCGCAGCATCATCAAGTCCATGCTTAAACGGCTGCATAACACGTTTAATGTCTCTGCCGCAGAGATTGACTATCTTGATAAGTGGCAAAAATCTGCCATTGCGATCACCTGTGTCAGCAATCAGAACGCGCACGCCGTAAAAATCATGCAAAATGTGATCGACTTTGTCGAGACAAATTACCCCGAAGCCCTTATTATCGAACAGCAGATCGAAACCCTATGATCACGATAGGTCCCGTTGCGCTATACTAGGTAGCGCTTTGATGTTGCAATCTCGCGATTTTGCGTGAACCCAACACTTGCAGAGAGGGAACCTGAGTGAAATTGAACGAGTATCCGGCAAAATTGCGACTAACGGAGGCCGGCATTCCTATTCCATCGGGCAGCCTGACCTCCACGGCGAAAGGAGCGCATGATGTCGCGCTTGCGCTGGGGAAACCAGTCGTTATCAAAGCACAGGTTCCCCTTAGTGGGCGTGCCCTTCTGAATGGAATTCAACACGCAGAAGGCCCCGACGAGGCACATGCAGTCGCTCAACGCATTTTAAATATGCACATAAAGGGGCTGCCCGTACATCAAGTACTCGTCGAGGCCGCGGTTCCAATTGAGCAGGAACTCTACATCGGCATTACATACGACCGCACCCACAATAAACCGGTACTGATCCTCTCCTCGCAGGGTGGAATCGAACTCGAACATATTGCCGCCAAACACCCTGATACGGTTTTTCGTGAACCCATCGCACCACTAATCGGTCTGCGTTCGTTTCAGGTGACGACCATCGCCAGCCAGCTCAACCTACCCCGTGAATACTGGCCCGAACTAAAACGCATTGCGCTCGCATTGTACCGATGCTTTGTCGAAAGCGATGCCGAACTCATCGAAATCAATCCACTTGCCGTTACCAGTGGACACCGGCTTATCGCCCTGGACGCAAAAATCATTATTGATGACAATGGACTATTCCGGCAGCCTGCCCTCTATGCACTGCGAACGGCAAGTAGCGAATCTGCCGTCCGCCAGATTCCTGACCAAACCGCATTAAGTTACATCAAGCTCAATGGTCAAATCGGGTGCGTGGTCAACGGCGCGGGGTTGGCGATGACCATCATGGACATGATTCACATTTATAGCGATTCAAAGGTGCAGCCCGCGAACTTTTTGGATGTAGGCGGCGGAGCAAGTGTAGAAGATTGGCGAATTGGCCTCAATCTTGTGCTATCCGACCCGAATGTCGAGTGTGCGCTCATTAACGTCTTTGGCGGAACAACCCGCTGCGACATCGTCGCAGAGACGCTGGTCGCACAGATCAGAAAACTCAACCGAGATATACCTATCGTCGTGCGATTACGTGGAGTCCAGGCCGGGAGCGGGCATCGCATCCTATCCAATGCCCATTTACCACGTATTCATCTGGGCGAGTCACTAACCCACACTGTGCAAACTGCGATTCGACTGGTCGAAGAAAGGTAATCTGTGATGGGAATTCTGACATACGACAACATGCGAGTCATCGTGCAGGGCATCATAGGGGATAGGGGTAAATTTCATACCGAGCAAATGATCGATAGTGGAACACCCATTGTCGGCGGCATCACCCCCGGCAAAGGTGGTGAATGGGCATCAGGCG
>DAOTXA010000311.1:0-7304 GCA_034435595.1 Anaerolineae bacterium | reverse complement strand
CTCGACTGGCTGACCAGTTTACCCTGGTCGCAGCGAACTGAGGACAAACTCGACATCAGCCACGCCCGTGAGATTCTTGACGAAGATCACTACGGCCTGACCGACATTAAAGAACGCATTCTCGAATATCTGGCGGTACGCAAACTCCGCGCCGACCGCAGCGAGGAATTCGAGAAAAAAGAGAAGACCGACTATATCCGCCGTGACCGTACTGGCGCGATTCTGTGTTTTGTTGGCCCGCCCGGTGTCGGTAAAACTTCGCTTGGGGCGTCAATTGCCCGTGCCATGGGGCGCAAGTTTATCCGCATGAGTCTGGGCGGCGTCCGTGACGAAAGCGAGATTCGCGGTTTCCGCCGGACGTATATCGGCGCGTTGCCCGGTCGCATCATTCAGACTATTCGCCGTGTCGAAACGCGAAACCCGCTTATCATGCTTGACGAAGTAGACAAACTGGGGCGCGACTTCCGGGGCGATCCTGCCTCTGCGCTGCTCGAAGTCCTTGACCCGGAACAAAATAACGAGTTTCGCGATCACTATCTCGATATCGCCTTTGACCTTAGCGAAGTACTGTTCATCACCACGGCGAACGAGCTAGAGCCGATTCCTGGCCCGCTCCGTGACCGCATGGAGATCATACAGTTAAGTGGCTATACCGAGCAAGAAAAAGCCGCAATCGGCAAGCAGTACCTCGTCCCGCGTCAGATTCGTGAGAACGGACTGCGTGCCGACGAACTTGAATTCGCCGAAGAAGCACTGCTCGAAATCATTCGTGACTTCACCCGCGAAGCTGGTGTACGCACGCTCGAACGTGAGATCGGACGCGCTGCCCGTAAGGTCGTGACGCGCATTGCTGAGGGCAAAACGGATAAAGTCGTCGTTGATAAAGACATGGTCCGCGAACTGCTTGGCAAGCCCAAGTTCGGGCATCGCACCGAAATTGAGGAACGTACCGATCTACCCGGCGTCGCTACCGGACTCGCGTGGACGCCCGTCGGTGGTGATGTGCTGTTCATCGAAGCGACTCGTATGTCTGGCGGCAAGGGCTTCCAGTATACCGGGCAACTGGGGGAGGTGATGCAGGAAAGTGCGCGACTGGCCCTGAGCTATATTCGTGCCAAAGCCGCCGACCTCGACATCGAGCCGGAATTTTACGAGAAGAACGACATCCATCTGCATGTTCCGGCAGGCGCGGTCCCTAAAGATGGACCATCCGCCGGGATCACGATTGCAGCGGCGCTGGCGTCTCTGCTGACCGGGCGACCGACACGTGGCAATGTCGCCATGACCGGAGAAATCACTCTGCGTGGGCAGGTCTTGCCCGTAGGCGGCATCAAGGACAAAGTACTCGCGGCGCATCGTCTCGGCGTGGATACAGTGATTATCCCGCGTAAAAACGAGAATGATATCGACGATGTGCCCGAAGAAGTCCGCGAAGCATTAACCTTTGTTCTCGTTGATAAGCTGGATGAAGTCTTCGCCGCTGCCTTGACACCACTGTCTGCTGGCAACGGTGCGACCGAACAGGCGGCGTCCGTTGTCACCGATGGACAGCCCGGCTAGAACTGGTTACACTTAGGATTGTGACATCTTCCGGGGGAGCGTGTGCATGGCACTCTCCCCCATGCTGATTGAGGGGGTACCGAACCTTGGTAAAAATAATGATCGTTGATGATGACCGGACTACCGTTAAACTCCTGCAAACCCTGCTGGAGTTAGACGATTTTGACGTGGTCGTTGCTTCACGTGGGGCTGATGTTAGAGGCATTGCCGATTCCGCAAAGCCCGATGTTTTCCTGTTGGACTATCATCTCACTGATATGGACGGCGTTGATATCTTGCGTGACCTGCGTGCCAGCGAGACCTTCGCCAATACGCCGGTTGTCGTCACTTCCGGCCTTGATGTCGAAGAAGAGGTAATGGAGGCCGGGGCCAACGCCTTTCTCGTGAAACCCTTTGAACCTGATGACTTACCCAAATTGTTCCGTAAGTTCACACAATCCGAATAATATGATTTGTAGCATATGCGCAGGCTTCACCGAATTAGATTTGGTTCGCCTGCCCTCAGTAAAGGAATAGGCATTTTGGCGTCAAGAAGACGATCTAGAATGCAGTGGTACCGGGTGGATTTGCATTTGCATACCCCGGCTTCTGCCGATTACGCTGACTCCAACGCGAGTTACATTGATATTCTACGCAAGGCCGAACAACGCGGCCTCGACATCCTCGGCTTCACCGATCACAATACCGTTCGCGGGTATGCCGCCATGAAGCGCGAAATTGAGCAGCTTGAGTATCTTGAGCAGCTAGGTCGTGCCAGTGGTGACGAACTCCGCACCCTCGCCGAATATCGCCGCTTGCTCGATAAAATTCTCGTGTTGCCCGGTTTTGAGTTTACGGCGACCTTTGGCTTTCATATCCTCGGCCTGTTCAGCCCGGATACACCCCTGCGCTATATTGACCATCTGCTCTATAGCCTCAATATCCCGTCTGGTGCGCTGGAAGTGGGCAGCAGTGAAGTCGGCGCATCCGCAGATGTGCTGACCGCCTATCACGTCATTAATGAGGCCGGGGGCATTTGCATTGCCGCGCACGCGAATACCTCACATGGTGTCGCCATGCGTGGTATGGATTTTGGCGGGCAGACCCGTATCGCCTACACGCAGGACCGCCACCTGCACGCCCTCGAAGTCACCGATTTGGAACGTGGCGGCAGACGCAGCACTGCCCGCTTCTTTGATGGGACCAAACCCGAATATCCCCGGCGGATGCGCTGCATTCAGGGTTCAGACGCACACGCTATCAACACCATCCGCGACCGCAACGGGCGCGTAACCACATTAGGTGTTGGCGAGCGCGTGACCGAGGTCCAACTGCCGGAACGTTCGTTTGCCGCCCTGCTCGAAATGTTCCAGAGCAACGACTTCTCGCGTTCCCGCGCCTACACACCCAACCACAAGCCCGAAGATTTTGTACAGGTCGCACGTGAGGAAGGGCCAAGCGTCGTACAGTCCTTCCACGAGTCGATGGAACACAAGGGCGGGCGGCTTTATGCCATCGTCGCCGATGTCTGCGCCTTCGCCAACACCAATGGCGGAACCATTTATGTTGGGATTAGCCCCAACAAGAAAAAGACACCTGTTGGCGTTGAAAACGCGCAGGAACAGATAACCGTCCTGCAAAACGAGATCAATAACCTGATTACGCCCGCGCTCCCGGTTGAGATCGACACCCACGATACGCAGAACAAGACCGTGATTCGCGTGCGTGTGCCTTTCGGGGAAGAACGACCCTATGCCGTAGAGAACTACAAGATTTTTGTCCGCGACGACAGCGAGACGACACAGGCGATCCGCGACGAAATCGTCAACCTGGCACGACAGGGCATGACCTTTCAAGAGTCTGCGCCCGTCAAGCCAGATTCTCATGCGGTGGCGTCGGTGGCGTCGGTCACCTCGGTTCCATCTGGCGCTGCGCTCGATCCCCCGGCGGCAAATGCGGCAATGGTCGCACAAGCGCAGGAACAACAGGAGCAGGATGCCGAGCAATCCTCAGAAAAACAGTCCGCTGCACCCCGCGCTGGAGTCGAAATCGTCGGCGAGGAAACTCGCAATGGACAGACATTCTACATAATGCGTGACTTGCGTAACGGCAACATCGTCAAAAACGTGACGCGTTCTTCCGCACGTCGGCTGTGGCACTACGCCATCAAACAGCGCGAATCCAGCCCCGTCAAAGCAGATAAAGCTGACTGGCAGGGTGATAAGGCGCTGTGGCGACGTTACAAGAAGGCCGGGAACTATCGCTATGATCTCATCCACCGCGAAGGCAACGCCGTGCGCACATACTATGGCGTTACCGATAACGGGATGCATGGCGACTGGCAGCAATTCATCGAGGATGACGATTCTGACCAATCTGATGCGTAAAGGCAACTACGCGTGAAAGCGATCCTCTTCGATCAACCCGGTGACGCAAGCGCCCTCTATTTCGGTGATGCGCCCGACCCTGTTCCCGGTTCTGATGAACTGCTCGTCCGTGTTCATGCGTCCGCGCTTAATCGTGCGGATATTTTGCAGCGCCACGGCGGATACAATCCGCCACCAGGAGCTTCACCCATTCTCGGCCTCGAACTTGCCGGAGAAGTCGTGCAGTCCGCTGGCGATTTTGTCGCCGGAGATCGCGTAATGGCGGTTGTCACCGGGGGCGGATACGCGGAACTTGCGACCGTTCCCGCGTCAATGGCGATGCGTATTCCCGATAACCTCAGCTACGAACAAGCCGCTGCTATTCCCGAAGCGTTTTTGACCGCTTACCTCAATTTGTTCAATCTGGGTAATGTGGAAATGGGTGAGTCGGTGCTAATTCATGCCGGGGGCAGCGGTGTCGGAACCGCCGCCATACAACTCGGTAAAACCGCAGGCGCAGCCGTTTACACGACATCGAGTGCCGGAAAACTGCAAACCTGCCTCGATCTCGGCGCGGACCTCGCTATCGACTACAAAACAGAGCGTTTCGCAGATCGCATCCGCGAGGCCACCGGTGGCGAAGGCGTCAATGCCATACTTGATTTCATCGGCGCACCCTACTGGAACGATAATCTGCACGTCCTCAAACGCGGCGGACGTCTCGTCATTATCGGCCTCTTGGGTGGGGTAAAAGGTGAACTCGACATGGGCGCGATCTTGCGCAAGGCGATTACCGTCACTGGCACGACCTTGCGCCCCATGCCGCTCCCACAAAAATCCGCATTGACCGCCGCCTTTAGCGGGTACGCGCTAAAGTTGCTTGAAAAAGGTGTCCTCAAGCCGGTTATCGACCGCACCTTCCCCTTAAGCGAAGCCGCCGCCGCTCACCGCTACATGGAATCCAACGCCAACACCGGGAAGATCGTCCTAGCGGTACGCTAAAATTTGCCATATCTCAATGCTCAGAACAGGAAACAGCGGTTAAGGTGATCAAAGCACCGTGCTACATGTCAGCTTCCTGAAGGAGTGTTTGATGCAGCGAAATATCGCAATCCGGTTGATCTTCGCCCTTGTCGTCGCATCCGGTACATTGACCCTCGCGCAGACTGAGACCAACCCCGAATTGAATGCGTTTATCGCCGAATATGTCGAAACCGGTGAACCTGGCGTGGTCGTGTATATTGGTTCCGGCGAAGGCGAAGTCCTCGCACATGGCGCATATGGTCCCGCCAATCTCGAAACCGGGGACAGCGTAACCCCCGACGACCTGTTCCGTATTGGCAGTGCGTCAAAGCCGCTGGTCGCCACCATCGTCTTACAATTGGCGGAAAGCGGCGAACTTGACCTTGATGCACCCATCGCGGACTATTTGCCCGACGAACTGGCGATGATCCCCAATGTGCAAAGCGCGACCGTCCGCCAGATGCTTCAGATGACGAGCGGCGTTTTTAGCTATACCGAATCCGATGCTTTCAACGATGCCGTAGACAGCGACCCATCGTATATGTGGTCGGCAGCGGAAACGCTGGCTTTCATCATGGACGAAGCGCCCGATTTTGAACCGGGCACAGATTACTACTATAGCAACAGCAATTACACACTCGCGCATGTGATGATTGAGCATGTAACTGGCGAATCGCTGGCAAATGCGCTGGAAAGCCAGATTTTTGCCCCCGCTGGCATGGATACCTGCTACCTCGAAACGCCGGAAGTTTTTGCGCAGAATATCGTGCGCGGCTATCAACTTGACGATGACGATGAATATGTGGACATCACCGAGTTTAACGATGGTGTAGGGTTGGGTGATGGCGGAATCGTCTGCACGGCTGTTGATCTCGCCAAATTCCTGCCCGCACTGATGAAAGGCGAGTATCTGGGTGAAGACATGCTGGTGCAAATGCTCAACACAGTCGATGATGGCGAAGGCGGACGGTACGGCCTCGGCATCGGCTATGACGAAACCGAGTACGGTATGATGGTCAGTCATGATGGGGCGACCAGCGGCTTCCAGTCGAATATGTTGTATCTGCCCGAAGATGACGCGGTCATGATCGTGCTGACCAACAACTTTGACTCAGAAATCATCGAAGACCTTGTCTACGATCTGCTTGACTATTTGTTGCGAGTGGAACCCGTCGAATAGGCATACCTCATGCCTGCAAACAGTAGTAAAAGAACGCGCCCTTGATGATGGAGCGCGTTCTTTTTTGGGGCGGATATTCGGTTAACTCGTGATCGTCGGGTCAAACGCGTCGCGTATACCGTCACCGATCACGTACAGACACAACACTGTCGTTGTAATCAGCAAACCGGGGAAGATCACCAGATGCGGCCCCTTTGTGAAGAAGGTCTGCGCGTTGGTCAACATGTTGCCCCATGTCGGTGTTGGCGGCTGCACGCCCAATCCGAGAAAGCTCAACGCGGCTTCGGTCAGCATCAACGAGCCAATCTGAATCGCCAGTGTCACAGTGACGATGCTGATGAGATTCGGCGCGATATGGCTGAACATAATCCGCAAGTTCGACGCGCCCAGCGCCCGCGCACTCACTACGTATTCCCGCTCCCGCAGGCCAAGCGTTTCCCCGCGCACCAGCCGCGTCGTGTTTGTCCAACCCAGAAAGCCGAGTACGATAATCAGTGTCTCCGGGCCGGGACTCAGCACCGCCGCGATGATAATCAGCAGAAATAGGGACGGGATCGAGTTGATCGTCGTAATCGCCCACATGATGATATCGTCCACGATGCCGCCATAGTACCCGGTCAGCACGCCCAGCGTCAGCCCGATAGTTAGCGATAGTGCCGCCGCCGTCACCGCGATTCCGAGCGTGATCTGACCTGCATAGGCCAGTCGCGTCAGTTGGTCGCGTCCGAGATCGTCGGTGCCTAGTATGTGCGATCCGGTAAATGGAACCTGAAACGCGTTTTCAGCCGCGTCGGTGCGACGGTAACTCACACCGAAGACACTTTCTTGTATCGGGGCAGAAATTGAGAAGATCAGCAGTAGAAACAACGTGAATATCGCCGCCAGTGTCAGACGATCTCTCCGCAGACGCCGCAGCGCTTTTGTATACAGCGATTCACCGCGAATCGGCTCATCCAGCGTCGTTTCTGCCAGCAAAACCGGTCTTGCCTTGCCATTTGCCGTAGTCATCAAATGCTCCTAACTCAGCCGGATTCGCGGATCAATCACCGCGTACAGCACATCCGACATGATATAGCCGATAATTGTCGCCACGCTGCCGAGGATGACCGTCGCCATCACCATTGGATAATCGAGTTGCGTGACAGATTGAATCGCCAGACGACCAAGACCGGGCCATGAGAAGATCGTTTCCGTCA
>DAOTXA010000310.1:0-2112 GCA_034435595.1 Anaerolineae bacterium | reverse complement strand
CCGTGAAGTCGAAGATCATATGTCGGCGTTACTAACCCATCAAGGCGGCATCAGCAGCTATCACGAACACTCGCGCAACGTACATCGCCCGGTATCCGAGCTATACCGCATCTGTGGCACAGGTGGCACGCTCGAAATCGAATATACGGGCGATTGGGCCTATCTCGCAGACGACGGTTGGGAAATTCGCCTGTATCGAGATGGTGCGAAAATCCCCAAACGATTGCAAGCTCGTCGCCCGGATTATACGCTGATGGACACATTGCCGGATAGTCATTACGCATTCTATCGTGAACTGACCGGGTTCTTCAATGCGGTGCGGACGAAAGACATATCAGGCATTCCAACCGGAGAAGATGGGCAATCAGTCGTCAGTGTCATCGGCGCGGCCTTTGTCAGCGCCATCGAGCGACGTGCAACTACCCCGGATGACGGCACCCTATTTAACGAAGCGCTCTTTGAGAAGTTGCCGCGTTTGCCGTAGATCGCGTTCGGTTCTGGTGATGGAGAACACCGGTACCGGAATAGAGAACACAGGGAACACATTGATTAAAGCAAGCGACCTTAAAACCAAACTAGATACACAAGACTACACTACGAGACGGCCTTTGATACAGGCGTTGCTTCGTCACCGGGGACTGTATATTATGCTCATCCCGGCGGCGATCCTGCTGGTTTTTATGAAGTTCTACCCGCTGTGGGGCATTGGTGTCGCCTTTGTCGATTACAATCCGTTTCGCGGGTTAAGCGGGTCAGAGTTCGTTGGCCTGATGCATTTTGAAGATATCCTCTCTAAATCGCAGACGGGCGAAATCGTGCGCAACACGGTGTTTATCGCCAGCATGAAAATTATCTTCGGGCAGATCGTCGCCGTTGGCTTTGCGCTGATGGTCTATGAAGTGCGTTATTCGTTTTATCGTCGTCTGGTGCAGACCGTCACCACCATGCCTTACTTCCTCTCGTGGGTGATTTTGGGCGGTACATTTGTAACGATCCTCGGCAGTGACGGGCCGGTCAATTCCTTCCTGGGCGAGGCCGGTTTAGGAACGGTCGGCTTCCTGCGTGATAAAACGATGTTCCCGTGGACAATCATCCTCACTGACATCTGGAAGAACTTCGGCTTCTCCGCGATTATCTATCTGGCGGCGCTGACACAGATTAACCCTGAACTATACGAGGCGGCAGCCGTCGATGGGGCGGGGCGTTGGGCGCGTATACGCCGTATTACAATGCCCGGTATCGCACCGACGATCATTTTGCTCGGCGCGTTAAGCATGGGCAACATCCTCGAAGCCGGCTTCGAGCAGATTCTGGTGTTGTATAACCCGCTGGTCTACGAAACAGGCGACATCATCGACACCTACGTGTTCCGCGTCGGTTTGCAGGGCTTCAACTACGAAATCGCGACCGTTGTCGGTCTGTTCAAGTCGGTTGTGGCGTTTATCCTCATCGTCGTCTCGTACTGGGCGGCGGATCGCTTCGCTAACTATCGAATTTTTTAGGGAGACGGACATATGGGCTACGAGAAGAACGCCGCCAACCTGATTGTTGACATCATCATCTATGGTGTGTTGTTTCTGATCGGCATTTCGAGCGTGCTACCCTTTATGCATGTCATCTCGGTGTCGCTTAGTTCCAGCGCGGCTGTGGATTCAAATTCGGTTGGCATCCTACCGATTGGCCTCAACTTTGATAACTACGACTACCTGATGAGCAACCGTGACTTCTTCGTCACCCTGCAAAACTCGGTGATTCGTGTGGTGGTCGGTGTGACGAGTACGGTCTTGCTGGTGCTGGTGACGGCGTATCCGCTTTCGCTGGATCATGTGCGGATGCCGGGGCGCACCACGTATAAGATATTCATGCTGGTTGGTCTGCTGTTTACGGGTGGATTGATCCCGACGTTTATCACCTATGGCGACCTGGGCCTGTTGAATAACTTCTGGGTGTTGATCTTCCCGCTGGCGATCAACGTATTCTTCATCATCATCATGCTCAACTTTATGCGCGGGATCCCGCGTGAACTGTCGGAAGCGGCATGGTTGGACGGTGCATCTCACTTCGCGGTGTTGTTCCGCATTTATGTGCCAATTTCCAAGCCTGCGATTGCCA
>DAOTXA010000309.1:0-4041 GCA_034435595.1 Anaerolineae bacterium | reverse complement strand
AGCGTCAAGTGTCTCGTGGACTTGATCCATAAATGCCGCCGGAATGTCCTCAACGTGATTCGGCAGGGTCATCATATAGTCACCACGTACAAATTGCAGTGCGCTCACGCCAATCCACAGAACAATCAAGACATATCCGACTACCGGGACCCGCTTCACCAGGTCATCAGCGACCACCGCCACAAAAAGCAACAATACCGGTAACAGCGGAATCGCATGGCGAATATGAAACAGAAAATCCGCGACTGTATTCATCAGCAAGATAAAGCCGACGGTCGCAACGAACCAGATGAGCAAATAGCGCATCGCCTTGACTTTATGTAATCGCAGCAACGCGTAGCCCATAATCGCCAGCAACAATACCGGCAATCCCCCGCTAAATCCGTCGAAGATCGCCACCAGCGCATCAGGATTATCCAGCCCACGCTCAGATACGCTCTCACTTGCGATAGAAAACAGCGCGTTCGACATCCACGGCAGATACAGCAAACCAATCGCCACAAATAGTAAGAAGTGTCCGCTCCTGCGACGATGCCACCTCAGCCGCCGCCCCCGCACGGCAAGCAGCGCATCATAGACAAAGAGTCCAAAACACACCGCCGCCCCAACATAATGAACGTACAAAATCGCCGTCGCCGGCAACACAAACAGAACTTTGTCACGCCGTCGCGGGCGATACTGGCCCAATAATCGCCAGTATGACCACAAAATTATGATCGTCAATGTAGTAAAGATGGTATAGCCGCGTGCTTCGTGAAAGTAATGCAGGTAGAAAATCGATGTTCCCAGCAGCAGCGCCGCGAACATCCCCACACGCCGGGAGAATAAGACACGCCCCAATTGGTAAAGCAGCACAACACCAATCAGCCCCACATACAACGACATCAGCCGCGACGCATACTCCGACCAACCGAACACCCATCCCCACGGGACCAGCATCAGATTATGCAGCGGCGGCCACATCCGCTCTGCATTTCGCGCCAGTACATCGGCTAACGTCGTCGGCCCGTAGATATCACTTGCCGACATATACGGGGTGAACACTTCGCCTATCCAGTACAAATCACGCGCCAGCCCCAGGGCACCAGCCGCCGTCGCCAGCAACAATAAAGGAACGCTCCACCACCAAAACGGAATCTTTGCCCGTGTCCTCGGTGAGAGCGTCCCCGGTTGTCTTGTATTGTCTTGCATCACAGTTCACCGTCTGTAGAAAGGATCAGTTCCCTGTGTAGCATAACGCGATTGGTTTGCTGCAACCCTTAACTTTCGATCAACTTGTCGTCGATCAACTGCTGCTGCACCTTCTGTCCACGCGGATTAAAAGCAAAATGCTGCCCGTATATCTCGAATTCCATATCTTGCATGGCACGTCCAGCGCGATTCTTCTCGATAGTAAACACCACCCAGTTGCGATACTGCTTAGCCGTATATGGGTTAAACGAAACATGATCTTTCGCCATAATCTGGTACTTGTTGTTCATGATAATGGCGATGTCAGATTCGTAATCCAGCGCGCTTGACCCCCGCAGGTGGAATAAATGGATACGCTTGCTCTTAAGACCCTCGCGGTCCGCCGCAACAATTGCCCACACCGGCACATCGTGCGAAAGGGCAATATCCTTCAACCCTTCCACGATGATCGTGACCTTGTCATTCTCATCACGGGGGCGTTCCGGGTGAACGGCAATCTTTTGCAAATAGTCGATAAAGACCGTTACGTTACCCTTGGTAGCCTCCACCAGACGCGCCGTCATCTCCTTGATAGCACGTAGATTTGTCACTGCCGGACTCGCCTTCAGCAAAATCAGACGATCAGCATAGCGCATCATACGACCAAGTGCCGGGGCCGTCTTGGGGTTATCACGCAAAATTGCCTGTAACGATCCCGCGCCACCATCCCGCCCCATAAACTCTTTCGCCCGCTGCGCCACGATAATCTGGTACAGGTCGCGCAATTTGACACCACGACTCATATCGATTTCTGGCGGATTGATGCTTTCCATACACAGTAGACGGTGCATCAAATGCGTTTCTGTATGTTCGTAGGAGAGGTAAAACGCGTAATGATCGGGGCGCATGGCGATATTGCGTGCGATCTGCAATGTAGCAATGGTTTTGCCAATCCCCTGAGCGCCGCCGAGTAGCACCAGTTCGGTTTTGCGCAACCCGCCGCCAATGTACCCGTCCAGCGGATCAAAGCCCGTCGGCATTGGCACATAGTCGACCAGATCACCGCGTACTACCTTGTCATTCGCTTCGTTCATAACCTGCGTCAACGTGCGCGGCAGATGCGCCCCCGCTGTACCGCTACTACTACTCCCTCGCGGTGTCGAAGACGGTGCAGGCTGGGCAGGAACCGCCGGTTCGCTAGCACGTGATGGTCGTTTCAAAGAGGCCGGACGCTGCGGCGCAGGTTTCTCTGGCGGCGGACCGGGCCGCAGGTCTTTCGTTTCTGAAGTCGTCGAGGTCGGTTCCGATTCAGCATCGGGAACTGGCGGCATCTCGTCGTCAAAACGTCGCGTTGACATGGATTTCCTCTATACGCTATGGAGTACAAGCGGCTGCTGCGCAAATACCATCGTTAACCAACTATAAGACAATCATACTAAACATCGAAGATTTCGCGCAATTGAGGTTGGCATAAACAAACGAAAAATGAGGAAAGTGCTGATATTAGTAAATTTCCCAGCAAAAAAGTAAATGTCGGTTCGAACTTCAACACTTTCTTACTCATCCGCTTATCCGTCGCTAATCTCAAATGTGCCCCAAAACATGATAGAATGTTCAGTTAGAGCTAAAGTTACAATTTCTTGATATTTGCATCAAGTTCTTACACTTTGTTGCACCATTCAAGGCATCGGGGAAACATCCTGCAATATGGCACGTATAAACGTGGCTCAACACGACTCTTTGTCATTCTTATATCACGATGTGTGCGCAGTATCGGTTGTAGCAATCGGGCGCGGACGCAAATCGTCACATTTGCCTGTGAACTCCTTCCCCAATCTCAAATCGTCAACTTCACAACCCGACACCAGATATCGGGTTATTTCTTGCGAAGAACACCGCAACAGCGCAAGACGAACCACCAAGACGAACCATAAGGAGGTTCAGCAAGACCAACGAACCTGAAGCACTATCCTGTTTTGCGGGGTATGTCGCGGCAGTGACGGACAATGCCGAGACGCAAAACGCCGGGTTGTAGCATATACCCGGAAAAACAAATTGTTCGGATCAATTAAGTTGCAGGCAGAGGGATAACGTGATACAAGAACTTATCAATCGAGCCGATCAACGCGGCTACCTGACTTACGATGATGTTCTCGAAGTCCTCGAAGACGATCAGGACGAAGCCGCTACTATCGAATCGATCCTCTATGAATTGGACGAGCTAGGTGTCGAACTCCGCCAAACCGCTGAGTCATCGACTCGCAGTAGTATAGGAGAAGACACAGACATCGACTTTGAGCCAGAAGAAGTCCTCAATGACCCTGGCGTCGGAGATATTAACGCCGTTTCTGCCGATGATCCAGTTGGCCTTTACTTCCGCCAGATGGCCCAGGAACCTCTCCTGACTGCCAAAGAAGAAATCAGCCTCGCCAAACGCATTGAACGTGGGAAAAAAGCCGAAGACCGACTCGAAACCCCTGGTCTGCATGAAAAATATGGGGATTACTGGCTGATGCGCATGGAACGCATCGCATTTGAGGGGCAAGCCGCCCGCGAACATCTGGGCCGGGCCAATACCCGCCTTGTCGTTAGCATCGCCAAACGCTACATGGGACAGGGTCTCCCCTTCCCCGACCTGATTCAAGAAGGCAACGTCGGTCTAATGCGTGCTGTCGATAAATATGACTACAATCGCGGCAACCGCTTTAGCACCTACGCGACATGGTGGATTCGTCAGGCGATCACCCGCGCACTGGCACAGAAGACCCGCACCATCCGCATCCCGTTGCATATGACCGAGCGCATCCGCCAGATGTATCGCACCGCACAAAATCTGGAACAATCGCTTGGCCGGCGTCCAACCCCCGAAGA
>DAOTXA010000308.1:0-8597 GCA_034435595.1 Anaerolineae bacterium | reverse complement strand
CGCGCTAACCGGGTTCGGACATGGGTGATGTGTCACTGTCCTGGTCGTTGCCATCAACGGGGAGATGGATTTCTATGCGCGTGCCCTCAGCTAATTTGCTGTCGATGAAGATTTCCCCACCGTGCAAGTCGATATATTGCTTGACGATGGCGAGGCCGAGTCCGGTGCCGGGGAACTGTTGTGCGTTTGTGGCCCGATGGAAGGCGTCAAACAGACTATCAAGGTCTGCATCCGGGATGCCCATACCACGGTCTTCCACGATGAACTTGAACGTTTCACCGTCGATTCTGGCGATCACATCAATTTGCGACTCCGCAGGCGAGTACTTGATGGCGTTGGTCAGTAAATTGGCGAATGCGTGTTGCAGCAGGCGGCGATCTGCCCGGATAAAACGATTTGCCTCTTCGGTATCGACTTTGAAGTGGTGGTTGCCGGTATCGATGATGCGTGCAGTATCGAGTAACGCGACGACAAAAGGCGCAATGGCGATTTGAGTGTATTGCAACTGTATGTTTGGTGACCCTGCCCGACTGAGCGCCAGAACGTCATCTAGCAGTGCGACCATGTGATTGACCTGACCTTCAATGCCAGACAGCCGGGTCAGAATACGCGCTTTCTCCATTCGGTCAAAATAGTTGATCATGAGTTCGACGGATGTAACGATGACGGTCAATGGCGTGCGAAACTCGTGTGATACGGTAGAAACAAAACGATTCTTGAGTTCTGTGAGTTCACGCTCCTGGCGCAGTTCTTCTTCGAGGGCCTGCGCGTTTCGCTGCTCGATTTCAAGTTGTTTGCGGTCGGCAAGATCGTGCCCGATCCCGATCAGGCGTCCATCAGAGAGTTCGACGTTGGCCCACTCTGCAACGACGATGCTGCCGTCTTTGGCGACTGTCTCAAACTCTCGCCAGCCGGGTACAGCCGATCGCATATATTCAGCGACCTCTGTGCGATATGCTGGGTCCGGGTAGAACGCAGTCATGATGTCGGGCTGCGCCTGCATTTCTTCAATGGTCCACCCCAGCTTTTCGACCCAATAGCGATTGACCAACTCAGAACCGAACAGGGTTTCACCTTCCAGCCGCGAGACCAGGATCATCACCGGAATTCGGTCGATGACGGTCTGAAGCATTTCCTTCTGCGCTTCAGTTTCGGCACGCGCTTCGTACAAGGGGGTGATGTCGCGCCCGACGGCCTGAATTTCCACGACCTCGCCGGATTGGTCGCAGATGCCGAAATCGAGCCATTGAATCCACTTGTTTGCGGCGCTTTTGTCGATGTGCGGAAGGATGCGAACAGCGGGCGACGGATCCCGCATGACTTCGTCCAGCCGCGCCCGGACCATCGCACCGCCCTTCACGTATGGATGATTGATAAAGCGAGTGCCAAGAAGCGACTCGCGAGGTTGACCGAAGAAATTGCAATAGGCATCATTGACAAACGTGAGCGTGGTATCTGGCTTGTAGCGACTGACCAGATCAATCTGGCTGTTCACAATCCCGTTGAGAAGCGCTCCGTCGGCGCGAAGTTGTTCTTCGAGAAGCTTTTCTCGATTTACATCGCGGAAGTAGACGGACAGGAAGTCTGGCGCAGGGTAGGCCCGCACTTCGAACCAGGTCTGAAGCGGTTCGTAGTATTCGGTAAACGACACGGTGACCTGTTCTTGCATTGCGGTGTGATATTGCTCGTAAAACGTAGACTTGACGGCGTCCCCGAACTCGTCCCAGATGGATTTGCCAATCAGTTCGTCAGCCGGTCGATCCAGCAAATCCTCGGCATGGCTGTTAAGATAGAGGATATTCCAGTTGCGGTCGAGGCTGAAAAAGGCGTCTGTCACGCTTTCGAGAATGCGGGTAATCTGTTCGGCTCGTTCGAAGAGGTTCCGTTCTAACTGGTGCTCCAGGGTGGCATCCCGCGAGATAGCAAAGATGAGTTGTTCTTCCTGACTGGCGGCGGCAGTCCATTCGAGTACGCGTTCTTGCCCGTCGGGGGTTCGATTGCGGTTGACAAAACGTACAAGCTGGCCCGATTCAATCAGATTGTTGTGCGCGGTACGCGTAGATGCGAGGTCGGCGGGATCAACGAGATCGAAGAAATTCATCGTTGTCAGTTCTTCACGGGAGCGCTGGAAGGTGTTGGCGTAGTTATTGTTGACATAAACCAGTGTGCCATCAAACCTGACAATTGCGGCATTTGCAGGGGCAAGTTCCAGCAGGCGATGTAGCTGCGAGGGTGAGACTGCATCACTCGTAGCTTGCGCATCTATCAAATCGGAGAGATACGCTTCTACGGATTGGTTCGTCGCGGCTGCCGCCTGTCGAATTTTCTCTTCTAATTCTGATGTAATGTTGAGTGCCATCGTGTTTCCTGCAATAAATCGTTGATCGTCCACAAAGATGACGAACGATGTAAATATAGATTTTGACTGTAATTATAACCGATCCCATAATAAACAGTGGAAAATTACGGAAAGATAAACGCAACGCAACTAGATGATTAATTCATTGTGCAAGTCAAAAGGTTGCGACAAATCAGTCTATTAAAGCAAGTATATCGCAATAGTGATAATCATTGCCGTAAGAATCTGATTTTGGAGGCGCATGAGGCTGGCAAGAGGGAAGATCGTGTCGCCTGCCGCTTTGCTGGCGACACTGTATGAAAATAGGGCGATTTGCCGCATCGTGGAGTATGGACCTTGCTATGGCAAATCACGCAATAAGGCTTCGTCCTCAGCAGATAGTGGCGGTAGCCAATCCGGTTCAAGTGCAATCAGGTGCGATGTACCGACTGTACTGTCTATGGTGATTGTTTGACCGGTCAGGGTGAGTGGCTCCCCGGTGATCGCGTTGGCAGCCCGTGAAACCGGGCGCGGAAGTTGGATCGCCAGCGGGCCATCCCCGGCGTGATGTACGAGAATCAAGTCATCGCAGGCGTCAATGACCGCATCTTGTTGACTGAAAAGATGGACATCCGCCATTTGCGCCAGATTGCGAATAAACTGCACCGGGGCCAGCGGCAAACCGAGATATGCGCTGGTCCATCCGTCCGGCTGTGATTTGATGACCGCTGCCGGACGCGCCTTCAAATTGTGTCTGGCGAGGATTTCTGCATCTTCATCCACCACAAAGGGGATGGCGTCGTAGCGTTCTCCACCAAGTAGGTATGAAGGCATAATCCCCTGCGCCGCCGGGTGCGAGAAATTGCTAAAACGCGCCGTTGCGTAGCGTTTCTGCCCTTTGATCGGTCCACCGGAGATTAACCCCAATTCGATCCCGATCAGTTCACTGACATGCTGGATGTTGGCCTCTTTTTCGTCGATTAGCCCTGGCAGCCAATGCCATAGCGCGACCGCCCCACTGCCTGCCAGTCGCCGCCGGATAGCGGCACGTTCGGCTGTAGTTAGCATGATGGTATCGAGGAACACGTATAGTCGATAATCCGGCAGATCATCGCGTTCGAGGTCATTGTGCAGCAACAGGTCAAAGGGTGCGCCCACATAGGGCATCATCTGACGCGCCGTGTTCGCCACCAGTGAAGCCAGTCCCGCATGACCGACTTGCGTATGAAACACGCTTTCTTCGTCAATGACGACACAAATCTGTGCGCGGACCTTGGACGCCGGACGGTCGGATTGTGCTTTGTGGATGCTGTGTAGCCGCCGAATCAACGCTTCGATTTGCGGATGGGTGTACCAATTTTCCGGCGGTTGCAGGTCCATCCACCAGAAGCCCTCGCGCCGGATTAAGCGCTGACCGTGATCGCGGATCATGTTCTGGAAGGTCTTGCGGCGTGTATACGGGCTGTCGTCGGCGCGATCGGTGATGATCTGCGTGCGCCCGTCAATGAATCGGCGTAGGAACGTGCCGCCGTCGTTTTCGGTGAAGCTGAACTTGCCCGCAAAGCCAAGTGATGTCGTGAGAATCTGTGATTCTGGCGTGCCACCCAATTCGCGGTTGCGATACTGGTACGGCGCAGCGAGATAATCCACCGCCGGATGGTCGCGGACGGTGCGCATGTCGTGGTGTCCCCACAGCCACGCTGCGCCAACATTTGATGAATAGCTATCTGGCAGATACCCGTGAAAGGCCCCGGTCAGCATCCGACCTTCAGACGCACGTTTGATCGCTTCACAGGTTTCAATGATACGATGGGCGTTTAGTGCATGGTAAAATCGCCACCAATCGGGGACCTGTGTGCCCTGTGCCGGGTCGAACAGACCGCCCCATGTGCCCTGTTTCAGGATGTCGGGCAGGGGTGGCTGTGCTGTCTCCAGCGAGATATCCATCTGCCATGCATCCGCTAATTCGGAATCCGTCGTATAGCGCTCGCGCAGCCATTCACGGAACGCCCGCACCGATTCTGGCCCGTAATCGGGAAAATCAAGGCCATGCGAGACAAACCACTCGTTGACGCCGCCTGTTGGCTGCAAGCCGATGATGCGCTCTGCGTAGGGCTGCGCGGCGAAATGGGCAATTAAGCGGGCGATGGCGTCTTCCATCGCTTTCTGCCACACATCCGACGCCAGCGAAACCGTCGTATCACGGGTGTTCGCCGGGGTGCGCCCGGTTTTGAGGCCCCGCGCCTTGCCTGTACTCATGATCGCGTTGTGTTGCGGGTTTGCGTCCAACCACCACTGTGGCGCAGCAACGGCGACTCGCGGGAACAGCCACGCGTCCGGGTGGTGTTCGAGGATGAGCGCGACCTGTTCATCGAATTGGCTGTAGTCGTACTCGCCGGGAGCCTTCCAGCCCAGTTCATTACAGTGCGCGATGGTCCGTCCCCATCCCCACGAAATCAGCGAAATCCCTGCTCGCCGCATAGATGTGATGCGTTCGACAGTCGGTGCGGGGCAAAAGTAGGCGACAGGATCAATCAGAGTGCCGTCAATGTCAATAACGACGGCACCGTTCTTGTGTGTCCTCTTTGCGTGAGGCAGCGGCATAAGACTAGGCGTCTGCCGCCACCATTTTATTGGTCAGGCGTCCTAACCCCTCGATTTCGACGACGTACTCGTCGCCGGGTTGCATCCATTTGGCGGTTTCCGGCGGATCACCGAAGATGACGCCTTCTGGCGTGCCCGTTGAAATGAGGTCGCCAGGTTCCAGCGTCATAAACTGGCTGATGTATGAGATACATTCGGCGACACTGAAAATCATGTCGGCGGTGCTGCTGTCCTGTTTCAACTGACCGTTAAGCCACCCGCGCACGCGCAGGGTTTGCGGGTCGGGGATGTCGTCTGTGGTGACGAGATAGGGTCCAACCGGCATAAAGCCATCCAGCGATTTGCCCAGCAACCATTGCCCGGTCAAAAACTGAAGTTCGCGCTCGCTGAGGTCGTCGCAGTTACAGTAGCCGAGGACGTAATCGAGCGCTTCATCTACGCTGACGTTTTTCGTCCGTTTGCCGATGACTACGCCCAGTTCTGACTCATAATCGACTTTTTTCCAGTCGGTGGACATGGGTACGTCTGCGCCGGGGGCGTTAATCGTGTTGTTAAATTTGTTGAATAGTACGGGTGTGGTCGGCGCTGCCATGCCGGATTCTTCGGCGTGACGCTGGTAGTTGAGGCCAATGCAGATGATCTTGCCCGGATTCGGGACCGCAGGGGCGATGGTCAGTGATTCCTCGGCAACGGTTTCGGGGGCATCCATTGCGTTGATTTCATCACGCAAGCGCTCGTAGGCCGTAGTGCCTTCTGCCAGAAACTCGACCGCTTCCAGCGCCGTCTTGATGACACCGGCTTCTACGCGCACGCCGACCAGCGTGCTGTCGCCTTCGTTGAACATGATAAGTTTCATTGTTTTCCCTCAATGGCAGTGAGTTGAATATGATGCGCACCATTGTACGCACGATGACCGGAATGGCTACGGTCCACGCGGTCATATGCGGATTGCAGGGCGACTAAATCAGTTTCGTCGTCAGGCCGCCGTCGGCTGTGATCGTGGCCCCGGTGATAAAAGACGCGTTGTCACTGAGCAGGAAGGCAATCGTCTTTGCGATTTCTTCCGGTTGACCGACGCGCCCGATGGGGTGAAACTCGCCCCAACCATCAATGACCGCCTGCACGTCGCCATCTACGGCAAATTCCGCCGCACCACCGCGCAGCAGTGGCGTATCTACCGAACCGGGCAGCACACAGTTAACGCGCACGCCATCCGGTGCATGATCCAGGCTCATCGAACGCGAAAGCGCCACTACGCCCGCCTTCGAGGTCGCGTAGGCGGCGACACGTTGCTGGCTGCTGTTGTATCCCTGTACCGAGGCGACGTTGACCACTGCCCCACCCCCGGCGGCGATGATCTCTGCAACGCAGTAGTGCGACAGCAAATACACCGATTTCAGGTTGACGTTGAGGGTACGGTCCCACAGCGCCTCATCGGTTTCAACGACTGTGCCATACGTCTGAATGCCGACCGAGTTGACAAGGTAGTGGATCGCGCCAAATTGCTCTTTGGCGATGACTGGAACCTGACTCACCTCGTCGCTCTTCGAGGCATCAACCACCACCGAGACGGCCTTTCCACCGGCATCAGTGATCATCTTGACCGTTTCTTCTGCGGCCTCTGCATTGATGTCGACGATGATGACGGATGCGCCCAGTGACGCAAGGTGGACGGCTGTCGCCCGACCAATCCCGGTTCCCGAACCAGAGACGACCGCAACTTTACCCTCAAAACTCATCCTGTTTCCTCCCTGAATAGATCAATTCAATAACTTTCTATTGCGTATGTGAAGGCGTCACAATACGCCATGTTCTTCGATGACCTGCATGACGCCTGCCCGACTGCGCTCTAGATGTGCATGTTGCAAGGTGCGTGCCTGTTCAATGTCTTGATTGATGAACGCCTGAAGAATCTGGCGATGTTCGGCGAGTCCTTCGATAGCGCGTTTGAGCGCATAATTTGAATAGCCGCGTGCGATTTGCATGTGCGAGTTGAGCGAACGGTAGAATGTGATGATTTGCGGGTTATCGCACCGGGAAACCAGCGCGACGTGAAAATCATGGTCGTGGCGTGTGTAGCTGGCATAGTCGAAGGTGTTTGTGTCGCCAGCGGCAGAGATCAACGCATCGAGCGTGTCAAGCGATTTACGCAACGCGGATATATCATCGGCGGTTAACTTTTCTGCGACTGCTGGTGTGACAAACTGCTCCACCATATCACGCGATGCGAACGATGCCAGCAACATGGCTTTATCCACCGGCGCGACAAAAGTCCCTACCCGGTTGCGCCGCGAAACCAGACCGTCGCTTTCCAGACGGGCCAGCGCTTCCATGATCGGTGTGCGGCTGACTTCGAGGTGTGCCGCCAACTGCTTGATGTCGAGTTTTTGATTCGGTTTTAGGTGGCGCTGGACGATCTCCTGCCACAGGATGTCGTAGACTTGATCGACCAGTGACCGAGTTTCGGCTTTTTTCATAAGACGGACCGTATATTTAAAGCATGGTACATCACACCTGACAATCTGTAATATATCACATTTTACAGTGGCGGTCACAATATGGAACTTGCGCATTTATACTGTGTTCGTTTAAATACGCCTCAAATCTACTTCACAAAGGACGAAATAATGCCGTTTGGAAACAAGAATAAGGTGATTCAGGGTGGCGGGTTTCATCATGTGGCGCTACAGGCGCGTAACTGGGACGAATCGGTCAGATTTTACCGCGATGTACTCGGTTTTGAACCGGTGGCAGAATGGAAAATCGCCAGCGGGCAAACGTTGATGTATCTGGACATGGGCGACGGCGTATATCTCGAATTGTTCGAGCCGCTGGATACGTCTCCGAAGGACCCGGCCCCTAATCAGCCGAATGACCCCTGGGGGCACATCTGCCTGACTACAACCGACATCGAAGCGACGATTGAGCATGTGCGGGCGGCGGGGTATAAAATCTGGCTGGAACCAAAGGATGGAAGTGCTGATTTCATCAAGATTCGTATCGCGTTCTTCGTCGGCCCCAATGGTGAATTGATCGAATTGGTGCAAATGCGCGAAGAGTAACGCACAACTGGTAAGCGCCCGGTCTGGTGGTGGATCATATAAACAAGACGTACATTGACGCAGCGACAATCTCCGCGTAAGGTTGGATTGATTGTGCGAGAGATTCGCACGCAATGATGTTGTGATACTTGATGTACGTTCTGTATGATCGCAGCAGACGAACAGACGGACGATATGATGAAACGGTATGAATCGTGGGGGGGATACCCCCAAGTTAAGCATAAGACCATTGAACAGGTCGCGGAGCAAGAAGACCTTGCGCGTGTGATCAAAAACCCTGATGCAAGTGTGTTACCTTTCGGGTTTGGGCGCAGCTACGGGGATAGCTGTCTCAACGCCGACGGCGTGCTGGTTGATGTTACCGGGCTAGATCGCTTTATCGCTTTTGACCGCGAAAACGGCATCCTGCGCGTAGAAGCGGGCGTTTCCGTTGACGAAATCCTCAAGGTGATCGTGCCTGCGGGATGGTTTGTGCCCGTCAGTCCGGGGACGAAGTACGTGTCTGTGGGTGGCGCGATTGCCAATGATGTACATGGTAAGAATCACCATGTTGCCGGGACATTCGGCTGCCATGTCACGCAATTTGAACTACT
>DAOTXA010000307.1:0-8233 GCA_034435595.1 Anaerolineae bacterium | reverse complement strand
CTCGACTTCGCCTCGAATGAAGCCGTTGCACGCTAGGTGGGCTAAAGCCCACGAGAAACCCGCCTAACCACTGCCATTGAAATGGCGTGGCTTGCGGCGGGTTCAAAATCTGTCAGAATAGTGCAGTAGTCACTGTCAATCAATCTCGTTTGACAATGCGCCGATAATACGCAATGGTTTGCCAGCATAATCTGACAAACCTTCCTCAAAATCCTTCAAATCGTCGCCCACCAACTAAGAGCGGGATAGAATTGTTGCAGGTATAGATACGCAACTCTGCGTTACACTGTCGCCGGATTATCTCGCCAGCGTGTACTTGGGCAAGGTGACAATGAACGTGCTACCCTCACCCAGCTTGCTTTCTACCTGAATCGTGCCGTTGTGCGCATCTACGCAGGTGCGCGTAATCGCCAGCCCCAGCCCGGTCCCCTTGATGTTCTCGACGTTGCGACCGCGATGGAACTGGTCGAACAGGAATTGAATATCATCCGGCGGGATGCCAATCCCTTCATCTGTGACCGAAAGGCGAACATACTTCTCGTCGCACTCCAGCGAAACATGTACGGCGCTGCCTGCTGGCGAGTACTTAAAGGCGTTGGAGAGCAAATTGTGGAGGATATGTTGCAATAGTTGCGGGTCCATGTGAACACGGTTGCAATTGCCCGATTTGACGAAGTGCAAGGTGTACCCGTTCTGATTGATGTCGCGTTCCTCGGCAATCAGGCGCTCGCAGAAGTCGCCGATGTTGAGCGTCTCCGGGTTAAAGCCAAGTTGTCCGGTATCGACTTTGTTGATGGTCGAGACATCGTCCAGCATGTGGCGCATGTGCTTGACCGCCATCAGGATGCGATCATGATATTCGGCGCGTTTTTCGTCGTCGATGCGCCCGGCATATTTTTGCAACAGATCGTTGGAGAGCATAATTGTCGCCAGCGGGGTGCGGAACTCGTGCGAGACGGTCATCACGAACTGTGACTTGAGCGAGACGAGTTCGCGTTCCTTCAACAGGGCGCGGTGAAGTTCGCGGCCTGCCAGTTTATGCGCGGAAATATCGCGCAGCACAATTTCCCAGCCAGACGCCGTATCGCTCAATGGCACGGCACGGTAGGCAATTTCGAAGACTTTATAGTTGTTGTTGCGCTCAATGGCGAGTTCGTGCCAGTCGGTTTCGCCCGTATAATCTTCCAGTGGCAGGCGGCGTAACAGGGCCTCAAGGTTGTAGCTGAGGGGGGCATCGCGGTGACCGGATATCTGCATGAGATATACGCGGGCTATCGGGTTTGCCAGCATGACCTTGCGGTTAGAATCCAGCAATAAAACGCCGTCGGGCAGGTTGCGCACCACGCTTTCGAGGCGCTTCTGCTCGGCAGATCGCCGCGCTAGAATATGCTCAATCGCCAGCGCCGCCTGATTCGCCATCGTGTACAGCATTCGGATGTCGTTTTCAGTAAACGCATCAATTCCAGCGCTGCCAACCAGCAGCATCCCGGCGATCTCGTGCGTTTTTCCCACAAAGACCGGGACCATGAACAGCGATTCCAGCATGTGGATTGGCTGCTGTAGCGTGTTGACCGCTTCACTTTGCCGGGTGGACATCTGTACGTGATAGTGAGCCTCGATATTGCCCTGCACCTTAAAGAAGGTATCGAGAATGCGCTCGTCCATCATGTGCTGCACACTGAGCGGGATAGGCCCCTGCGTTTGTGAGACGATCTCAATCGATGCGTCACTGACGATCAGCGCAGTCGCAACATCGTGCTGGAGGGCTTTGTCGAGATGGTTCAACATCAGGTGCATCAACTCACGCGGGCTGGTGGCTTGCCCGATCTGCTGCGAGAGATCATACAGCAAATCGAGTTCGAATTCGCGCCGCCGCTGCTCCTCTAGCAGGCGATGTTCTGCCGATACGTCGATGAAGGTCTGCGCCTGCGGGACAAAATCGCTGTGATGGTCTTTGACAAATTCGGCGACATGGCGAATCCATGCGGTTTCACCCTGCATGGTCTGCAATCGGAAGGTGATATCGAGCTTGCCGCCGCTGCGCAAGCGCCGCATATACGCACTCCGAACGGTTTCGAAGTCATCGGGGGCGAGGTAGTGGAACCATGCTTCTGGATTGATGAAAACTGACTGCGGAAACACTGGAGCCGGCACTTTGTCGGGGCGTGGGGGAATGTACGTCACCTGAAAAGACTGATTGCGCAATGACGGAAACAGCAATCCGTCATGATTGATGGTTCGTGGGTGGAAGTTCGATACGTGTCGTTGTGAGCGCTGATAGTCGCGGATGCGCTGCCGACAAGCATCCAGAAAATCCTGCTGAACGCTATGCATGTTGGTCCCCTGTTAGACTTTGCCGCCGATTCACAATAAGCGTTGATTTGCTAATGGCGATTACAATAAAGTCATTGAATTTATTCTGCTGGCGATTGATATGCAAACAATTGATATTTGCTGCGCACCGTGAACGTTAGCGGTCGCTGTATTCGACATCATGCAGCAGTTGCCGAACCAGTACATCACCCGTGAGCATGACCAGCAGGTCGATAAACGTATCTAGCAGTGCTTTAAGCGCATAACCAAGCGCCTCGCGGTCTGGCACGGAAGGCAGATTGCGCAAGCCCTCAAAATTCAGGCCCTCTTCACTGAGATGCACCTGTTCCAGAAGCGTGTGACCGTGGCTGGCCTGGTTTAATGCACGCTGTGTAATGGCGGTAAACGTGATCTCGCCCAGCGTCGGTTCGATGCGCTCGCGGATAGTGACGAATAGGCTCTGGTAGATGTTTAACAGATCAAGACGGGTTTGCGTAATGCGCTTGTCATTGTTGGAGGGGGATTGTTCGATGTTATGAAGACTCATGACAAATACCTCTAAGTCCGTGGCTCATGTTGATGAGACTGTGCCCTGCGCTACCATTGCGGCACCGCTTCCAATAAGTGGCATCATCCCGGCACAGGCGAGATGATGCCCTGAATGAGTCTATTTTACACAGAAGTTGGTGGATGTAAATTAAGACTTCGTTTATTTTACCTCAATGGATACTTGCTGTGCCCACCGCTTGATAGATGCCCAATCGCGGAAGTCGCCGGTCGGCTTCTGCACACCTTCGAGGACTTTCTTTTCCGTCGGGTTGATCTTGGCGTCATCTACACTGCCATGAAAGAGCACAACCCCTTGCGGCTTGATGGCGTCGATCTGCGGTTGCAACGCGGCAGGATAGCTGCTGCCACCCAGCAATTCGACCGCGTCACCCTCACCTGTCGGTCCGCTGGAAAAGACCCACGTCGATTTATGCGCCAGTGTTTCTGCCTGTGCTTTTAGAAAATCGACGCCTTCGCCCATCCACTGTCCGGCATAAATCGCGCTGCCGACGAGGACCGCATCGTATTCACTGATGTCCGTCACACTGATGACCCGTTGTACATCAACCGAGTGCCCCGCCTCTTTCAGCGTATCGGCAATTGTCCGTGCAATTTCTGCTGTTGCTTCGTATTTGCTGGCATAAGCCACGAGAATTTTGCTCATCGTATCCCCTTAAAAACTCTTTAAACGGATTTAGTTTGGCATGACAAATCCGAGGATGCAAGTTACGTTCGTCCCTTGCTAGAAGGCATTCTTCCCGTTTGGTGCTGTCAAAGAAGCCGTTTGAGAGGTGCCTGGTGGCTTCCGCCCTCGCAGCGCCGCCAGAGAATTTCATCCCCTGACCCACAAGGGAAGAAATACCAACACGGACGCGCTGTAGCGCATCCCATACGTGTTTTGGTCGTAGTGGACGCCCTGGAGGGCCGTCCGCCGTAGATCAATCTCACGCGGACCGTTACCCGATTACATCTTCAAAGGGCAAGAGGTTCGAGGGGCAGGGTAATGTGGCGAAATGTCAATATTTACAAACACGCTCTAACGGCTAACAGCATTGGTGATACTCTATTCCTCACCGAAGAAGTAATATTGCATCACATCACGGACGATAGGCGCAGCGACAGCAGACCCATCATCACTGTTTTCGACAATTGCGGCGACCACGATTTCCGGGTTTTCTCGCGGGGCATAGCCGATGAACCACGCATGAGGCGGACCGGGATCGGGCGTCTGGTCGGTGGCGGTTCCGGTTTTGCCACATACGCCGATGAGTTCCTGTAATTCCTCGAACTCACTGTAGTTGAACTGGAAGGTCGCCGTCCCGGCCTGCGTGGTGGTGACGTTGCACATACCCGCTTGAACGAGCGCCATAATCTCGGCGTCCACGTTGACATGCGCCATCGCTTCCGGTTCCATCGTGTAACCGACAGCATCCAGCAGGCGCACACTTTCGACCAGTTGCGGGCGATACAGCGTCCCGCCATTGGCGATGGCGGCATAAACACGCGCCATTTGCAGCGGCGTCACTTCGACAAATCCCTGACCGATTGCCATGGTGACCGAGTCAATCGTCCGCCATGCGCCCTGTGTGCGCAGCGCCCAATCCGGGTCACCGATGAAACCGGGCGATTCCGCGATGTCCGTCAGTCCGGTGAAGTCGCCCAGGCCCATGCGGACGGCATACCGGGGCAGCAAATACGGGTCTTCAGCGTTCATCGTGTAACCGGCTTCATAGAAATAGGGGTTGCAACTGCGGGTGATCGCGCCGCGCAGGTTGACCGTTCCGTGTCCACCGGGCAGCCAGTCCAACTGCGTCAGCCCGTCGCGCTGCCAGATACCGCTGCACGTATAGCGCTGTTCGAGTTCGTAAACACCGCTATCCGCCGCCGCAATGCTGGTGATGACCTTCATCGTTGATCCAGCGGGATAAGCGGCCTGTGTCGCCCGGTTGAGTTGAATATCGTCAGGCAGTTCTGCGATTTGTTCGGCGGCAGCGGCGCGTCCCATGGGTGGGAAGGGTGCGAACAGATTAGCATCATACGTCGGGTAGCTGACCATCGCCAGCACCGCGCCCGTGTTCACATCCAGCACGACGACTGCGCCGCCATCGGACGTGGATGCATAAGGTTCGTGCCAGCGTTCAAATGTCTCCAGCGTGTAACGCTGTAAATCGCCATCCAACGTCAGATACACGCTTTGACTTGGCTGTGGTCGGCTTTCTGCGATCACACGCAACTGCTGGCCCGACGGCAACGCAACTTCTAACAGGCCGCCCGGTTTACCGCGCAGATACTCATCGGCGCTGGATTCGATGCCGCCACGCCCCAGAATCGAGTCAATGGTGAAGCCGACTGCGCCCGATGCTGTGATCTGTTCCTCGTTCAAGAAGCCGACAGAACCGATGATATGCGGCGCGAGATCGCCGTTCGGATATTGTCGGGTAGAGCGGCTGTCAAAGCTGGCCCCGCAGTCACGAGTGAGGATGCTTTCCCACGCCAGATATAATTCTGGTTCCAGCGTGCCAACCTCGCCTAGCCAATCTGCACGAAAGGCGGACACACGATTTTGCACCTGTTCGAGCGGTTGTTCCAGTGCAGCGGAAAGGGTATTCAAGCACGCGGGCAGGTCCACCACCCGACCGGGGATGATGCTCACAGGGACCATACCACCGTCCGCCTGAACTGCCAGTGGTTCGCCGTTACGGTCATAGATGCTGGCCCGTCGCGGCACAGAAGGTGTCAGGCGCAGCAGACCGCCCGTTTCCATCTCCGCGAAGATCGCGCCTGCCGACCACGCCACCCGCCACGCGCATGACTCCGGCTCGAACACCAGATACAGCGAACGGTTCGCGTCTGTAAACTCGCCTAAGATCGTCGTGTCAAAGGTGGCGGTGTAGTCCAATACAGTGATATTCGCGTTGTCCGGGTCTGGCTGCATGGCATTGGGGCGATACGACAGCCGTTCGAGCGTCATCTCGTTGTGCGACGCCACATAGAGCGATTCAAACGCTCCGTAGGCGATGGCCTGCTTGCTGCCCGCGCTAATCAGGCTGTACATCAAGGTGAAGTCGCCATTTTGCCACGCGTCAAGAAATTCGAACGCTGCGCGTTCCGGGCTGGCCTCAGTCATGCATTCTGGTGTGGATTGCAACGCCATACGCGTTGGCAGCGGTTGCGCCCCTTCGGTCGGGGGTGCGGCCTCGCACCCGGTCAAAATGACCAGCGCCGCCACCATCACCGTCAGAAATTGTTTCAAATGGTTACTCCAAAGAAAGAATAAGGGAACAAGATATAAGAGGAAAGGCAAGCATTGCGCCATGTTTCCGCCATCGGCGCAAAGCCAGTCGTGGCATGTAGCGCTTTATCCTTTCGCTTTTATTCTTTTACCTTCACTCTTTCACCTTTGTATGCTTTCATCTTCTGTCTCATTATACGTCGCGGGTGCGCGGTCAGCCAACGACGAGTATACTAAGCCGTAGAGTCGCATTCATAACCCGTCTATAGGAGGAAACGCAAATGTCCTCAGAAGTCAACAGCCTGATCGCCGTAGATAGTCTGGTCGCCAACGAATTCGCCGTCGAAATCGAGGGTGAGGTGATGCTCGGCGTGTTCCGCGTCAGTGGCTTTACCCCGTTCAAGCTCCAGATTGAGGCCGATGGCAGCAAATCCGTCGCCACGCCCTTTGTCATCGCCAAGATGGTCCAGCGCGACGGCAGCAACTCCTTCAACCAGTGGTTGCAGGAAACGGTCGCCAATGCAGAGACATCCACCCGCCCGCGCCGCACGCTGGCGATTGTCGCCATTGACGACGGCACCGAAACCCGACGCTGGACGGTCAACGGCGCGTGGATCACATCCGTTAGCTATTCTGACTTCGACACCAGTTCGTCGGAAATGATTGAAGAGACGGTCACCATCCACTACGATAGCATTGAGGAAACCTGGTCTGCGATGCCCGGTTGATAACACCGGATGCCGTATACGCTGCTGCTAAAAGAAACGACCCATCTATGTAGATGGGTCGTCTTGCATTCATGTTTATCGTCGTGTCGATTGCTGCGCTTGCTAGGCCGTCCGGTCCGCATTCTTCGAAACAGTATCCTCGAAATCGCCGCTGATCTCTGCTTTGAAGCGGCGCAGTTCCTCACTTAAGCGAGCCAGCACATTGTGACTATTCTTCACCTGCAACACCAGCGCCAGACGCCCGGTATCGACCTGCATAGCAAGAGATTCTACCTGTTCGCGGGCGACTTTGACGAACCCGCGTGTGGCAAGCATCCCTTTTGCAAAGCGTCCGGTGGTTGCGCCCAGCATTCCCCCGGCGATGGTCGCCAGTAACAGCCCGATGACTGCCAGCGGGAACCCTGTTTCCAACGCGCCGAACTGGATCGCACCCAATATCATGATGATTGCACCAAGCAACGCCCCGGCAACACCGGCTTCATCGGCGGTGATATCATCGTCAATGACAATCGTGCGACCGCTGGATGCTTTGGCGACAATCGCCGCACGCAGCACTTCTATATCTTGCAAGTCTGTGATGTGGTCCAATGCTTTCGCCAGCAAGTTACGCGACGGGAACATGGCAACGACCGTGTGATTCGTCATGCCGGGTACCTCCCCATACTATCGCACTGCTTCTCCGTGCGTATTCGAGTTTACCATGAAACCATATAACCGCACATCATTCATGGTATACAGTTTCATGCAAATTTGCTTGTGTAATTTCACACAATTTCGATGAGTAAATGTCATTTTCCGCATTGTACGTAGGATTTCCATAGGAATGTGTAGATATCTATAGTTTGCTCATCAAGGTCTCAGGCAATAATCCCCGCGATCTTTGTGATTGGCGACGATCGCGGAAATCTGTCGCGGGCAGCCTGTACGATAGATCAACACACCGCACCGGCCTTGATGGGACTTGTAACTCAAGCAGCAAGGCACGATAATTTCGTCTATGTAAGTCGTTATCACGATTTTATTGTACGGTTGAATTGGTTGTTAGGTGATAGAGGAACGCCATGGTACTGCGCTACTTGTTCAGCGAATATGCGGAATCCAAGACCGCCCCCGATCCGGTTGAACTGGCGTTTTCCGCGCTGGAGGAATCCCCCGCCGCGCCGATTTCGCTGCGTTCCCTCAACGATCTGCCGGCAAACATCCGCCAGCGCGTCTATCGCGGATTGGTCCCGCACCACTTGCTGGCGCAATTTGATGTCCACCCCATCACATGGCAAGGACCGGGCAAACAAGTCTGCGTCGAACTGGAAGCCGAGGGCGGCAAAGTCACTATTCAGGCACACTCCCCGTTTGACCCGGAAGACCCGTTCTACGAAATCGAGATCGTTGACAATACCTTTAACAGCCTCGA
>DAOTXA010000306.1:0-5300 GCA_034435595.1 Anaerolineae bacterium | reverse complement strand
GGCACGCTACAATTTACGCACATAGTTTTTGGTAGATTTCTGTAGATTTTAGCTCACAACGAGGACCCTATGAGCGCAGTCAAGAATGTGTCGCTTTCCGACGCGGGATCGCTGCCAGAAGCGCAGATGCCCGCCCGCAACCGTATCCTCTATGTGCTGACCGCACTGACCCTCATCGGTGTCGCGGTTGGCGTGCTGATGTCGCTGTTCTATGCCGAAACCGAGGTGCAGCAGGGCGACGTGCAGCGTATCTTCTATGTACATATGCCAGCGTATTTCGCCGCGACCATCGCCTTCGCTGCGTCGATGTTCGGCGGCGTGCAGTATTTGCGCACGCGCAATAACAAGTGGGATACGCTCGCTCTCGCCGGGATCGAAGTTGGTCTGGCGATGGCACTGATTAACCTGGCGACGGGTTCGATCTGGGCGCGTCCGATCTGGAATACATGGTGGACATGGGACCCGCGCCTGACCTCGGCGGCGATTTCTGCACTGACGTATGCAGCCTATCTGATGCTGCGTGCAGGCATCGAAAACCCGGATACGCGCCGCCGTTTTGCGTCTGTGTATGGCATTCTGGCCTTCGCCACGGTCATCATGACGATTGTGATTATCCGCATCCGCCCGGATACAATCCACCCGGCAGCAATCGGCCCCAGCCCGCAAGACGCCGAAGGTACGTTTGAAGCCAGCAGCAACATGCAGATCACGCTGGCATACAGTATGCTGGTATGGTCTAGCATCGTGCCCATCACGCTGATGTGGTGGCGCATACGCCTGCAAAATTTGTCGGATCGCGTCGATACGATGAAGATCAAGGTTCTAAGTGAATGAGAGTGATTAGTTGTTCGTTTCTCTCGCCAGACAAAGCATGGCAGTCTATGGCGACGACACAACTAACAATCAACGACTAAACACGGACAATTGGAGAATCTGTATGCCCGATACCCCCGCCAATGCCGAGTATCTGTTTTTTGGACTCATCATCAGTTTCGCCATCCTGGGCGTGTTTATCACCAGTATGGTGTCGCGCTATCGCAGCTTGCAACAGGATGTCGAAGTCATGGAAAAGCTGGCAGAAGAAGAATAGCCTTCCACCTATGGCGCGTTAAGCTCCAACCCATGCGCGTGTGATACGTTTTTTCCACACAATATCTTTGAAGAGGCGCGGCATTGTCGTGCCTCTACGACGTATATATGTTATCCAAGGAGGAGACACCATCATGCCCGCAGTTGGAGAAACCGCGCCCGATTTTGAACTCACCAATCAAGACGGCAAGGCCGTTAAACTCAGCGACTATCGCGGCAAGCGCGTGCTACTTTTCGCATATCCCAAAGCCGGGACCAGCGGCTGCACCACGCAGGCCTGCGGCTTCCGCGATAACTTCCCGCGCTTTGAAGAGACGAACGCGGTCATCCTCGGCATCAGCCCGGATGCGCCGGACGCGCTTAAGAAGTGGCAGACCGATGAGAATTTGCCCTACGATCTGTTGAGCGATCCTGATCATGCTGTGCTGGAAGCATGGGGTGCATGGGGCGAAAAATCCATGTATGGCAAGACGTATATGGGAGTCATCCGCTCCCACTGGTTTATCGACGAGAACGGCGTCGTGGTAGACGAGCAGATCAAAGTCAGCCCTAAGAAAAGCATCGAACTTGGCGTCAAGGCCCTCGGGTAGACGCCGCGTCTTTGCTCTATCATAATCCCCCGCAAACCTTCTATCCGGTTTGCGGCGGGGGTCTTTGTTCCTGTCTCCCTGTGGACTTTTCTATTCTATTTGGAGACACTCACTTACCCCATTGATCAAGGTGTCAGGGGAAGCCCACCGCCAGAGACGGTCGCGTATACCTTCAACCAACTCGCCGCGTCGAGTGTGTTTGGTGCACCAGGGCTGGATTGATCTACTAGAAAGATGAACGACCCTCGGAGCAGGAGGGCCGTTCGCATGGAGGTTGTTGCACTTGCTACGTCTGAGTTATTGGGAGGTAATCACACCATGCAAGTGGTTGTACGTTTATCCTACGCAATCCAAACCGGCGACTCAACGGGTAGACGTAAAAAATCTATGAAGTAAATCTGAATAATCCAGCACCATGCTGTAGTCGCCTGACGAGACGCTGCTTGCCGCGTCTCTTGTAGAGTGGTACGCTCGTGCGAAAATGGATATTTGTTCTGATGACAGCATACGAGACTTTACGCGACAATATCGCCCGTTTTCTAGCTGACCAGACCGGGCAACCCGCACACATTGACCGCATGACGCCGCTTGCCGGGGGCGCTTCGCGGGATAGCTGGCTGGTTGACGCCCGCATTGACGGCAGCCTGCAAAAGCTGGTTCTGCGCCGCGACCTACCCACGCAGATGAACGAGAACGCCCTGACCCGTGCGGGAGAATTCGCGGTGATGGCGGCGGCACACGCCGCCGGGGTCAAAGTGGCGCGGGTACGTTTTTTGTGTGACAACCCCGCCGCCTACAACATTGACGGCGACTTCTTCTTCATGGACTACGTGCCGGGTGTCAGCATCGGACGCAAGGTGATCCACACGCCGGAACTGGCGACCGCCCGCGAGAAGCTGCCCGGTCAACTGGCGGCGGAACTGGCGAAAATCCATACGATTGACCCGGCCCCATTCGACTTTTTGCCACGCCCAGCGGACGGCAAATCTCCCGCAATGCAGGCCGTAGACGAGATGGTCTCCGTCCTTGAAGGACTCGGCGTCCAGTCGCCGGGGTGGGCGTTCGCGCTCCGTTGGGCGCGGCAGCACACGCCGACCGTTCCCGAAACGACCTTTGTACATGGCGACTTTCGCATCGGGAACATGCTGGTAGATGAAAGCGGCCTGACCGCCGTCATCGACTGGGAATTTGCGCATGTCGGCGACTCACACGAAGAAATCGGCTATCTGTGTATGCGTGACTGGCGCTTCGGCGCGGATCATCTGCACGCCGGGGGACTTTCACGCCGAGAGACATTTATTCGAGCCTACGAAACTGCCAGCGGACGACAGATCAACCGCGCAGCCGTCGATTGGTGGGAGATCGTCGGCAATATCCGCTGGGGGATCATCTGTCTGGCGCAGGCAGAACGGCATCTATCCGGCGACGATCCCGCCGTCGAACTTGCCAGCCTGGGGCGACGTTCCGCTGAAATGCTGTTAGAATCATTACGATTGATCCAAAAAGTGGGAGCCTGAGCCGATGCAAAACCAACCACTCCCTTTGTTTCCGGTGCCGGAGATTGGGGACGAATACGAGGCAGAACGCGAAATCGTTTTGCATCAAGGTGATACGTTGGAATTCCTGAAAACGGTGCCGGATGGTATCGCCAAATTGATCGTGACCTCGCCGCCATATAACATCGGCAAGGACTACGAAATACGTGTCGGGTTACGCGATTATCTGGCGCAACAATCCGCCGTTATTCAGGAGTTGGTCCGTGTTTTGCACGACGAGGGTAGTATTTGCTGGCAGGTCGGCAACTACATCGAAGAGGGTGAAGTCTACCCGCTCGACATATACTATTATGATCTGTTTAAAGATGCCGGTCTCAAGTTGCGCAATCGCATTATCTGGCACTTCGGGCATGGGCTTCATGCGTCCAAGCGCTTTTCCGGTCGCTATGAGACGGTTCTGTGGTTTACCAAAGACGGACCCTACACGTTTAACCTTGACCCGGTACGCGTACCCTCGAAGTATCCCGGCAAGCGTCACTATAAGGGAGACAAAAAAGGTAAGCCTTCCGGCAATCCATTGGGCAAAAATCCGTCTGACATCTGGGAATTCGTCGCGCAGGAATGGGATTACGAACTGTGGGACATTCCGAACGTGAAGTCGAATCATCCAGAAAAGACCGAGCATCCCTGTCAATTCCCTGTGGAGTTGGTCGAGCGCTGTGTGCTGGCATTGACCAATGAGGACGATATGGTGCTGGATCCGTATATGGGCGTGGGGTCTTCTTTGATCGGAGCACTCAAACACAGTCGCCGTGCAATGGGCTGTGACAAAGAAGCACCTTATGTTGAAATTGCGCGTGACCGAATTGAAAAATTCTATCAGGGGTTGCTCAAGATTCGCCCACTTGGGAAACTCGTCCATAAACCAACCGGGCGCGAGAAAGTCTCGCAGGTCCCCGACGAGTGGAAAAGTGACACATGAAAATCGTCGGCATGTATTCGTTTAATCGTGGGCGCGAAGTCGTTGAGGCCAACTATGCAGACTTACTTGTCGAAGTGCGGCAAGCCGTCGCCGGTGTGGATGCCGCGCAAAGCCTGACGAAGGTTAGTGAAGAAAAGACCATGTCTGGCAAAATGCTATACAGTCCTCGTGGTCTAAACCAGAACTTCAAGCACGAATTTGCATCACGCGGTTGGACATCGAATACACGCATCCAATGTGATTATCCATCAGAATTCTATGTAGATGGTTACCAACCCGACAGCCAGAGTCATGGTGCATTTCGAGAAATAGACTTCATCAAGAATCGACTCGGCGTCGAAGTCCAGTTCGGCAAGTACGCCTTCATGGTCTACAACGTCTGCGCAAAAATGACCATCTTCCACAAGAACAACTTCATTGATGTAGGGATTGAAATCGTACCTGTGAAGGAATTCGCTCGCAACATGTCTACGGGCGTTTCTTACTTTGAACAGTTTGTGTGGGACTTGGAACAGCGCGGCGTATCTGACATTGATATTCCTGTACTGATATTGGGGATCAAATAACATGTACGACCAACCGGCCCTCGATGAACTGCTGGACGCAGTGCGGATGCATCTGGAGTCGCATGTCGTTCCCGCTGTGAAAAAAGACCGCAAACTCTACTTTCAGACGCTTGTGGCGGTGAATGTGCTCAAAATCGCCGGACGCGAACTCTACCTGCGCGAGACACACGCAAACGCGCACTGGCAGCGCCTCAACGCCCTTGAAAACACAGACGCGCCCCCACCCCCCGGTGAACGCGAGATCGAAGCGGCGCTCAACGAACGTAACGCCGCGCTGTGTGAACGCATCCGCGCCGGGGATTATGACACGGGCGAAAGCCGCGCTGTGCTGTTCGATCACCTCATCGCCAGCGCCACCGAACAACTCGAAGTCGCCAATCCGCGCCTGCTGCTGACCTTCGCCGCCGAGGACGAAGACCCGTCACGCGATGCATGGGCCAATCGCAATAATCCGTAGTTCTGCAAGCAGACCATTCCCGCGTATAATGGCGGCATGAGCGAATTCACCGTCTTTGAAGCCGATCCGGTGCTGGGCAAGTACGTCGCCCACTATCCGAGTAACCGCCTGCGCCTGCTG
>DAOTXA010000305.1:0-4161 GCA_034435595.1 Anaerolineae bacterium | reverse complement strand
TTATCGGGTTAACTGGCAGGAATCGCCGCGCTTTCAATCGGTGCTGACGACAGCCAACGCCCTCGGCGCACCGTCAATCCGCGTGTGGGCCGGACGCCACGGATCCGCCGAAATCGATGACGATTACCGCCGCGCCGTGATCGAAGAAACCCGTCGCATCGCCGATGCCGCCGCCAAACGTAACATCACCATCAGCTACGAGTATCACGTCAACACCCTGACTGATACGCTGGAATCTGCACTCGATTTATATCGTGCGGTCGATCACGAGAACGTGAACCTCTTATGGCAGCCGCGCAACAACAACACTTTCATGGACGATCACCACCAGTTAACGCAAGTTCTGCCGTATATGACGAACATACACGTCTTCCACTGGGGACCGGGCGGCAGCAAAGATCGTCTGGCGCTGGCAGACGGTCAGGGCGCGTGGCGCAGCTACTTTGAGACAGTCGCAGCCGCAAAGCACGACTGCTACGCCTTGCTCGAATTCGTGCGCGGCGATGATCCCGAAGCCTTCTTTGAGGACGCTGCCGTACTGAAGTCCACGCTAGACGAGGTCAACAGCGCGTCATGATGCGATTGGGCATTCTCGGCGGCGGACAACTGGCGCAGATGATGACGCAGGCGGCGATCTCGCTGGGGCTGGAAACGGCGATTTTCGAGCGCAAGCCAGATAGTCCCGCCGCACGTATCACCCAACACCACATGGACGGCGACTGGAACGATCCGTCACTCATTTTTGAGTTTGCCAGCATGTGCGATGCCGTCACCCTGGAAAACGAATTCGTAGACGCCGACGTACTACGGCGTATCGCCAGCGCTGGTATTCCCATGTACCCGACCTGCGACACACTGGCGACCATTCAGGATAAATTGCGCCAGAAAGAGGCGATGCAAGCCGCCGGGGTTCCGGTCCCGGCATTTCGTGGCGTCGAATCTACCGCCGATGTAATCGCCGCCGGGGAAGCTATGGGCTGGCCTCTGGTGCTCAAGGCGCGGCGCGAAGGCTACGACGGCTACGGCAACGCGACCTTGCAAGCCGCCGCCGACATTGACTCTGCATGGGCCAAACTCGGCGCGGCAAACGGGCGCGAACTACTTGTAGAAGCGTGGGTTCCCTTTGTGCGCGAACTGGCGGTGATGGTCCTGCGCGGGCGTGATGGCGAAGTTCGCACCTATCCGGTGGTCGAAACCGTCCAGCAGAATCACATCTGCCATATCGTGCGTGCTCCGGCCCAGGTGGATAGCGCAGTTGTCGCCAAAACGCTCGAAATCGCAAAACAAGCGGTCGAAGCAGTGGATGGTGTCGGCGTGTTCGGCGTGGAAGTGTTTGAACTGGCAGACGGCAGCGTCTTATACAACGAAATGGCCCCCCGCCCGCACAACAGCGGACACTATACGATTGAAGGCTGCGTGACTTCGCAGTTCGAGAATCACATTCGGGCGGTGATGGGCTGGTCGCTTGGGGGTACGGCTCTCGTCGCCCCGGCTGCGGTAATGGTCAACACCCTCGGATCACGGCAAGGTGCGGCGAAAGCGGATGCAGCGAAAGCGGCGCTAGGCGTTCAAGGTGCGCACGTCCACATCTACCAGAAGCGCGATGTGCGTATCGGGCGCAAGATGGGGCATGTCACCGCGCTGGGGGATTCCATCACAGAAGCCGAAGCCATCGCCCAAAACGCGGCGGATTTGGTTGAGTATTAAATTTACGAAACGGACCAACCACTATGACCGACAATACCCTCGCCGGGATCATTATGGGCAGTGATAGCGATCTGCCGACCATGCAAGCTGCGATTGACGTATTGCGCGAGTTCGGCGTCCCATATGAGGTACGTGTCGTCTCCGCACATCGCACGCCGGACGACATGGCGGAATACGGCAAGACCGCCCACGAACGCGGCCTCAAGGTGATTATCGCCGGGGCCGGGGGCGCGGCCCATCTGCCGGGGATGATCGCCGCCTATACGCCACTGCCGGTGATCGGCGTGCCGGTACAAAGCCGCGCCCTGAGTGGACTCGACTCGCTATTGTCAATCGTGCAGATGCCGGGTGGTGTGCCGGTGGCGACAGTCGCCATCGGGCAGGCCAGCAACGCCGGGTTGCTGGCGGTGCAAATTCTCGGCACTTCAGACCCCGCTATGCAGAAAAAGATGCTCACCTATAAATCGAACTTGGCGACACTCTCACGCGCCAAAAACGACAGGCTGGACGTTTAATCGTTCTGCCAGCTTAATTCGGGATCAGGCCGCATCGTCTCAACGAATTTGACCAGTGCACGCACAGCCTGCTCTCGCGTAACTGTGTGCGCCAGATGATAGCGCGATCCCTTGCGCTGCATTTTGAGCGTAACCAGATCGTCCTCGGCTTCGGGGTCTGTGAGGTGCGACGACGGAACGCTAATGTCCTCCGGTACAAAGTTCACACGCACGCGGTCGCCTGCACCACCGATGACCATCATGCAACTTGCGCCGGACGCATCCAGCGCGACCATCGTGCGCGTATCGTTGTCGAGTTCTTCGACCAGTTCCTCAATAATGTCAGAATTGGGGTTGCGGGTTGCGTACTTTTTGCCTTCGGCATCCCAGATGAGCCGCATAACGGGACCTCCTTATGCTCCGGGTCGCTGAAATTCAATCCAATAGTGATCGGCAAACATAGCTAGTTGACTATAGCCAGATAACCTTCTCTCCCATCGTAGCAGAAATTTGAGGACTTGTGGGCGTTTCTCAATACTTCCAAAAGCATCACTGGGCGGCAGCGCGATGCCAAGCGGGGAAATATGCGTTTTTTCGAAATATAGCGCTAGATCAGCGGTGAGCCGACTCGGCGTCGGGTAGGCGATGCGGATGGCGTCACTTTCACCAGCATCGGCGGGGATAAAGGCGGCGTCATTGCGAAAACGCCTCAGCGCCGTCCCGAATTCCAGGTGAATACTGTGCCAGACGACTTCCCACACACAGAACGGAGCCATTACTCCGAAGGCAACCACCCCGCCCGGTTTGACACGTTCGGCTAACCACGCGGCAAGCGGTTGCCAGTCGGATATACAGTTTAAGGGTCCAAAATTGGCGAATACGCCGTCATAGTTACCGTCAAAATCGTCTGGCAGATTCGCCAGATCAATCTGAGCGAAATTTATCAGCGGATTGTCTACGAGTTTCGACTGCGCGACGCTCAACATTTCAACACTGGCGTCGGTGGCGGTGACGTATATGCCGTGTTGCGCCAGCAAACGGGCGTCTTCCCCGGTTCCACAGCCCAGTTCCAGAACGCGATCCCCCGGCGCGAAGTGTTTCAGCAGACGCGCCTGCACCCGTTCGCGCAGGTGTCGCCCGATGATCGTATTGGTAAAGGCGTCATCGTAGGTGGCGGCTTCACTATCGAAGGTCATGACACGGTGATCGGCTCGCCATGCACCCGTTTGCCCTCGCCCTCGCGCTGATTTTGTGTGACCGCCATGCCCAACCGCCCGACTTTGATATTCGCCCACATTTTGGCCTGTCGATGCAGGGGAACCCCGCCATTTTTACGCGCACGATTCAACGCGACTTCGTTGACCATCCAGCGGGTAGCGAAACTGTAGAAGCGCTTGCTGTAGCGTCCGGCGACGGTCAGGTCGCGGTCGGCATTCTGCGCCCAACTGCCGCTACGTAATACGCGGTCCTCGACTTCGGCGTAATATGGTGTCCCCTTGATGGGATAGGCGACCGTCGTCAGGAACACGTCGGGATTGCTGATCTTAAGATGCTCAACCGTATCCTCAAGGTCGTCAACCGTCTCGCCGTCGTAACCGAGCATGATGAACATCCCGGCTTCGATGCCGTATTGTTGCAGCAGATGTGTTTTCGCCTGCACATCCGCCACTTCAACCTTGCGTTGCATGGCGTCAAGGACTTTCTGGCTGCCACTTTCGGAACCATTCCACAGCCGGAAGCAACCCATATCCGCCAACCGCGAAACGACTTTCTCGTTTAAGCGGTCGGCGCGGCTGATGCATTCAAACGGGATGCGTACCCCACGCTTATCGAGTTCGTCGGCGTACTGGAAGAACCAGCGATGGTTAATCGTAAATACGTCATCCGCATACCAGATCAAATCAGGATCGTAGCGCTCCTTGATCCACGCGACCTCGTCGGCGGCGTCTTCGGGCGTGCG
>DAOTXA010000304.1:0-11945 GCA_034435595.1 Anaerolineae bacterium | reverse complement strand
CGGTAGCTTCGGCAGACATGGCGCGGACCCTTTGCGGTAAAACGGATGACTCAAAACGCTATTATGTCAGAACATTTGTGTGAATGCCAGTCAATAAGATAAAAGATCAGTTGCGGATATGCTTCAATATGAAGTCCGTATTTGAGAGCTATTGTCGAAAAAAAGTTGCGATAGTGGCAATAAAACGGCAACAACAGAACCATGTGCAATCGCTACTAACGTTACACATTGAGATTCACCCGACAGTGGCGTATACCGCTACTCCTGTGCTTTCTGCGCCCGGAACACGAAGTTATCTACCTGTGCATCAGGCCAGCCGAACCAATCCGCGCCGGATTCAGATAGGTCAAGATAGGCGCTGTAGCTCGTGTCTTCTTCAAGATATGTACCGAAAAACGCGACCGCGAAATGCTGGGCTGCGTCGTTAATGCTCACGGTGAACGGCTCTGACGGCGCGACGGCAGCATTACGCTGGGCGACCATATGCCCCACACCGGGGACCGTCAGCAGATAGCGCTCGCTGTTGATCGCACCCTCGAAGATCGGCACAATACCCGTGATATATTGCGAAACCTCGTCTTCATCCCCAGCCATGACAAACATGGGCGCGGTGATACCAGATAGCGCCTCTGCGCTCCATGCCGATGGGATACCGTTGAGTCCGGTTAGATCGCCACCGAAGGGCGCGAAGGTGAAGATGGCGCGAATCCGCTCGTCAGCCGCTATCGATGCCTCACTGTAACGCCCGACCACGTCCTGCGGCGACAAAATCGAATCCATCACCACCGCTTCGGTAAGTCCCGCCCCACCAACGACAAGCGCACCATAGCCGCCGTAGGAATAGCCAATAACGCCTGTTCGTGCCGCATCCACCAAACCGGAAAACAGCGGATCATCGTCGCGGTTGGCGCGTTTCTCGATCTCATCCAGCACAAAGCGAATATCCAGCGGACGGTAGAAGGTCGCCGCCGGAAGCGACAGGAACAGCGAAGCGGGGTCTTCATGGTCGATAGACGCGACCACATAGCCATACGTCGCCAGATGCTCCGCAAGATAGGCCATCTGCACACGGTCGCCGTTTAAGCCGTGTGACATCACAATCAGCGGATAGGGACCATCTTCGATGACAGGCGTGTCATCCTGCGCCGGGAACCACACATCAACCAGCAAGGCACGATCCGTCATTGCATCGGGAATAGTGCGAATAGCAGGGACATCGGGCACGCCTTCATTGACAAACGTCAGCGTGCGAACTGACGCCTCATAGCGCCCGCTTGACGCCAGTGTGGGTGCCTCTGTCTGTGCCGAAAGAATACCCGACGCCAGCGTGAATACCAGCAAAAAAAGCAACCAGCGAATACGCATCATCACATCCGTTCAATCTCGAAATAACATCTTGTTTCGATTAGAACAGATACAGGTGAATTGCGGGTGAATCTTCCCTAACGAGCGCGTGCGAAATGGATAAATCGCTGGATTTCGTGGATGTCCATCTCGCGGGCAGGCATCATCGCCAGATAGCTATCCAGCCACAATTCCTGCGGGTCAATACGGGCATCAGCACTGCGGGCGATTTGTGCGCTGCGCTGTTTGAGCGTGCCAATCACCTCAGGCACAGGCATATCTTCAGGCACGCCCGCCTCAATGTAGACGTAATCCTCGAATACACGGACGGCGTCCATCTGCCAGCCCTCACGCGATAGTTGAAAGTCTAACCCGGCGACGATAGCCTGCGCGATGGCAGATGTCAGCGTCATCTCAGGATCGCGCACCAACCATACCAGCGTATATGCAGACAGCGCAGTAACGGGTTTGGACTCGATTTCCGTGGCAGGTCGCCCGGTCATGACAGCCGCTTCCGCCTGCGTGCGACTCAACGCCTCTTCCATGTCGTCGATTTCCGCGTCGATTTCCGCGCTGGATGCCTCTAGCAAGGGCGGCACATCGCGCAGCGCACTGACCAGCTTGTCGAACTGCTGGCGCATATTCTGCATCTCTAGATCACCAGCAAATACCAGCGATAGATGGTACCCCCCTTCTGATCCCCGCGTGTAGAGGACGTAATCGGTGCCGCTCTGTTCCACACGCACGAAGCGAATGCGGGCGTTATTGCCATCGGCGGACCAATCATCGTGAATAGCACGGCGCAGCAATTCGATTTCGGCGACAGGCATTTCGCCGCTATAACCGACGATTTTGCCGTCACGAGCAAGGAGCGTTAAGGCGGCGGTCGCCTCCAACGAACCATGCGTCAGCGCCAACGCCAGACGTGCGACTTCCGGGCTTGCCTGCTGCTGTTTGACCATGCCTTCAATAGGCGGCAGGGTCGCCTCTTCGGGGTCTTCTACCGCTTCGGGGATAGTCGTCGGGCGCGGAACCTCTCCGGTTTTAGTTGCCAGCGGCGGAGGCTTTGGCGGCGCGACCTCTGCCGATTCCCACTCGTCTACCGGGTCATCAGCAGATGCAGCATCCGGTGCAGATTCGGGTTCAGAGGCTTGCGCTTTCTCTTCTGGCATTGACGCAGGCGGTGCAGGCGCAGCGTCCAACGCGCTTTCCAGGTCTGTCTTTGGCACCGGGGACAATGGCAAATTGCTTGTATCCGCCTCGGCGGGGTCATGCAAATCGACATGCACAAGATCGGTCGGCTGCTCGGATGGATCATCCGGGTGCAGTTCCGGCATAATCTTCGGTTCAAGAAATTCTGGCTCACGGACGAAGCGGTCAATTTCCTGTTCCCATGAGGGCAACGCCTTCACCTTTGAGACATCCCCCCCCCTTGACTTAACACGCGACTTGAACTCATCCAGCGAAAAGGTCAGCGGTGACGTTTCGTCGAGCGCGTTTTCGAGAATATGGCGTGCAGCGGTATCCGCAGGCGGCATCGGCCCCGTTTCAGGGATGCTTGAGGGTGGCGACAGCACACCTTCGGGGGCTTCTGGCGTAGACTCTGGTTCGGACGATTCGTCACCCTCAACCAACGGCGGCGTCACGGCGACATCCTGCGAGGTGCGGCGACTGCTGCGCGACTCTCGCAATATGTTGACGACTGCCTGCAAGTTCGTGTCACCAACGCCGATCATAAGGTCGCTGACGGTCCCCCCCTCCTCGAAGGTCGGCGGCGGCGGTTCTTCAGCCGCGATCCGCTGGAAGATATCGACGGCCTCATCGCCATCTTCTTTGTAGGGGCCATGTTCGGGATTGCGGTCAAACTCCTCTTTCAGCGCCGCATACTCCCCCGTCAGGATAAATTCAACGGTGTTGTCATCGGCATAGTCGGCGTCGCTCATATCGACATCAACCGTTTCTGTGCCCATTTCACCCTCAAAGCCACCGATTCGCACCAGCACGTCGTCCAGGCTGGAAAATGCAGGTTCTTGCGGTTTATCGGTCGCTGATTGCGGCTCGGCATCAACAGGCGTTCCCGCGTCCGGCGGCGGCGATTTGTTGACTTCTGGTCGGGCGTCCGCGCCACGAGCAGGGGATTCTGTCGTCTCCGGGGTCGCCGCGCCGCCTTTATCGACGATACGATCAATCACAGTGATGAGTTTGCGTGCGGGCGACGGCAGGTCAACCACACCGCCAAGCTTCATCTCGCTGACGATACGCGCCACCTCCGGCGTATCCGGCGAGGCGATTATCAGCGCATCGGGTGCAAAAGCCCGCACTCGCAGCACCACATCGCGCCCGTTCACTCGTGGCAAGTTAAAGTCCACAATGACAATGCCGTAGCCGGGGGCGTGGCGCAGATGATCTAGCGCCGCATCCGGCGTGGTAAACGCCGCGACTTCATAGCGCCCCGTGCGTTCGAGCGCACGTTTTATATCGACGCTTGCACGCAAATTTCGATTCAAGATGAGTAACTTCTTGATCCTACTCGCCATTTGTATATCGCGGCTTCGCTGCCTATGCGCCGCGCCTCCTCAGCAATTTATCTCGCCGGATTCTCCTCAGGGGGAGTGACTTCTACAGGGTATGATCCATGCAAAAAGCCGGAGAATTCCCCCGGCTTCATTGTAGTATAGATTGGATTTTTGCGTGCAGTGTGGCAGCTTCCAGGGGAGCAAGTTACGAACCCGCCACGACTGTCACCTCAATTTGACCGATGTTGTCGGCCTCGTTGTCCTCGGTAATATCGTCGTTGCTATCGGCGGTGACAATAATCAGGAATGTCCCCGGTGTATCAAAGGTCATGTTATAGCTCAGGCTGATGCTGTCTCCACTGCCCATATTGCCGACTGTGCCAAGGTCCATCGTTGCGCCGCCGGGACTGAGGCGAATCGTGTTGGAAAACTGCGTGTTGATCGATCCGCCCGTATTGCGAATGGTGACGCCATAAGTTTCTGTCACGTCTGATTCGCCTGCCGGGATGGTCACTGTGCGCGGTCCACCGATGTTCGGGACGTTCAGATTGGGCAAGATCGGCGTCGGCGATGAAGTCGGTATCACCTGAGTCGCCGTCGCTGTCGGTTGTAGGGTCGGTGTAGCGGTGAAACTACTCGGCGTCGGTGTCGCCGGGGGAGCGACAACCGGCACATTTACACAAAAGCTCCCGTACAGCGTCACGAACTGCGGATTACCAGACACCCAGCCCCGTGTCGCGCCATTCTGTACCTGATACCACGAATTGTTGCCCAGACGCCCAATCACGGGCAACAGCGTGCCCGGTTGGAAGCCACCAATCACCGCGAAGTTCGTCCCTGGTCCGGCACGGAAATTGAGCGACACATTGGTCAATGCACGGCAGGTCGGGTCGTTGGGGTCAATAACCGGCACGTCAGGGTCTGTCTGCGGGGTGGCGGTCACCTGAGCCTGTGTAGAGCGAACGTTCAGTGTGATTTGCGCCGGGTCACTGGAGACAGTCCCGCGCCGTGCGATGACCTCGATCACGATTTGGCCTGTGGTACGCGGCAGATAATCCAGCAGCACATTCTTCTGGCGATCACCTGTCGCGGCCTCAGACGAAACCGTGCGGACAAGGTCCCCATTGGCGTATAGCTGCACCTGTGTGATGCCGATAGCGTCACTGGCGCTGGCACTAATTAACACGGTTTCTTCTACCACGACTTCAGAATCGTCTTCCGGCGAGAGAATCGTCACCGTTGGGCGTGTGCCAGAGTCGATCGGCTCAACTGTCGGTTGATCCTCGTCACCGGGATCATCAGACCCAAGATTACAGGCCGCTAACACGGGAAGCAGCAGCAGCACCCCAAAGAGTATGCCCAATCGCCATACACGCATCACTCGCTCCTCTCGCCAACCGGATTGACCCCGGCTGCGTCATCACTCAACCGCGATTATTGTAGCACGTTCGGCGACGGTCATACAGCTTTCTTGCCGCAACCCGCCCCGGTAAACAACATAGATGTGACATACTCCCCACGCCTAAAGTGAGGGCTTCCGTCGTCAACAGCGATGCCTGACGAGTCAGGACTTACGTCGCCTCTGACAGTATGCGCCGATGCCCCGGCGCAGATATTCAGTGCCGCATTGTGGTCACGGTCCAACGCCAGACCACAATGCTCACAACAATATACTCGTTCACTCAATTCCAGCTTTTTTCGGTTGCCGCAGCCGGAACAGGTCTGTGTCGTCGGTTCCCAGCGATCTATGAACACGATCCGCTTCCCACGCTTCAACGCGACCCACTGCACGATTTTGACGAATTGCGCGAAGCCCAGATCGCTAACCTTGCGACCCCATAGACGCTTCATCGCCTCAATGTTCAAGTCCTCGAATGCCAGCACATCGTAGCGATCACACAGATCATGCGCGAGTTGGAAGTGCGCGTTACGTCGCTTGTCATCGACCCGGATGTGTGTTCGCGCCAGCAGCCACACCGCCTTACGTCGATTATTGCTGGTCTTGACTTTACGCGATACCGCCCGGTTCAGCGCTTTCACGCGACCCAATTCCTGCATCAGAAATTGTGGCGACAGGTACTTGCGCCCGGTGGTGATCGGTGAGGAAGGTTTGCAAACCGAAGTCGAAGCCGCCGATTTCACCCGCGCTGACTTCTTCCGGTATCCATACTTTCTCAATCACACTGAAGCACAACCACAGCCGTCGGGCTGCGTCCCGCTTGATCGTGACCGTCTTGATCTCGCCCTTGATCTCCCGGTGCTGGACGAAATTGTATACCCGCTTACCGAGTCTGATCTTGCGATAGCGCTTGTCGTCCCGGTCCAGTAGCTTCCAACCCGCCTGCTTCAATGTGAACGACCGGAACTTTTTGATTTTCCGAAACTTCGGAAAACCATCCTGCCCGGCAGAGAAGCGCTTGAACGCTTTCTCCAGACGTTCCAGCATCTCTTGTCGCGCCTGCAAACCGAGTTCATGCCAGAAACCATAGCGCGTCGTTTGGCGGCTCAGTTTGGCGATGTGTTTCTGTATACAGTACAGTGAAATGGGCTTGCCATATACTCGATAGTATCGGCGTTGCAGTGCCAGCGCATGATTCCAGATCGACCCGGCAATGCTGATCTGGTGGTGCAGGTGACGATCTCGTTTGTCGTTCCGGTACAGGCGGAACTTGTAGGTTTTGCGAACGCCCGTGTACATGACTAATCTTGTGAACTATCCTTGAAACAAGTGTATCAGGTCGCGCCCTACATCCCCATAGCCAGGGCAAGGAGCTTTGGGCGTGTTTCTGGTAACACAACAAGCCCCTTAAATCGGGGCTTTAGGTTGCGATATATGCCGACAAACACCCGTCTATGCGAAGAAGAAACAGGTCTATGCGGCAATCTGTGCCAGAGCGATCAATAAGTCAAACTAGCTGATCGGTTCTTTGTAGATGACGTAGCGGCCCATGTCATCACCCTTGGCGATGCAGGTGGTCATATCGACCTTGAACTCATGACCGCCAGACACCCAGCCCAGACCCTCTTGCAAAAGGCCCTGACCGACGAAACATACCGGGCGATCTGCCTTGCGGCCCCAGCACATCGGGCAACGTTCGAGCGTGTAGATGATGCGGTCGGTCCCTTCCTCGAACACGTTTGAAATCTGGTCCGAGAACTGGTTGAAGATGTTCGCCATCGCCGGAACGCCAATTTTCAGTTTAGCGTTCAGCGGCAGCACCTTGAAAGCAAGGTCACCCACACCCGCCAGCGCACCAAAGCCGCGCAGTGCGTCCGCGAAGGTCGCACGTCCGGCACGCAGGGCCAGACCACGCCCGCCGCGAGGACCGTACATGTCTTCCAGCGCGATCATCAAGGCAGTGAAGTCCGCGAAGTCGAACTGCTTCTCAAGATTATCCGGCGGGTAATTACCCACAAGATTGCTCAACTGAGCGAGGTTGAGAATCGCGTTCAACCCGTTCGTACCCATCACGTCTTCCATCGCCTCGATGGTGATGCGGGCGAATTTGTTGGGGTAGTAAAACCCGGCCTTTTCACTTGGCATGTTGCCTGCCTCCCATCGGTGAGTCAAACCAAGCGCGTTTACTGGCTAGCTGTGCCACATATAAAATGTAAGCGCGTTTGCAGCGAATTATCAACAGTACATCGTTGTGGAGTATAGCATAAAACCGCTGTGTATGCTCAAAAAGAATTAAGATACCCGGTAGTCGATGCCACACGAATTAAGCATATCAAAAAACCGGATACGGCGCATCCCATATCCGGTAGCAATTTGTCTCACCGTGCAGAATTCGTGACCGAATACGGAAAGCAATCCCCGGCATGTTTCTGCATTGGGGCATTTTCGAGATCAGTTTGCGACCACGACCAGCGGATCGTCCTGCGTCTGTGCCTGGGGCAAGCGCCCCTGCATACTCCAGGGACCCGTCCACGTAATTTGCAGGTCAACGACCTTGCCGCGCCAATCGCCATCATCCTCGAAAAAGACGAGTTTATTCTGCGGCGTGCGACCGCGCCATTTTCCGCGTTGGCGATTTTCAATCAACACGGGCACGGTTTCGCCCAGATACTTCGCGTTGATCTCTGCCACAACCTGGGCCTGAAGCTCATCCAGCATGGCATGGCGGCGTTTCTTCTCTTCTTCGGGTACATCGTCTTCCATACGGCGCTCGCTGACCGTATTCGGGCGCGGACTATAACGCGCCAGATGCGCCTTATCCAGCTTCAATTCTGCCAGCAGATTGTACGTATCCATGAATTGTTCTTCCGTCTCACCGCAGAAGCCGACGATGATGTCGGTGTTGATGGCAACGTTGGGAATACGTTCACGGATGCGGGCGACGAGTTCGCGGTACTGCTGATTGGTGTAGCCGCGTTTCATATTTTCCAGCACGGCGTCGTTGCCCGCCTGCACGGGGACCTCGATATGCGGCATAACACGCGGCAGTTCGGCGACAGTATCAAGCAGCTTATCCGTCATCCAGTTGGGATGACTGGTCAAAAAGCGGATGCGTTCGAGGCCGGTTTCTTCGGCGACATCGTGAACGATGCGCAGCAAATCCGCCAGATCGGGACCGTCAGGAACATCCTTGCCATAGCGATCTACGATTTGACCGAGCAGCGTCACCTCTTTGACACCCTGTAGCGCCAGACTGCGCACATGGGCGACGATTTCGCCTACGCTACGGCTGCGCTCGACCCCGCGCCGGAAGGGAATGATGCAAAAGGCGCAGGCGTGCGAGCATCCGTAGACGACCGGCACATGTGCGCTGACGAGTGCCTCACGCTCCTGTACCGGCAGGATAATCTCGCCGCTGGCGTCACCGTGTGTCAAAATGTCGCCATCCTGTATGGCATAACGGTGAGCACGTTCGCGTTCCTCAGTGGCGATGAGTTCGGACTCATCCATGCGATCCTTGAGGAACGACACCATCGGCGCTGGCTCTGAAGGCGGCAGGAATACGTCTACATACGGCAGCTTTTGCCGCAGATACAGCGGGTCTTTGACGCCGACCATGCAGCCCATCACACCGATAACCTTATCCGGTTGCTTCTCTTTGAGGGCACGCAGCATCAACAGGCGATTCATCGCCTTGTCCTCTGCGGATTGTCGCACAACGCAGGTATTGACGACCATAATATCGGCGGTTTCGGCGTCATCGGCGGCATGATAGCCGAGACGTTCCAGTTCCGAGGCGAGACGCTGTGAATCCGCCATATTCATCTGACAACCGAAGGTCCAGATGTGATAGTTCATAATAGCGACCTGTAGGGATATTTTGGGAATTTCGCGTATGAATCACGAAAACTAACCCACCATGCGTAGATGACACAATACGCTGTGTCCATATTCACCAGCAGAGTTTTCGTGATTGACGTGCGAAATATTGTATAGGATGCGATTTAGGGCGTCAACGTGGCTTTCCGGGTGCGAGATCCGTGTCAGGATCACAGGGCATGGGGATCAGATGCACCGCGCCGAAGCCACCGTTGCCAGTTACACTACCCAGTCGCAGGGCGATGACGTTCTCACCGATGTAGACACTGTGGGTCACATCAAAGCTGTAGGACGAGCGCCCGGTCAACGTCCCAATCTTGTTGCCATTGACAAAAACGGTCAGCGGGTCCGGTACGTTTTCGAGGCGCAGCAGATAGTTTACGCAGGCTTCAGTCGGTTCGAGGACCACTGTCCTGCGGAACCAATCGGCCCCACTTTGTCCGGCCCCAACTGCCCAGTCTTCTAACCGCAGCAGTGGAATCCACTTCGAGTCATTAATCACCAGTGCCGAATAATCCGCGCTGGCCTGCTCTGAAAAGTAGTAGCGCCAGTCTTCATTGAGTGAAATTGGAGTTAGAGTATCCATACCGGCGATTATAGCACGCCGATTGAATAGCTTAAAACATAAGGTCGGATTGAGGTTATTACAATTTTGTCAATCTGCACAATCTTTTGCGTCCAACAGAACCCTTCAGGTTGGGTGCTGTGCTTTCATAGATACATCCGTCGGTGTGCAGCCGATCGCCTGTATGTTTGGTCGCACGCGTGAAATGATAAAGCAGATGCCGAATGCAAACAGCATACAGAGCTGCTGTTTTGACATCGGGAATTGCCGCAGGTCCTACGCCTCGACGCGGATCAGCGAGCAGTGCCAGCGCGATTCCTTCCACATGTCGCCAACGCGCTTCCAGATAATCGTCGTCACACAGTAGAAGCGCGAGGTCTGCCCGTTGACCGTCAGCAACTGGCAAAAATCGACGACGCCATATCCCATATCGCCGTTTTGTAGCGCCTGATATTTCTGAATCTCGGTCGAGGTATGCGCACCCATTTCATCGAGGCGGGCGAACAGCGTGTGGAACCAATCTTCCCAGTCGGCACGATCTTCTACAACCACACTCTGTCCCTCGGTACCGAGGTCGATGATCCCGAAGTCATCGTCACACAGGGCGGCAAGGGTGTCGAAGTCGTGTTCGCTCACGCAGCGAAACAGGGTTTTCGTCTCTTCAGCAAAGGGCAGCGTGTCCATTTCCGGCGGCGCGATTACAGAGGTGGAGTTTTCCATTATGGTCATGCGTATTTTCCTGGAAGCTATATCGTATTTTGATAATGTGCTTCTATAAAATCGCGCCAACTTATGTTACTCGTGATTTTTTACACAATAGAGCTTTAAGCCTCCGTGTGGGTTGCATTAGGGCTGGCTGCCAAAATGACTCAGGGAGTACGGGCTTAATCTGATCACCTCTCGTCACTGCTCGCCCAACACAAAACCGAGTTGACTCACCGCCAGATTCGACGGCAGCAGCCGCGTGAACGTGTCACGCACCCATGCCAGCAGTGGATTTTCTAGTTGACCAAGCTGCCCGATTCGCCGCGACTGCATCACGACCCTGCGCGTATGTGACAGACGAGCACGCTCATATGCCGCAAACGCTTCCTGATAGGTGCTATGGCGCTCCAGCGCCGAACCCAGCGCAGCAGCGTCCTCGATAGCCTGACACGCCCCCTGCCCCATATTGGGCGTCATGGCGTGTGCAGCATCTCCCAGCAGCACAGCGCGACCGTCAATCCAACCCGGCAGCGGTTCAATATCGGAGATATCGTTGTACAGCAACGCCTCGTCGGGCGTTTCATTGAGTAGTGCCGGAATCGGATCGTGCCAGTTCCCGAATGTCTTTAGCAGCAATGCGCGATGATGTGCCGGGGGTGAGTTTGCCGGACGGTTCAGCGGTGCGAACCAGTACACACGCCCCTCGCTTAAGGGCACAATGCCAAAGCGTGCGCCCTGCCCCCAGGTTTCGCCCCACATGCCATTAATACGCCTGTGATCAAAGTGGACGACACCGCGCCATGACGCGTATCCCCGGTAAACCGGCTGCGATGCCGGGAACATCTGCGACCGCACCCGCGAATGAATGCCATCTGCTCCAATTAGCATATCACCGCTGGCCTGCGTGCCATCATCAAAGGTTACATGGATGCCGTCTGCATCCTGTTCATAGCGGGCGAGTCGTTTGCCAAACCGCACACAATCGCCCGTTTTCGCCAACAGCGCGTGCATGAAATCAACGCGATGCACGGCAACAGTGGAAGCGCCGTATTTTTGCCGGAGAATCTGCGCATCAATCGCGGACAGGACATCACCATTCCAGCGGCGGATAGCGTTGGCGGTATCGTCGTTGACACTGGACGTGATCGTACCGGCTGCATCAAGCGCGTTCAACGCTCGAATGGCATTGGCCCACAGTGTCAGACCGGCTCCGTCGGCGCGTGGTTGGCTGGCCTGCTCGTATACCTCTACGTCGATTCCCACCCTGGTCAATGCAATCGCCGTCGTCAATCCGCCGATACCGCCACCGATCACAAGTGCTTTTTGTGAATGCATCTTCCCTCCAGAATATACGGATAGCGTTTGATTATTAACACCAGTATTTTCGCTCAAGATGTTTCTCACAATACATGTCGCACTATTTTCCCTGCGGACGGCAAGAATGGGTACAGCCACAAAATGGCGTGGTCGATATTTTGAGCAGGCGGGTCGCAAGAATGCGACCCCTACACACCTTTCATGAACTTGTAGGGGCGGC
>DAOTXA010000303.1:0-11407 GCA_034435595.1 Anaerolineae bacterium | reverse complement strand
GGGGACGAATCCCGCGCCAATGCCCTGAATCGGATGCTTACCTTTTTCACCGCCGGAAAGCACCGCTGACCCTTTGGGTTCCACCGCGACGACATGCAAATCGGGTTTTTTCTGTTTTAGCGCTTCGCCAACGCCGGTAATTGTCCCCCCGGTGCCGATGCCCGCCACAAAAATGTCGATTTGTCCGTCGGTGTCGCGCCAGATTTCCTCTGCGGTAGTCACGCGATGCACCTGCGGATTGGCCGGGTTCTCAAATTGCTGGGGAATCCACACATTGGGGTCAGCGTCACGCATTTCGTAGGCTTTGGCGAGGGCGGCGTTCATGCCGCCAGTGCCGGGTGTCAGAATCAACTCTGCGCCGAATGCACGCAGCACCTTGCGGCGTTCCATGCTCAATGTATCCGGCATAACGATCTTCAGCTTATAGCCACGCTGTGCACAGACCATCGCCAGACCGATCCCGGTATTGCCGCTGGTCGGCTCTACAATGACGGTATTCTGGTTGATGAGGCCATCGCGCTCGGCGGCTTCGATCATAGAGATGGCGATGCGATCCTTGACACTGTTGGCAGGGTTGAAGAATTCGAGTTTGAGTGTAACCTGCGCGTCAATGCCTTCTGCAAGGCGATTCAAACGTACCAGCGGTGTGTTTCCCACCAATTGCGTGATGTTATCTGCGATATTCATTGAGTCATGTCCTATCTACCAGTTGTTAACAGTGTCACATGCTTGACGCATGAGATGATATGTCCTTACTCTGTTGCGCCTACTCTGTTGCGCCTTCCAGCACGCGTATGGCTTTCACATTGTACGGCGAAGCGATGGGGCCGTTGAGCAACGGATCACCTGTCTCGCGCATCCATCGTACCAGATCGGCCTTGAGTGCGGCGACGATTTCGGCGGATTCCGGTTGATTGGCGATGTTTTGCTTTTCATCGGGATCAACACGCAGGTCGTACAGTTCCAACTGCGGACGTTTGCCGCGTACTTCGTCCAACATCTGGATGAAAATTTGCCCTTCCATCGTATCTGTGGGTACGTCAATGCGGTCAGCAATCTCAAAGTTGACGATTAGCTTGTGGGTTTCTGTGCGGACGGCGCGGATCGGATCATAGCGCCCGTGATAGCTTTTCTCTGCGTAGACCCGGTCGCGGCTGGGCGATACATCCCCGGTCAACAGCGACCAGTAGCTTTTGCCGTGTAAGTTATCCGGTTGTGGCATATTGAGCGCATCGAGCATAGTGGGAACCATATCCACATGACTCACCAGCGACGATACCCGTTTGCCGCCGCTGATCCCCTGTGTGGGCCAGCGCATGAGCAAGGCCGTCTCGATGCCGGGGTCATAAAGCATACATTTGGCACGTGGCATGGCGAGGCCGTGATCGGTGACGAAGATCAACCATGTGTTGGCGGTGAGTCCGTGTGCATCCAGCGCGTCAAGGATGAGGCCGACGCCGTCGTCCATACGCTTGATTGTCCCCTGTAACATGGCGAACTCATGCCGCGCTTCCGGCGTATTTGGCACGTAGGGCGGCAGATCGACGCCCTTGCGGTCGTTAGGCGGCACGTTGTCATAGGGGCGGTGGGGTTCGATCAGTCCGACTTCCAGATAGAATGGCTTATTCCCATTTGCCCGTTCTGCGATGATCTGTGCGGCCTTGCTGCCAACGGTAATGGCATCGCCCCAGGGATAGGCGGTGTCGTAACCGAGTCGTGCGGGGTTATCCGGTGCTGACAGGTTCATCGCCACATGCTGCACGCCGATCAGTGTCGTACTATAGCCGACTGCCTGTAATCGCTGTGCCATGTGGATTTCGTCATCGTGCAGCGAGAAGAAAAAGGGCGCGTGCGCGAGTCCGTGCATCCCGGTGGCATGGGCGTGACGTCCGGTATGCAGCGCGGCGCGACTGGGGCTGCACTGCGGCGGGGTACAAAATCCCTGCTCGAAGACTACGCCTTCCGTGGCGAGACGGTCCATATTTGGCGCGGGTACGCTTTCCCAGCCATAACAGGGCAGGTGTCGCCCCAGATCGTGAACGGTAATAAAGACAATATTTGGTCGCATAATGGATTTCCTCAATCGTGTGGTTGCATTCGTTAGTCTAGCGCGTTTGCCCGTTCGCCGCGTAAATTGGCCCGTACCAACTCGTGGACGCAATACACAGTGCGCGGTAGGCTTGGATTTGCATAAACATTCAAATAGAGGGATTGATTATGAAAGCCATTATGGTTATGTTCGACACGTTGAACCGCCGGATGCTGCCGCCATATGGGGCAGACCCACGTATTCACGCGCCGAATTTCGCCCGCCTCGCGGAACGTACCGTCACTTTTGATAACGCCTATGTCGCGTCGATGCCATGTATGCCCGCCCGCCGCGAACTTCACACCGGGCGCTACAACTTCCTGCATCGTAGCTGGGGACAGTTGGAAGCCTTTGATGATTCCATGCCCGAAATTTTGCGAGAGAACGGCGTCTATACGCATCTTGTCACCGATCACTATCACTACTTCGAGGACGGCGGCGCGACCTATCACAACCGCTATTCGTCGTGGCAGTTTGCTCGTGGTCAGGAGGGCGACCTCTGGCAACCGGATGTCGCCGACCCCGACATTCCTGAGGCGGTCGCCGGACGAGAAGGGCGGATGTGGCGTCATGATTGGGTGAATCGCCAGTATATGCAGCGTGAACAGGATCAGCCACAGCCGCGTACCTTTGACATGGGGTTAGAATTTATCAAGCGCAACCACGAGCAAGACAACTGGTTCTTACAAATTGAGACGTTCGACCCGCACGAACCGTTTTTCACGCAGCAGCATTATAAAGACTTGTATCCACATGACTACGACGGCCCCGTTTTCGACTGGCCTCCGTATCGCAATATCGAGGAAACGCCGGAACAGGTCGAGCATTTGCGCAACGAGTATCTGGCGCTATTGAGTATGTGTGACGCCCATCTTGGTCGCGTGTTGCGAGCAATGGATGAATATGACCTGTGGGATGATACCCTGCTCATCGTCAATACCGATCACGGCTTTTTGCTGGGTGAACACGACAGTTGGGCGAAGGTCGTGCATCCCTGGTATCAGGAGATCGCGCATGTGCCGCTGTTTATCTGGGATCCACGCAGTCAGCAGCAGGGGACGCGTAATGACGCCCTCGTTCAGATGATCGACATGGCCCCGACGCTGCTCGAATACTTCGATGTGGAGCGTCCGGCGGATATGCAGGGCGTGGTGCTTAAAGACACGCTGGAAAACAACACGCCTACCCGTGAGGCAGCGCTGTTTGGTATTCATGGCGGGCACGTCAACGTGACGGACGGGCAGTATGTCTACATGCGCGGACCCGTCACTGAGGACAACGGTCCGCTTTTCAACTACACACTGAACACAAACGTCATGAGTGGCTATCTACCTGCCGATCAACTGCGCGAGGCTACGCTTGCGGAACCGTTCAGCTTTACCAAGGGGATGCCTGTCTTAAAAGTTCCGGCGGGGCTGTGGGGAAATATCGGCAAGTTCGCGTTAAGTAAAGGGACGATGCTGTTTGATGTGGTCGCAGACCCGGAGCAGCAATCCACTTTGAACAACCCGGAAGTGGAAGCACGTATGGTCGCCTTTCTTGTGGCGCTGATGCAGGCCAATGACGCGCCGCCGGAGCAGTTCGAGCGTCTTGGGTTGGATGGGATGGAGTAGACATCATGCCGAGCAGGCGTACACTGATTTGTGACCCGTTGTGGACTTTTATCACCTAATATACGTGAGGAATGCACCATGCTCGATCTATCTACGCTGGCGGTGTTTATGACCGCGTCCGTCGTCTTGCTGGTCACACCCGGTCCGGCGGTGTTGTATATTGTCGCCCGCAGTATTGACCAGGGATGGCGGGCCGGGGTGATTTCGGCAGTTGGCGCGGGGACGGGAACGCTCGTCCATATCGCAGCGGCGGCGGCAGGACTGTCTGCACTGCTGGTATCGTCGGCGCTGGCGTTTAGCGTGGTCAAGTATCTGGGCGCGGCCTATCTGGTGTATCTGGGTATCAAGACGTTGTTGAGCCGCGATGAACTCCCGGTTGATGACGACACGGGCAGCGGTGATGGTCGCACTCTGCGCGAAGTCTATCGTCAGGGGGTGATCGTACAGGTATTGAACCCGAAAACGGCGCTGTTCATCTTTGCGTTTTTGCCGCAGTTTGTAGACCCGGCGCGAGGTTCGGTGGCGCTACAAATTGTGCTGCTGGGCGCGATTTTGATGACCATGGGCATTGTCAGCGATAGTGCTTATGCCCTCGCAGCGGGGACGGTGCGCGGAGTTTTGCGCAGAAGCATCCAAGTGGTGCGTGCGCAACGATACTTTAGTGGCAGCGTGTATATCGCGCTCGGTCTGGTCACGGCTTTTTCGTCCGGCGGACAAGCATCCACCAGCAGCGGATAGAGGAGGGTAATCGACATGAACATCAAACTGAAGCGTTATGCATCTGGCGCGGAATTCAAAGGGGAAGTCTGGTCTTTTTTGCAGCAGCACGAAGCGGAGAACAATTTGCCTATCGGCATTAGCGGCGCTGTGGCACAGAATCCCACGACATACGGTGACGATATGCCGTATCTCGCGGCGGTGTTCGACGGCGATGAGATTGTCGCGGCGGCGGTGCGCACGCCACCGCGCAGCGTAATTTTGTCACACAACGCGCCGGAACCCGCTCTGGAATTACTGGCGACTGATCTATGCGAGGAATACGGAAATGGCTTGACCGGCGTTGTGGCGTCCGTCCCGGCGGAAAAACGTTTTGCCGCTATCTATGAACGGCTGACCGGGTGCAAATCCAATGTAGAGATGGGAATGCGCATTTATCGCCTGGATGAAGTGACGTTTCCGCAGGGTGTCAGCGGAACGTATCGCCGCGCCAGCCGCGACGAATTCGATTTGCTGGTATCGTGGCATATGGCATTCATCGACGAGGCGACTCACGAATCAACCGATCGCACGAGTGGAGAAAAGGGCGTCGAGCGCTGGCTATCTTCGCCGGACCACGAACTTGGCGTATGGGTGGATGGTGGCGAGGTCGTATCGATGGCTGGTGCAGCGGGTCCGACGCCGAACGGGATTCGCATCGGGGCGGTGTACACGCCGCCGGAGAAACGCCGTCGCGGATACGCTTCGGCAGTCGTGGCGCAGCTCTCGCAGAACCAACTGGACAGCGGTCGCAAGTTCTGCTTTCTGTTCACTGATTTGCAGAACCCCACGTCGAACAGCATCTACATGAAGATGGGTTACGTTCCGGTGTGCGATGCGAACAACTACGATTTCGTGTACGAGTAGCCATAACGTCGCTTGAGTCAAAGCGCCGCCTTATCGAAGATAGGTGGCGTTTACTATTGGGTCGTTGGCTTCGACAGATGGATGGCGATAAAAGAAAGTGTCTTGCGCCAATCAGTCACCAATTTGAGGGATGATGCGAATCTGCGTGTAGTGTGCATAGACGATGCGTCCACCAGATATCACGCCGTAATAGCCGCCGTCTTCATAAGCGATTTCGTAAGACGCACCGGGCAGCAGCCGCGTTTGTATTGAGCTGGAACTCGATGGTTCTGCATAGGCAGGTGTGATTGTATCCACTTCGATACGGTATGATAGCGGAATCGGGGCAGGGTCGTTCGGGGATTCTCCGCGCCAGTCAGTGATAAGTTCTCTCAGAATATCGAGCGATTGCGTGCCATACGCCTCGCTTGGTTCAATATGCGAATTCTCGATGAACTCATTCCACGACACGACCAGAATAACGTCGGATTTCGTTTCCAGCGTGGCATTCCAACTATCGCGCAGGAACTGCCCGTCTTCGCGGTCGCGGATTGATGTGGGACGCGGGCGGTCGGTTAGCGCGGCGATGGCGTCCTCGTCCCAACCGGGGGAAATTGTTGGAATGTAGACACTTCCGCCGCGCTTGAAGATTAGATTACGCTCTGCGATGTAGAAATCAGCCTCACCGCTGGCCCACGCCATATTAAACGCATACATGCCATCAAACACACCATCGTGCAGGCAGCACGCGCTAAGTCCTTCGGCTATCCACAGTGTTTGATGATTCGGGTCAACGGTTTCTCGGATCGCCTGCCACTGCGCCGTGTCGAAGCCTGCCATATATTGAAACGCGAATGCAATCACCGGGCGACCGTCGGTATCATGCAAATACGCCGGATGCGCGGCCCACACTTCGATGATGTGACGCAGTGAACGCATAATTGTTTCGGGGTCACGCAAGAACTGCTGCGGGAATACGTCGATCACAGCGGCAATCTTGAATCCCTGTTCCCCGGCCCGGTCGAGTAGATTTTCGAAGGCGGGTGTTGTAGTGACGGTTTCGTCAATGCCCCACCAGTTGACGAGGAAGGCATCAATGCCCGCGCTCTGTGCCTGTTGGATATGCGCGGCTGCGATTTCGGGCAGTTTTGAGTTGTACGGGCCAAGAAGCGGGTAATCTTGCAGGATGGATTCGTTCCACACCCATGTGTTTTCACCCGCCCAGAAGCTCAAATAGAAGGTCCACACCTGACGGTCGTCATCTGGTTGCGCATAAACGGGTGCAGCGAGGATCAGCGCCAGCAGCACTGGCAGAATGAGAGGATTGAGACGGGATATCATGCGGATTGCTGTGTTCGTGTAGTGCGGATAAGCGCCTACATCTTACGCCGGATGGCATAATCATGCCAGCATTAGGGCAAATCTTCTACACGCACCAACCCCCGTTTGAGCGCGTAAATAACCACCTGCGTGCGGTCACGCAGAGAGAGCTTATCCAGCAGGCTAGCGATATGCGTTCGCACCGTAACTTCGCTAATGTGCAGGTTTCCGGCGATTTCGGCATTGCTGCGTGCATAGATCAACTCGTCGAACACCTCACGCTCACGGACCGTTAGTTCGTCCAGCGGATCATGGGCGCGGGTTTGTCGCATGAGTACCTGCGCCGCTGCCGGGTCAAGGGCCGTTTCCCCGCGTGCGACACGTTTTATGGCGTCGATCACATCGCTAACGCGGCTGGCCTTCAGCAGATAGCCGTTCGCACCAGCTTGTAACGCCTGCCGGACAAGTTCGTCTTCCAGCGACGATGTAAGCGCGATGATGCCAGTTTGTAGGTTCAGCGCCGTAATCTCGTGGATCGCCGTCACGCCGTCCATACCGGGCATGAGCAAATCCATGAGGATGACATCGGGCGATAGCGAACGCGCCATTTGCACCGCACTTGCGCCGTCATCGGCCTCGCCCACGACTTCGATATCCGGCTGCGGGTCGATAAGCTGGTGCAATCCCTGGCGCACAACCGCATGATCGTCTACGATTAGCACTTTAATCATGATGAGTTTCCCCCTTGCTCGGTTCCGTCTGCCAGCGGGACCACCAGCCGAACGGTAGTTCCGCGTTCGAGATCGCTCTCAACATCCAGCGTACCGCCGACAGAACGCGCTCGTTCTCGCATACCGATGAGGCCGAAATGCGCCCGCCTTGACTTGTCGTTGACTGTTTCATAGTCGAAGCCGCCGCCGTCATCGCTGACACTGAGCGTAAGGCTGTTTGCGCCTTCCAACACCGATACGCTAACCTGCTTCGCGCCGGCATGTTTGGCGATGTTGTTCAGCGCTTCCTGCGTGATGCGATAGACCGCGTCCTCCACGCCGACGGGAATCCGCCGCCCTTGTAGCACAATTGCGCATTCGACCTGTGTACTGTTGACTCGTTGCCAATCGGCGCACAGGTCGTCAATTGCGCCAGAGAGTCCGCGCCGCTTGACTGTTTCCGGGCGTAAATCGACAATCATTGAGCGTAAATCCAATTGTGCCTGTTCCGCGAGCGTAGCAATGCGCTGTGCCTGTACGAGGACATCAGCGTCACCACGCTCAATCATCCCCGGCAGGGTGGCGGCGTTGGCGTTGAGGCTGAACAGTCGTTGCGCGATTGAGTCGTGTAGATCACGCGAGAGGCGCAGGCGCTCAACTTCGATGGCAGCTTCTTCAGCTTCTCGTGCGAGATTGGCGTTACGCTGGGCGAGGTCGCGCAGTATATCGACATTCTGTTGCAGCGTATCTGCCATGCTGTTGAACTGCTGCGCCAGTTGTCCGACATCGTCGTGCTGGCGGTCGCTAACGCGCACTGTGAACTCGCCCCCGGCAAAACGCCGCGCCGTCCCTGTAATTTGATCGAGCCGCCGTGTCAGCCCCCCGGCGGTGAAGCGTGCCAGAATCAACGCTACCGGACTCGCCAGCACCGCTAATCCAATGGATAGGATCACAAATGGGGCTAACAAGTCATTGGTGCGGATGCGCTGGCGTTGGTCAATCAGGCGATGCCCGGTGACGGCATCGGCAATCACCCGTTCGTGCGTCGCACCATCCACGGTAACCGGAGTCGTGCTTTCCTCAAGTCCGGCTAACGCTGGTGCACAGTCTGACAGGTTATCGCCAACGCTACACGCGATCCCATCCCCGTAAACAAAAACGACCGTTTCGCCATCCGGGTCCAGCATCATCGTGAAACCGTGCGGCAGATTGATGAGGGCTTGTTCTGTCTCGTCCATCTCAAACCACCAGATAATGCTGGGGATTTTGGCGAAGATGGTGTTATTCGCACCAGCAACTGATGGCATGAGCATGAACGTCAGGGCGATGAGCGCGACCGCACTGGTCAAGATAGCTACCAGCACATGACTGAGCATCAGGCGTCTGGATAGGGATCGTGAGAATCGCATAGATCGTTATCCTGTGTGTGGGGCGACGATCGCCGCCCCGGTGTGCAAAAAACAGCTAACGTTTTGCCAGCACGTCGTCCATCGTCGGTAGGGTTTCATAATCGCCGACTTCGACCAGATAAATATTCGAGTATGAAGTCAGGTCCGACGCATATTTGATATATTTGCCGTCCGGCGTAAAGCGTGGGTGACAGTGCGCGTGCTGGTCGTTGAAGGTGCTGCGATGATACGAAAGTACACGCGGCCCGGTGTATTCGCCGTCCTCGCGCCGGAACAGTTGGATATACGGCGTGGCGATGCCGTCACCGGGCAGCGAAAACGCGGGTGTGCCATCACCGACGATCAGGTTCTCATCCAGGCTTTGAAAATGCACCGAATCATACGGGAACAATACCTCGATATGGTCACTGTTGTCTGCGCGGATCGTACCAAAGACGTGCTTGCCTTCTCCGGTGCGCGGGCGTCCGTGATAGCCGATTCGCTCACCATCTGCCAGCCAATATTCGTGACCGACGGCGACGTTTTGCCCATCCTGCGGGCGGATTTTCCAGTGTTCGCCCGTCTCGATGTTCATACCCCAGATGCGCTGTTCCACGCGATCCCAGGGTCCTTCGTGACAGTAGGTCATCAGGGTCGGATTTCTGGGTGACGGGTTGATATGGGTGATATAGCGGTTTTCCTCGTATAAAACGGTCAACTCGCCACTGTCGATGTCGATGCGAACGATCTGTGTGAGTGGTGGATTCTCGAAGAATTCCACAAAGCGCGAATACGAGAAGTCGATGCGCGGGCCGTCGGATGTTGTGGGTTCTTTGAATACGGCGACCACATATCGACCATCCGCCGAGGTTGTCGCATAGTGGAGCGCTTCCCATTCTGGCGACACTTCGTAGACAACGCGCTCCTCCAACGTATCGACGTTCAACTCGATCAACAGTCGATGCCACCAGAAGTAGTGACGGTCGCGTGCGGCACTATATGCACCACCGGGCCGCCGTTCGGATAGCCGGGGGTCGTCGTTGGTGCCGAGGTCGGTCAACTGTGTGGCCTTGAACGCATCGAGATCATAGCGAAACAGGTTGCTACGGTTGCCGCGATCTGACGTAAACACGAACGAACGGTCATTGTTGAACCAGCAGGGGTCGGTGAAGTACAGGTGATTGCTGTGTCCCATATATTCGGTCAGTTTGATGACTTCGCGCCCGCTTACCGGGTCGTTGTAGCGCAGAATCGGATCGTCGTAAACTGTGCCTTTGCTCATGGTGTTGCCTCTCTGGTAGATACATGACATGATGGGCGCATACAAATGCGCCCACTTATTGTATGCGTGTATCACTGTGACCTATTCGGTAACCGTACCGATCCAATTCACAATGTCAGTGATAACTTCCTGTGGCACGTTACCCGCGACCGCGTAGTCCGCTGGTGAGCCGGGGCCTTCACCGGTGGTGAAGATGTGGTTAAGCGCCGGGTAGCTGATGAACGTCGCGTTGTCACCCGTGAGCGCGTCCTGCCACACCGCGAAGTCGTCCATCGTCACCTGATAGTCACGCTCGCCCTGCAAAATCATGAAGGGCAAGTCGAGCGATTGCGCCGTCTCGACCGGGTCGCGGTTGATGAGGTCCACCCAGTAGGCGGCAGGCGCTCCGGCGAAAGTCAGATCGCTAGGCAGATCGTCCGGCGTTAGGGCGCTCATGGCTTGTGCCTGAGCCGTTAACCCGTTGATCTGCGCCTGCTCTGCCGCATTGACCTCGCCATCCAGAGCAGCCAGGTATTCCGTCTGCATAGCGATGCTGTCCATCAGGCTGCGACCACCTGCCGCGATCATTACAACTCCTGCCGGATTCGCGGCCTCTGCAATGAAGGGGGCCATCTGTGCGCCGAGGCTGTGACCGAGGACGAACACGCGCTCGGCGTCGATTTCGTCAAACGTGGCGACCAGTTCCAGCGCGGCGACCGCGTCGTCAATGGTTTCGATTTGTACAGTGATCGGTTCGCCATTCGGGGCGCTATCCGCACCATAGACAAACGTCCGCTTGTCGTAGCGCAGGACGGCAACACCGTTAGACGCCAACCCCCATGCGAGGTCTTGCAGTGGGCGATTGGGGCCAATAGATGCGTTGCGATCCGCCGGACCCGACCCGTGCACCAGCACGACAGCGGGGAATGGCCCCTCACCTTCAGGGACGGTCAGCGTGGCGGGAAGCTCAAAGTCGCCGCTGACGACCGTCACGTCGCGCTCGCTGAACGCGGATTCGTCCACATAGTCAGCAGGCGCATAGACGGGTCCGGCGTTGATGGTGAGTGTCTGCCATGTGGCGACGATAACCGGGTTAATCTGTGCGATGGCGGCCTGCGATGCCAGCGCCATAAATGCGTAGGTCGTGTCGCCTTCGTAGGTCGCCAGTACGACGAGAATTCCCTGCGGCGTGGCGTACACATTCTGCTGCCACTGGCGCATATCAAATCCGGCAACCGTGCTGGACTGCACCGGGTCGTCGCTGAAATCGGGGACGATCTGCGCGATGGCGGCGAGAATGCCCGCGTCAAGGTCGGCGGATGCGGTGGCGATGGCGTAGAGGTCGCCCTGTGCGCCGTTGCTAAAGTGGGCGAAGCTGTCGGTGCTTTCGTCCGTCCAGCCTTCGGGGGCTTCGATGGTGAAAC
>DAOTXA010000302.1:0-3396 GCA_034435595.1 Anaerolineae bacterium | reverse complement strand
ACGGTGGAGGCCGCCTGCGCGTCCGGTGGTGCAGCCTTCCAGAACGCAGTCCGCGCCATCAGCAGCGGGGACGTGAATATCGCCGCCGTGTGCGGAGTGGAGAAAATGACCGATTCCACTACCGCGCAGATTCTCACCGCGCTTGCTACCGCCGCCGATGCCGAATTTGAGGGCATGATGGGTGCGTCCTTCGTCGCCCTCAACGCCCTGATTATGCAGCGCTACATGCACGAATACAACGTACCCCACAGCGCCTTCGGACCCTTCAGCATCAACGCGCACGCCAACGCCAACAACAACCCTAACGCCATGTTCCATATGGAAGTGACGCAGGACCGCTATGAGCGTGCCCCGATGATCTCTGACCCGGTCAACCGCTTTGATAGCTCGCCTATCTGCGATGGCGCGGCGGCGATCATTCTGTGCCCGCTGGAGATGGTCCCTGACCTGTCTACATCCGCACACACGCCGATCAAAGTCCTTGCCAGTGTCACCGCGACAGATAGCGTGACTGTCGGTGACCGAAACAACATGCTTGAACTGTTCGCCGCCAAATCTGGCGCGGAACGGGCCTATGCCAAAGCGGGGATTTCGTCTGCGGACGTAGATGTGTTCGAGCTTCACGACGCATTTACGATCATGGCGGCGCTCAGTCTGGAAGCCGCCGGATTCGCGGAACCGGGCAAAGGTGTCGATCTGGCGCAAAATGGTGACATTACCCCCGGTGGACGCATCCCCATCAGCACCATGGGTGGACTCAAGGGGCGCGGGCATCCGGTCGGCGCGACAGGCGTCTATGAAATCGTGGATGTAGTCACGCAGCTACGCGGAGAAGCAGGCGAGAATCAGGTACAAAACGCAGAAATCGGCATGACGCAGAACATCGGTGGTACGGGCGCGACGGTCGTCACACACCTGTTCGGATTGTCCTGAAAACGTCGCATTTCGCAGGGGCGATCCTCGCTTGGTCGCCCCACCCAACGATCCCCATACCCGCGCCCGATTCCTCTTGTCACAGACGACTGCCTTGTGATACCGTATCGCCCAATGATCGACGAGTCACATATAGGGAACTCGCCGTATGGAACTTACGCAATCTCCCATTGAGTCGGATGAGTCGGACGAATCCAAAACCAACGAACGCCGCAAGGTCAACGTGCAGGGCTGGCTTAAGGTGCTGATTCTGTTTGGATTGGCGATTTACTTCGCGGTGATCATCGTCACCGGAGATATCACCAACTACGTCAACATTACCGAGAGCTTCGGCTGGCTGTCGTATGTCGCGGTCGTCCTCTTCGCCGGACTCGGACTCGCCGCGCTGACCAACATCAACAAACGCGACGATACCGCCACCGGATACGGGCACATCAGCGAGCCGTCATGGTCGGTGCTGCTGATCGTGGGTGCGCCGCTTGTCCTGGGCACGTTGATTCCCTCGCAGCCGCTGGGCGCAGAAGCCATCAACGGCAATCTGACTACTACCGGCAGTGGACTGGGCGGCTTAAACACCTTCACCGCCGACCCGCTCGACCGCAATATCCTTGACTGGCTGCGTGTGTTTAACAGCGAACCCGCCGCCGCCGCACTCGACGGCACGCCAGCGGATGTAATCGGCTTCGTCTACCGCGAACCCGGCCTTGAGAGTGACCAGTTCATGGTCGCACGCTTCGCTTTGAGTTGTTGTGTCGCCGATGCCAGCGCCTTTGCCTTGCCCGTCATGTGGGCGGATACATCGCAACTCAGTGAAGGTGAATGGGTGCGCGTGCGCGGCGAATTTAACGCCGGGGACTTCCGGGGCGAGACACTGCCCATCCTTATCCCGCAGACGGTCGATTCGGTCGAACAGCCGGAACACCCGTACTTGTATCCCTAGCGCACACATATGACGCCAAATCGTTTTGCTCTCAGTCGCTTTGATGTGACCGTAATGATGGTCGCGCTGTTTTTGGTTGCCGGGATCGCAGCCACGCTCAACACCGTCGCCAGACGCGAGCCGCGTGTCGCTTTTGTGCGGGCCGACGCCGCCGGGATTCAAAACTTGTGGATTGCCAGCCTCGATAACCCCGAATCTGCCGAACAGGTGACGTTCTCGCGCTTCGGCATCTTCGACTATGCGCCGGGACCCGATGGACGCTACATCGCCTACACCGAGCGCAACTTCGAGAGCGGCAACGCCGATGTCTATCTGCTTGATTTGCGCTCCAACGAAGTAGAGCAAATCACCAACTGCATCGCGCAGGACGCCGACTGTACCGGACCCGTCTGGCATCCCGACGGCAACACCATCGCCTACCAGCGCGTGGACCTCAACAGCGATCTGGGGATGCCATCGAGTCCCAATCGTGTGTGGCTGCTCGATATCGCCGTCCGTCCGACGACCACGCGCCCACTCGTAGACGATTCGCAGGCTATTGGCTACAGCCCTATGTTCTCGCCGGATGGCGGGCATCTCGCTTATTTTGATCCGACAAACCGGGGGATCATCCTCTACAACTTTGACTTACCGCCGGAAGACGCGCTGTTCTTCGTCCCGTCCGATTCCGGCGAAATCGGGGCCTTTTCGCCGGATGGTCAGCGCATGATCTACACCGAAATCCTGACCGGGGGTGAATTCGTGCGTGCTTCGCTGCAAATTGCTGACCTGGGTACACAGGCAACGAACGTCCTCACCTCCGCGCAGGAAGGGACGGACGATCAGGGTCCGGCGTGGAGTCCTGACGGGGATTTTATCGCCATGCAGCGCAAATATCTGGATAACGAGCGTTTCACTGTCGGGCATCAAGTCTATCTCATCGACGCCCGCGACGGCGACGTATCTCCGCTGATCGTGGACGAGCGCTATAATCACGGTTCGTTGAGTTGGTCGCCGGATGGGGACGCCCTGCTCATGGGGCGCTTCGCCATGCTTGACGAGAATCTACAACCGTCCGGCACAGGTGCGCTGGAAGTATGGACCTACACCCGCGACACCCGCGAACTGGTGCAAATCACCGATGATGGCTATCTCCCGGCATGGGTGCCATAATCCAAGCTGCTACATTCAAAACGCAAACGCGCCCCCGATGGAGAGCGCGTCTGGTGATGTGACTTGCATGATCTACGTCCTGACTATTCGCCCGGTCCATCCCCCAGCAGGTCATCCAGCACCGCGACCAGGTCCTCAATCTTGAACGGACTGTAGGGCGCGATGGGGCCGCGGAAGGTGGCGGCGATGTCCCCGTTTTGGTCGATCACAAACGTTTCTGGCAGGCCGTTGACATCGTAGCGACGGGCGATGGTCTGGTTGGTATCGGGGCCAGACGGGTAGGTGATGGCGAATTCCTCTATAAATGCACGGGTATCCGCCTCTTCATCGCGGAAGGTGACACCGATAAAGCGCACACCGCGCTCTACATA
>DAOTXA010000301.1:0-3315 GCA_034435595.1 Anaerolineae bacterium | reverse complement strand
CCGCCGTTTTCGACATGGAAGATGCGATGCAAGACGGTGCGCCTCAACTCCACCCGACTGTACCGAATAACATCCTGTGTCATTATCGCATCCGCAAGGGCGATATGGATGCCGGATGGTCGGAAGCGGAAGTCATCGTCGAGGGCGAATATTCCACAAGCTGGCAGGAGCACGCTTATCTGCAACCAGAAGCCGGACTCGGCTATATCGACGAAGTCGGACGGGTGACGGTCTGCGTGGCAGGGCAGTGGACGCACGAAGACCTGTGGCAGATCACACATGCACTGAATTTGCCGGAAGAACAGGTGCGCGTCATTTACCCGGCGATTGGTGGGGCGTTTGGCGGGCGCGAGGATATGTCTGTACAGATTGTGCTGGCACTGGCGGCGCAGCGTCTACAACGTCCCGTGAAAATTATCTGGAGCCGCGAGGAGAGCATTCTTTATCACCATAAGCGGCATCCCTTCCGCTTTCGGTCCAAATGGGGTGCGACCAGAGACGGGCGCATTGTCGCGGCAGAAGCGACCGTCATCGGGGATGCAGGCGCGTATAATTATACGTCTACAAAGGTTGTCGCCAACGCGCAGTTGATGGCGACGGGGCCGTATGTGATCGACAACATCCACATTGATACCTACGGCGTGTATACGAATAACATTCCGTGTGGCGCATTTCGTGGGTTCGGTGCGCCGCAGGCGGCATTGGCTGCCGAGGGACAAATGAACAAACTTGCGGATGCGCTAGACCTGGACCCGGTTGAACTGCGTCTCAAGAATAGCATTCAAGAGGGGAGCATTCTCAGTGTGGGGACGCCTTTGCCACCCGGTGTGACGATGCCGCAGGTGATCGAAGCCTGTGCGCGAGAAAGCTATTGGACGCAAGATGGCGATTCTTTCACGCGTGACGAGTGTAAACAATCAGTGAATCCAGCATTGCGGCGTGGCGTTGGCTTTGCGTGTGGATTCAAGAACGTGGGTTATTCGTTCGGTTTTCCCGAACATAGTTGGGCGGCAATCGAACTGCGCGGTTCTGCCGAAATTGATGAAGTCATCGTCACAGCAGCGGGTGCGGATGTGGGGCAGGGGGCGCACACGGTCTTTATACAAATGGCAGCGGAAGCGGTCGGCGTACCTTTTCATAAGGTGCGGCTGGCTGCGTCGGATTCATCAATAGCGGACTCGTCGGGTAGTGCGTCGGCCTCGCGTTTGACCTTTATGGCAGGCAACGCGATACGTGGCGCGGCGGAAATCGCGCTGGAAAATTGGGGCAACGAGGACCGTCCCGCACGCGGCGAGTTTATGTACCGTCCGCCTAAGACAACCATGTATGATCCGAAAACGGGTAAATCCATGCCCAATTTTGCCTATGGCTACGCTGCGGAAGCGGTCGAAGTCGAGGTTGATATCGAAACCGGGCATATTCGGCTGCTTAAAGTCGTCTCTGCGAATGACGTGGGTAAGGCGATTAATCCGCAGCAGGTGGAAGGACAGGTCGAGGGGGCGGTCGTGCAGGCGGCAGGCTATGCATTGATGGAAAATCTCGTTTCCGTCGAAGGGCAGATCAAGAACCCGTTTTTGTCTACGTATTTGATCCCGACCGTGTTGGATGTGCCTGCCGAGGTAAAATCGGTTATTCTGGAATATGCCGATCCGATAGGCCCATGGGGGGCGCGTGGCGTGGCAGAAATGCCATTTTTGCCACTGCTCCCGGCAATTGCAGCGGCAGTACATGATGCGACTGGCGTATGGCTGGATCATCATCCATTTACGCCGGATCGCGTGGTATCGGCTTTGCGGGCACAGGGCGTCGGCGTTTTGTAGGAGTGTAGCGAGCAAATATGCGATTTCAACAGGCATTCGAGGTCACGCAGGGTGATGTGGTCGCCTTTATCGGTGCGGGGGGCAAAACCTCTACATTGGTTGCGTTTGGCTACGAATTGCGTGAATCGGGTTTGCGTGTGCTGGCGACGACCACCACGAAAATCCGTGAGGATCAACTTGATTTGATGCCGGAAGCGGTTAAGTTCGGCGCGGACAGCCGGGTGATTTCCGATGCGTTGAGCGAATTTGGATTTGTATTTCTATACGATCGCATTGAAGATGGCAACGTGTATGGTCCGCCGCTGGAGGCGATTCCGCTGCTGCTAGACGTTGTTGATTCCGACGTGCTGCTGGTGGAAGCGGATGGGTCCAGCGGGCGACCGCTCAAAGCACCGGGGATCGGTGAACCTGTGATTCCGTCGGAAACGACGCTGGTAATTCCGGTGCTGTCGCTATCTGTGTTAGGGAAGCCTCTGGATGATGATCATGTCGAGAACTCACAGGCCATCATTGACCGCTACGGTTTCGTCAAAGGCAATCCGGTACGCTCTCCCTGGGTGGCACAAATCCTGCGCGACGATACGCTTGGCCTGCGCGATGTGCCGGAAGATGCGCGTATCGTCGCCATGCTGAACCGTACACCTATAAAGGGCTATGGTCGGGCGCGTGCGCGTTTGATCGCACGTCTGGCGCTGCGAAAATCGCGCTTGGACGGCGTGGCGATGGGGTCTGTCCGCACAGTAGAGCCGATTCACGAGGTCCGGCGACCGATCGGGGCGATTGTGCTGGCTGCGGGTTTGTCTACACGTATGGGCGAGCCTAAGATGCTGATGCCCTGGACGGAAAAGCGCAGTATCATCGAGCATATCATAGAGCAGACACTCAATTCGCGCCTGGATCATGTGACTGTCGTAACCGGACATCTGTCAAAATCGGTCAAGCGGGTGATTGAACCGCTGGGGGTGGATGTCGTTTACAATCGCGGTTACAAAACGGGCGAGATGCTTTCGTCAATTAAAGCCGGGTTGCGTGCGATGCCGGATAACATTGCGGCGGCGATGATCGTATTGGGTGATCAACCGCGCATACAGCCTAAAGTGATTTATCAGGTGATGATGGCTTACAGTGAAGGTCGCGGTGACTTGATCGCGCCTAGCTTCGAGATGCGGCGCGGCCATCCGATTTTGATCGGGCGGCGCTACTGGCCGGAAATCCTGAATCTACCTCGGCATGGCTCATTGCGTGATGTGCTTGATACCCACAATGCCGATATTACGTATGTGACCGTAGATACCGATAGCGTGCTGCGTGATGTCGATACGCGAGATGACTATTTGCAGGAACGCTGGCGGGCGGGGCTGGGTCGCTACAGCGATCCGCGATCCTCGCACTAACTTCGATACACAGTTGAATCCATATTAAGGAAAATCAATGGCAAGCGAACGATTGTTGATGACGCTGGGCAAGGTCATCGCGGCAGTGGCGTGGGCGGATG
>DAOTXA010000300.1:0-46360 GCA_034435595.1 Anaerolineae bacterium | reverse complement strand
AATCTACGCTCTGCGGAAGTAACAAGATTACTCATTACCATGGAGATATGATTCACATCTAGCCTTGTACCATGATATGCGCTGTTACGCGTTTCGCTGCTCAACACTTCAACGATGGCACGCATTCCACGTTCGCGAACAGCATCCTCGCTTTCTATAACCAGCGCACAGGCTCCCATACCCAACAGGGTCCCATGACGGCGACGATCAAACGGCAGGGCCGCCTCCTCGACACGGTCATCAGTCGCAGCCGCCCCCGTTGCCAGGAAGCCAGCCCCAACCCATTCCATCAAGTGATCGCTGGTCACATCATCTGCACCGAGAACGATGACCCGACGGCAACGTCCGCTACGAATCCAATCCTCGGCAAGGGCAATTCCCTGTGTAGTACTTGCACATGCGGCGTTGACATGTGTATTGGGACCTCGCGCACCTATGTACTCGGCGAATTGACTATGTCCCATTGCAAGAATGCGGAAGATAAAGCGACGATCAAAGGAGTAAGGTTCGCGCTCTAATTCCTCACGGAGTTCCGCCTCACGTCGATTGATCTCCGTAAGGGTTACACCATCACTCACTGTCTTTCGAAGATCTTCTAGCAACCTGAGCTGATCAAGTCGATTCTGGAATGTATGATATCTGCTTAGTTCATCGGCAAAACGGTCCCCACCGGGGAAGGCGCTTCCAAAGATAACACCGGTTTCATCACGCAATGATTCTGGCAGCATCCAGCGATCCGGCAACTGCTTACCGGTCGTCGTCGTTCGGTAAGTCTGTACAAGCGGGATACCGGCTTCATGTAGCGCGTCAAGACCTGCGGCAATAGCAAGCTGCGTGGTCTGGTCTAGTGCCTCAATCAGCTTGGTGGGCACACCATATTCGTCATGGAGGTCGAACATACCAGAACGACCGGCCAGACGAATTACTGCATCTGGATCAGATATTGTGACAAATTCGCCACTCCCATCCGCTGACTTGACGAGACGTGTAATGCGCTTGTCAAGAATCTTCCTGCGGAAACGTTCGGGGATCAAATCGACAAACTGCTCCCCGCGTAAGATGCGCTGCGCATTATCAGGATCCATCACCGATTTTTCGGCACCCGGCAGACCAAGACCAGTCCCCGACACAACAATCGAACCCAGCGGCACATCGTTGCGATCATAGACATTAGTCGCGGCCCCTTGCTGTACTACAGTACGGCCAAGAGCCTGCGTCAACATCTGCGTCAGCGCTTCGAGCGAAGCATTGGTGGGAGGTTCGGCTGGAGCCGTCATTGTGGCCTCATTTTCTGGATTTAACTTCGGTTGCGGAAGCTCAATTGATGCGGTTACACTCGGTTTTTTCTCGACTGCGGCATAGTATCCATGGGCATATAAACCCGCAATTGCGTGATTAAATGCCGACAATTCTCCAGTTTTAGGATGATTGGTCATAAGGGCTAACACTTCATCGTTACCCTTGAACACATCAGCGACAAATCCACGCAGTGCTCGTTTTGGACCGACCTCCACGAACATACGCACTCCTTCGTGGAAGAGTGTTTCCAATCCTTTCACCCATTGCACTGGCGAAGCAATTTGTTTTTGTAGCAAATCTTTAATTGCTGTAACGTCTGTGGGATATAAATCACCGGTTACATTGGCAACCAAAGGAATGGTCGGCGGGCGAATATCTAGGCGATCTAAAACATTGCGCAACGGCGCACTGGCGGGAGCGACGATTTCCGTGTGGAATGCATGACTGACCGGCAATTGGATCGCACGATAGTCTTTTTCTTCAAAAAGGGCAATCGCCTGCTCCACGGCTTTGCTGGCTCCGCCAATTACACACTGACTGCGGCTATTGATATTAGCTGGAACCACATAACCGTCAACTTCTTTTAGTGTCTCTTGCACGGCATCTAATGGTGCAAGTACTGCCGCCATCCAGCCATTGTCTTCGACACTAACACGGGCCATCTCGTTACCACGTGCTGCCGCTGCTTCTAGAGCATCTTTGAACGACATAATGCCAGAAACAATCAATGCCGCGTACTCGCCCAGAGAGTGGCCCATCACTAAATCTGGTCTAAAGCCGTAAGATTGGAGAAGTCGATAGATGGCAATATCCAGTGTCAACATCGCTGGCTGAGTAATTTCAGTCTGCATCAGCGTCATTTGTGCGACGGGATCATCTGGATCGTCAACGAAGATATAATCGGTTAGCGGTCTACCAAGAATCGGCTCCATCACGGCATCAGCATCATCAAATACTTGCTGCACAATCGGAGAAACCGCTGCAAGCTGCCGACCCATGCCCAGATATTGACTACCCTGCCCTGGGAACAAAAAGGCGGTCTTGCCGGAGCGGGTACCACTCCCACGGAAGATACCCTGTGCCTCTAGGGCACGCCAGGCCTGAAGCGTGTCGAAACCCATTGCTTTTTGTGCTTTATGGACACGATCAACAAGCTCGGCGTGATCTCCAAAATCGATAACGATACGCTCTCGCGCCTTGATGTCAGCTTCACCTGGTAAGGCAGCAGGCGGGGTCCAGCCAGCTTCAACACGAGCATTTACGTCGTCCAACTTATTCTTCAGCGCCTGCGGCGTATTTGCGCCGATCGCCAGCAAACCACGAACTGGCATGATGGAGCGAGTAACAGATGGACCAGACTCCGCCTCACGGTTAGCTACTGCCGTTGGAAAAGACCTGACTTTGCTGGTCAATGAACCAGGAACATATTCTTCCAAAACGATGTGAAAGTTGGTCCCACCGAAACCGTAGGCACTGACGCCGGCCCTTCGGGGCGTTCCATTTGATCTCACCCATTCGCGAGGCTCTGTATTCAGGTAAAATGGCGATTGTTCGAAATCAATATTGGGATTCGGACGTTCAGCATTGAGGGTAGGAGGTAGCGTCTTGTGATGTAATGCCATAGTTGCCTTCATCAAACCGGCTGCGCCTGCCCCCGCTTTCAAATGTCCAATATTGCTCTTCGCAGACCCAAGCGCAATACTATTGCGCTGTGCGTTACCGAACACAGTGGATAGGCTTTCAACTTCTACGACATCGCCAACACGCGTACTGGTACCATGAGCTTCGATCAATGTTGCTGTCGCTGGTTCCAACATCGCGTTTTCCCAGGCGCGACGAATCGATAATTGCTGCCCTACTGGATTGGGGGCAGTAATACCTTTGCCTTTACCATCACTTGAGCCACCTACACCTCGAATAACAGCATAAATCTTATCTCCAGCACGCTCTGCATCGGACAAGCGTTTGAGCAAAAACGCACCCGATCCTTCTCCCATCACAAAGCCATCGGCACCTTCGCCAAACGGACGGCTACCTGTGGCGCTTAACGCACCAATCTTGCAGAACTTCACGAAGGTAGTGACACCCATATTTCGATCAACACCACCCGTCAAGACAGCGTCTACGTGATGTTCGGTGAGCATCTCCACCGCAGAATTCAGCGCTGCAAAACTTGATGCACACGCCGCATCAGTGATAAAATTCGGGCCGCGAAGATTTAGCACATTCGCCACACGGCCTGACATCACATTCGGCAGTTCACCCGGCATCGAGTCTTCGGTGACAGGTGGAAAGGCTCGCGTGACCTCTGCGTGCCAATGATCAATCAGCGCAGCACGTGCTTCAACAGAAAGCGCAGCAAATTCTGGTGTTTCCTTGAGCAAACGAGCAAATTCCGGGAATGAGACACGAAGAGCCGTTTCATAGTGCAGTTCGCCACCCATTGCCGTACCTAGAATCACAGCAGTGCGTTCAGTATTAAGCGCACGTGCAGGGTAGCCATAATCGTCTAAGGCCTCAGCAGCAATTGTAAGCGCCCATTGTTGCCCCTGGTCCATCGCGGCAGCAACCTTGGGTGGAATGCGAAACCGCCGCCAGTCAAATTCGAAGCCTTTTACCCAACCGCCAATCTTGCTATACGTCTTGTCGGAAACGGTCATATCAGGATTAAAGTAGTCAGAGACATTCCATCGACCGTCAGGGACATCAGAAATGCTATATCGCTTATTGATAATATTCTGCCAGAAATCCGGCGCAGTCAGAGCATCAGGGAGAATGGCACCAACGCCTACAATGGCGATCGCACGATCTGCCGAAGAATCCATTTGCTCGCCTCTCCAGTTCCCCTAAATTAAATACACATGAGAGAATAGTAGAATTACGTGAGTAATGCAAACCGCAATGAGATAAATTAGCTGCTCATTGCAGTTTGCAAATAGATTCAGTCGCTATTGCGCAGCCGGATATGCAGATACCAATGCTACCGCGACCGTGTCCATGTCCTCAATGCCACCCTTTTGAGCTGCGTAGATCGCTGGTAGATTCAAAGAGTCCGCCAGATTGGGATCTGTTTGTCCGGCCCCATTGGTCCAGCTTAAGCCATCAACTGCAACCTTCAGCGCAGCTTCGCGGGCAAATACGCGGCACATCGCCTGCTGCGTTTCCAAACTGAACGGTGACGCCTGCGTCGCTTTGTCAACCACACGTTCGGCATAAGTCGCCGCTAATTCTGCAAAAGCAACTAACTCACCTATGCGGAATAGAATGTGCTGCTGTCGCGTGAGACGATCCTCGCGGCAACGGTCAAGTACGACTGCGAGGGCACGCAATCCCAAAGCGGCAATATCTGCGCCATTAGCAGGTTGCTTTGAGTGAATTGCATCAAGTCGAGATGCCCAATCGCGATAAAAAGCACCACGCGACTTTAAATGACTTTGCCAACGATCACGCGCAATCGTCCATTCCATGATTTCTGATGTACCTTCATAAATGGTTGTAATGCGAACATCACGTTTAATCTTCTCGACCATATACTCTTTCGTATAACCATAGCCTCCCAACGCCTGTATCGCGTCTTCAGCCGCTTTGTTACCGCCTTCGGTCGCCATATATTTAGCAACCGCACCCTCTGTTGCAAGGTTATCCTCACCAAAATCAAGACGTTCAGCGACCCATTCGATATACGAGCGACAGGCCTCAAGCCGAACAGCATTAGGTACAATCAACTTGTGAGTATAGCCCTGTTTTTCGCTAAGTGGCGCACCTGCTTGAATGCGCTCCTGCGAATAGCGAATAGCGCGGCGCAACGCCTCCCATCCAGCCCCCAATCCGAATGTACCAACCATCAAGCGGGTATACCCGAAAACAGCCTGGGCTTCTGCTAGCCCGTTTCCTTCTTTCAAGCCAACAAGTTGATCTACAGGAACGTAAACATCTTCAAGAAAAAGTGCAGAGGTATTGCTTGCACGAATACCATGTTTATCTTCCGGTTTACCAGTTGTAAATCCATCAACTTTTTCCCGTTCCACGATAAACCATGATGGACCGCCGGGAGCATTCGCAAGAATTGTGTATAAGTCGGCAACCCCACCGTTACTGATCCATTGCTTACGACCTGTAATCTTATAGCCGACGATCTTACCGTCTTCTTCGACAGGTACCGCTTTTGTAGACAACGATGCAAGATCACTACCCGCCTGCGGTTCGGTGGCACCATAGGCAATTAACATACCCTCTTCAGCCACGCGAGACATCCAATATTCTTTCTGTTCATCTGTCGCGCCGACGGTAATGGGGTCAAGCCCAAGGAAAGTAGCCAAAACACCAGTGCCGATACCGAGATCGATACCCGCCATAATCTCGGAAACACGATAAATATCATACGCGCCGCCATCTAACCCGCCATAATCTTCGGGAATAAACAACAGGTGCAGACCAAACGTTTCAGGATCATAGAGTTCACGAAGAACATCCGTCGGGAACTCATCCTTATGATCAAGTTCTAGAAGATAGTCTACTGTGAGCCGATCTTCCGCATAGCTGCTCAATGTATCTAGAATCATGTCGCGGGTTTCAACGTCAAGGCCAGCCACAATATCCCCCCTTATAAGATTTCTGAGTGCGTCAGTGGTATAGTAATGGATTTCTTGAGCACAGCGGAGTTACAAACGTAACTGATTTCACTTTGATTGGCAGAACACCTTGTGACACATATCACAAACATATGCCTGATTGTGCTATCGCCCATAAAATATGTGTAACTTACACATTTTGCATTACACTACGAATTATTATATACTTGATTCGACATAATCTGATCCAGACTAATTCCGTAGCGCAGTGCAATCTGACGAGCATAGCTTCGCCCCAGCGGCATTCCCCGAACTACCCTATAAGTAGCAACGGATTCTCCTTTTTCATCAGTATCAATTCCGGCAACAAGGCTAAAGATGCGGCTGCTACCAGAAACATTCTCCTCAATCTGATCAATGTGCTCGACAAGTTCGCTAAAATGAGTAGCATAAAGTGCACGCAAACCAATTATGCGCATCGCCGACAAAATATCACGCGCCAGATAGATCGCCTCACTTGCTGAGGTACTGGAAAACGTCTCGTTTAACAAGATGAGTGAATGTGCATCCGCAAAGGTAAATACACGACGTAGCCGACTCGCCTCTTCAGCCAAGCGCCCGTCTCTTCTTGTTTCCAGCGCCGGAAAATGAGTTAAGATAGTGCGTACTGGACTCATCAGAGCCAACTTTGCAGGTACATTTAGCCCGGCTTGAAACATCGCTTGAGTAAGGCCAACAGCCTGCAAGTATGTCGTCTTACCACCACTATTTGGCCCAGTCAAAATGCCTATGCGACCAGACTCATCAAACCTCACATCACTTGTAACCGGCAAATGCTTTTCTTCTGACAACGCGAGCGCAATGTTTGTCAGGTCCTCTATCACCATCTCACGAGCGGCAGACGGACGAATTTCAGGACGACAAAACGAAACCCCTCTATCTCGCAGACGCTCAACCATTCGCGCTGCCCCGACAAAAAAAGCCAACTCAAATTCTAATTCAATAAGTGGCTCGCTAGACAGCCACGTGTAGCGCTGCAACTCACGCGTAACAGGTTGCGCAATCTGATTCATCAGTCGATTGAGGTCTTGAAACAAAGGCGACAAAATTCGCTGATTTTTCTCACCCGGAACATGATGCATCGGCGCAATACCAGATTCATCGACCTCAGAATCACGTATCCCAACCAGTCTTTCCAAGAATGAGGCAGGTTCACCAATTTCGACATCATTCACTGCCATCAATACTGCAGACCGCGGTCGCAACTGCGCATCAAGATTGATGCCAACTGTTAAGCTAGCAATCTTGCTGAACGGTGCACGCATCTCAGGTAACTGATCTTGCAGATTTCGAAAACTCTCGCTATTTTGCAGCATTTCCAGTTCACGCAACAATTGGATCAAACCAGGAGAACTCAGATGTGCCTGCTTAAGTGCAGAAAGCATAGAAACAACTGTTTCCGTATAAAGATCAAGCTCTGCCAACCGATCTGAAGCCTCAAGCAAAAGACCCCGCTCACGTCGCCCGAGTAAGGCAGTAGACCGCTGTCCCAGGCCCTGCATTCGCGGCAACAACTCGGAAAACATATCGGTCAATGTAGGATTGGAGAGAAAGTCTTCCAGAATTGCCTGTCGCCATTCAATAACCCCGGTATCTGTCGTCAACGATAGCAAGATTTGATGAATATATGCACTATATCGCCGGTCGAGTGTCATGGATTGCACCAAATCGTCAAGCCGCAAATCAATATCCCAGCCAGTTTCCTTGCGAACGATCTGCTTTGCTTCAGGACGACCATCTGGCCACATGATGCTGATTTCTGGAAACTTGATCAAAGCCCTTTGCATTTGCGAGTTATGCGATGAATCCGGCAGAAGCCGCTGTAGTCTAGATTTCATTGAAAACACTTGGTTTTAAGCATACAATTGCCCACACTTGTAACGCGGCTTTTCAATGTGGTCAAGCTTCGGCGCTGTTCTACGTGCAAACAGACAAGCATAGAATCAAAACGAGGACAATATCAATTGTCCCCGTTGTTACTAATTAGGATGTCTGTTCTTGTTTAGAAAAGCCCTTCCGTCTCATACCAGGCAATCGTATTCTGCAACCCCTCGCGTAACGAGACTTTTGGCTTGTAGCCGAGCACATCCTTTGCCTTGCTAATGTCGAAGCTGCGCGTTTTGCGGAAGAAATCGACACGCCGACGATAAATCGGAGGTTGGACACCAAACGGTTTGAACAAAACCTCTGCAGCATATCCGGCAGCATAGACCGGCGCAAACGGGACCCTCAATTTCGGTGCCGGCACATTCTGAATGTCGGCAATCAAGTGTACGAGATCGTTCAACGTCAAGTTATCATCCCCTGCGAGGATAAAGATTTCACCAACTGCCTCATCCTGCGTACCGCATAGAATGATGCCATCTACCAGATCGTCAATGTAGACCATATGATATAGAATTTCGCCGGAACCGATCATCACAAATGTACGATTGCGGATCGATTTAATGAGCTTCAGAAAACGCTTCTCTTCTGGCCCATAGATTCCAGCAGGACGATAGATGCTAATTGGGATGTTGCCTGCCTTCATGAAACGCTGGGCGATTAGTTCACCTTCAAGCTTCGATTCCTGATAATAATCACCAGGATTGTATGGGGATTCCTCATCTGCAGGTGGATTCTTGACATCGCCATGTACACCGATCGTACTGCAATGTACAAAACGCTTCACCCCTTGCTTTTCAGCAGCTTGAAGCATATTTTCCGCACCACCCGCGTTAATATCGAACATGTCCTCACGTGAGACATTCTCTGCACGAAACAAAGCGGCGATATGATATACAACATTTACACCATCCATTGCCTTGTTGACATCGTCCTTATTCCGCAGATCGCCAGTAGCGATTTCAACGTTGATATCTTTGAGCAGCGGAAATTTATCAGGATTCCTCACAAATGTACGTACATCGTAGCCATCGTTGACCAGCCGTCTCACCAGATGGCTGCCAGTATATCCGGTTCCGCCCGTGACGAGAATCTTGTCATTCTTGTCGTGCATCGCTGCGCTCACTCCTGTTTGTTGTTAGTTGCGCTGGCAATCAACATGTACCCTTTGCGGAAAAACAGCAGATTATCCAGCAAGGAGAACACTTTAACTACTGGGAAAATCAACGAATAAATCTTGAACATCGACTTATTCGCGCTCAGATCATCACCTGTGACCACTAAACCCTTTTGCGAGTCAGCCTTTTCACCTTTCAGCGATTTCAGCACCGAGACAGCAAACACAATCATAGTGTCGATGAACTCGGAGAAAAATTTAGAGTAAGTATGATGACGTTGAATGGTGAAGTCGGCACCAGCAAGGTCCTTCAACATCGCAGGCGTATAACCGGGGCGCAAATGACCATGTTTCTCATCCGTCTGACCGATAAGGAGGCGGAATCGCCTTAACAGGCTATTTTTGAGGTGCGGCACGTTCATAATCACGGTGCCGCCTGGTTTTAGGATTCGCTTCATCTCTTGCATAAAACCTTTATCATCCGAGATGTGCTCCAGAAAATCCACAATCACTACCGCGTCGAACTCATTATCGGCAAAGGGAGTTTTTCCGCCATCAATTTGATAAACATCACTTCCCACCATTGACCGAATAGCATGCACAGCATGATCATCGAGATCAGCACTCTTCCATGTACCACCCTGCTGGCGAAACAGATAGCTAATCACACCGTTATCGGAACCGATGTCAATACATGTCCGGTCACCAACTGGGCCAAGCATTGCACTGAGTTCCTTATACTTGCGCTGCTTGAGTACAGACTTTCCAAATAGCTTTAACGGAAAACTAATCCGTTCGTCTTGTTCCTGTTCACTGGAGATTGCTTGCTCTACCGTCATTTAATCTTTCCTATCGTAATTAGTAGAAGCGGGCATTCGTCTTGTCGATTTCCTGCTGCTTGCGGACATCATCCCAGTTAAGTTCTTCGGCCATTGTTCTCGCGCATTCGGCAAGTACATCATCACCGGGGTATCCAGCAGAACCCAATTCGGTACGTCTCAGGATCACGTCCTCAAGATGTTGCGCCATCTCGTCGTGTACAGCATGACGTGTTTCGGCAGCAGCCAGCGCAAGTCGATCCCCCTCGTCAACAGGGCCATCCAAATAACGGGTCACATTGGAATATGCAGAACCATAGTTGTATACGAGGCAACGTACTGCCTCCTCGCCCAGGCCACATGGTTGCTGGCGAATCTCTCGATTCAGAAAATCATTAAATCGCGTTATATTGCCACCCCATAAAGGTGTAATTGCCGATGTGGAACGAGGCGCAGTTTTTTCCCAAATGCGGTCAAAAACCCAGTTCATAACACGCTCGGCTACATCGCGAGCCGTGGTGTATTTCACACCAACAACAGACGCAATCCCTTGTACACCCTGTTCACGATGGTCACGGATTTCGTAGTGCTTGGCGAGTCGAACATCTCCTGTCGTTTCATCCAAACCATCCATCGGTAACAAACCAGCATGGACGAAACTCACGTCATCGCGTGTGATATTAGCCGCAGGGTATGCGTGATTGACCTCTTCTACGAAATTAACGATTTTCTGTTCGGTAAGTCGAAACTCGTCAGGATGGCCTTCATACGCTTCATACTCGGTACCAACCATTGTTTTACCGCGCCATGGCGAAAAGAACAGTAATCGGCTACCACGATCAAGCAGCGAATCGGTATCGCGATACACTCGAGTGGATGAAATTCCCACCGCATACGTGTCAAATAGATTGGGAACGATGATATTCATCGCCATTGAAAGTTTAAGCTTATCTGGCGTATTTGCCCCACCGTCCATATCCAATACATGGCTGATCCAAGGACCGGCAGTATTGATTACATACTTCCCGCGAATCTCAACTTCGCTACCAGAAATCTGATCTTCGCACTTAACACCGAAGACTGTATCTCCATCACGAAGAAACCCTATAACAGGCGCATAATTTACAGCATCCGATCCGCGTTCGACAGCGGACCGAATGAACGCGAGAATGTGACGTTCCGAATTATAAACTTGAGCATCGTACAGGACTGCTCCACCAGTCAATCCTTCTTCTTTGATACCTGGGGCAATGTCAAGTGTTTTGGCAGGAGATACAGTCGTCCCATTCGGGATCCGCTTTTGTGGATCGTCCAGCACATTACGGTCCATGCTCAAAACATCATTCACGATCATCGCAGCAGCCATAATCTCCCGCCCTTTCATCCCATGCCCGTAGGTAGGAATCAGCACAGGGAGAGGGTGAACAAGGTGCGGAGTAATCCGCATCAGGTTTCGTCGCTCGCGCATTGACTCGCGCATACGCTGAATGTCGGCGTGCTGCAAGTAACGCACGCCACCATGAATGGTTTTTAGGCTGTTGGCAGATGTGCCTGAACCGAAATCACCCTTTTCAACAACAATGGCTTTCAGCCCGCGCAAGGTCGCTTCCCACAGCAGTGTTGCGCCATAAATTCCGGCCCCAATGATAACAAGATCGTACATCTCGCCGGATATCCGTTCAAGATCGCGCTTCATTGCGTTCTCCTGTCTTTTCTTGACGTTTTATGATGATCCGGCAGATGTAGCGATGACACCTTTTGATGACGAATCGAATTCGCTGTTCAACCAATCCAACAACCCGGTAAGGGTTTCGTGAAAAACCTCATAGCTGTAATGATCTTCAATGAGTTGCTTACCCGCGCCACCAAGTCTGTCTCGTAAGGCCGCATCCTCTACCAATTTTACCATTCCACCAGCATATGCATTGGTGTCAGGGTCTGCCAATACTGAAACGTCTGTCGTCAAAACTTGCGTATGTGTCCACAAATCTGTCGCGACAATCGGCTTTCCGCTATAAAGGTACGAGTAAATCTTCATCGGCGTATTGTTACCTTTGGTGCGGGGGGATAGCAGAATATCGGCCTGCGAAAGGTACATCTTTAAGTCGCCGATGGGACGTGGGCCAATGAAATGAATACGATCACTAATGCCTTTATCCACCGACATTGCGCGATATTTCTCAATATCAGCATCTGCCCCACCTACAACAACAACGTGGAATGGTGTGACCGTTTCCTGTGTCGCCTTTGCGGTGCTTTCAACCAGCAAATCGATCCCCTGATAACTCTCAAGATTGCCGACGTACATCAATATGGGACCGTCGATACCGAGATCAGACCGCAAATCCTCGGTGATCTCCACAGGATCATCATCTAACAATGGAACGTCACGCAAGGTAATCAGCTTCTTGGGATTATGTTCTTTCGCAATATCCCCTAACGCATCACATACAACGATAACCGCTGTCGCATTGCGAATTGCGACCCCCTCAAAAAAATTGAGTGCTGTTGACGCAAACTTGAGCGATGGATACTTCTCTACCATTTGCTGAGCGAGTGACGAATCCATGTCATATATGTACGGAATCCGCAAGAACCACTTGAACAATAACGCGATAAAGGCAGATTCCTCGACAGCATGGACGACATCGTACCGTTCACCACGCACCAACAAGCGAACTGCCTTGAAAAACATGAAGATGTCGCAGACGATCTTTTTTGCACTGAAACCGGGACGAATGCCACGCAAAAAGTTGTAGTCCGGTGTTCGCAACAGCGTAATATGTGGATACTCAACCGTCTTGCCTTCGGCATACGTAATTACATCTGTTTCCTCGCCACGCTCAGAGAGGACTTCGATAATCAGTTTATTAGCAATCGAGGAACCACGATCTTGATAGAGTGGTTGAGGAGACAAAAAGAGAATACGCACGAGCTATCCGTCCTTCCGAGTTACCTTCAATATCACTGGAGACCCAAACAATCGGGTTAATCCAGTCAGGCGGGAGATTGATTCCATGAAGCTAGAAATGCGCACATTCTTCAGCTTACGATGCAATACCATCGGCAAGAAAAATTCAGGGATACGTGCCGAATACTGAAAGCCGTTGTGCTCGTATACATCCATCAGCTGACTACGGCGGAATAACGTGTATTCTCGCGTGTTCCCTTCAAGTTTCTTCTTGAAGCCAAACAACAGTGGCGTGATGGCATTAAAGCTCAAGCTTTCAGGGAAATCAACGATAACCGCTTTGTCAGCAACGCGAGTGAAATCTGTGAGGAGTTCTTCCCACCGTTCAACATGCGGGACTAAACGATAGCTTAACACAACGTCAAACGAACGTGCTTCATAAGGCAGATCAATCACATTACCGACTTTAAAGTCTACCTGTCCCATATCCACAAAAGATTGAATGCGCGACCTGCAACTCTCATCGCTACCCAGCACAGTCACTTTGTATCCGGCCTTCACCAAAGCTTCTGTGGTTTGTCCGTGACCGCCTCCAACGTCAAGTATCGTAGCACCCGGATAAGGCTTGAGCATTTTAAGTGTTGCATCTTCCTGTAACTTCAGGAACCATTTGCCTATGTCACCAGCGAATCGAGTCGCGTAATCGTCGGATGACGTTTCAATATCTGCGGTTTCAGGGAATGCCACCACAGGAATAACCTCCTCATCGGTGAAGTAGAGCATTTTGTCAGGTCGTAGTATTTGAAAGTATACGACGATATGCCATCGAACTGGCCCCGACAAGTGAAACAAAAAGTCCCTCTGTAACAAGTGTAAGCAAATGCCTTGTGCTTGTCAGCGGCTCAGACCAATGAACGCCGTAAAAGGCAAAGAACGATGGTTCAAGCCTCTCAGGAATAAACGGCCATAGAACCATGACACCTCGTCCGGGCGTCAAAAAGTCCATGCCCACATGAACCCAGTAACAACCAAGTGCCACTGTTAGCCACCGCCACACATTCTTACGATCCAAGAAGAACATCGTAGCCGCAAAGCACAGTGCCATCAGCAAACCGAAAAACAAGCTATGTGTAAAGTTATTGTGGAATGCGGCAAAGTTACCGGTCAATATCGCTGGAACGACATCAACATCTGGCAGAAGTGAAAATCCAATTGTGGCCGCCATCAGCCCTGAGATAGGTCCAATGCGTTGAGACTCGTCGCTATCAGCCATATGATGCCGAGCTACTTCGTAAATTGCAAGTCCCATGGCAGCATGAGCAATAGGTGAAGGCATAATCGTTACTGTCTCCCAAAATTCCTAATGAACAGATTCACTAACCACACCATCAGATCGAATAGAAGCAGTGTCGGGCGGTGCTTCGGCAGGTATTTCGAGGCGTGTCTCCCGGCGTGTCGCATAGATGACTCCGCCGATCACGCCCAGTAGCACCACCATGCCATACACAATCCATGAGAACCCTACAGCAGCAGAGTTTGCGACGCCGAAAGGCGCGAAGAAAAAGGCGAATACCGTCTCACGAAGGCCCAAACCATTGATTGAAATCGGGATCATCATGACGAATGTCGCCAGCGGAACAATCAAGAAAAAATTGTACCAGGGCACGTTTAGCCCCATGGCCTCAGAAATCAGCCAATAATGCAAGACTACGTTGGCTTGTAGCGCCACAGACCAGAACATCGCCTCGGCAAGAACACGCTTCTTCCCCTGAAAAGAAAGGAATGCACGCACAATCGTTACGAGTTTGTCCTTGATTTTTCCAGGCAATGGTAAAGCCTCAATCAATCGTGGCAACCGTGGCGAAGGAATGAACATAATCCACGAGATGATAACGACACCAACCGATCCAACAACAACCCAGAGATATAGCGAAGGCGCATCTTCCGTAATGGTATTCGAAAACAGCACGGCTACGAGTGCGAAAGCCATCAGCACCAGAATGCCGAGGAAACGATCCACAAACACGACTGCGACTGCATCGGATTTACTTTGCCCAAGCCGCCACGAGTCATATGCACGGACTGCATCACCACCTATTGTGGAAGGTAGCAAATTGTTGAAAAATGCACTGACAACATAAGAATTGAACAAGAACGGGATTGTCGCATCTACACCCTGAGCGCGAAGCAATCCTTTCCAACGAATTGCGCTGACAAGGAACCCGATGAAATGCAATGAGAACGCCAACGCCAGCAGCCAGGGATTTGCCATCTGGATCGCGTTCCACACTTCCTCAACACTGGTATCTCGCAAGATGAACCAAATCAGCCCTGCCGAAATCACGACTTTTACTACGGTGAAGGCAAATTGCCGAAGTCTATTCTTCTCTTTGGCAGATTGTTGCGTTTCGTTGACAGACATACAGAATACTCCTGAACTCAGCGAGGCTAGGCTTCGGACTTTTCAGAGTGGGTAGACTGGCGTTCACGGATCACTTTCGCAGGGATGCCGGCTGCCAGACTATTCGGGGGCAATGATCGATTCACGACGGCTCCGGCACCAACAACCGTATGCTCACCAACGGTTACTTCGTCAAGCACCTTGACATCGGCAGCTAACCAGGCGTATTCGCCAATGTGGACGCCTACACCAGACCCAAAACCATCCTGGTCAGCAAATGGGATTCCGGCAGTTGTATCATAATTACCAGCGATCAGGTAGCAATATGCGGCAATCATGGTCTTACGCCCCACGACAACTTCGCTTGCCGAGAAAATCTCACAATTAAAGCCCATATTCACGCTCTCTTCGAGTACGATGTCTCCATCCTTACAACTGAGAATCGAATTTCGACCGATGAACACACCGTTGCCAAGTTTGATGCCTGAGTTGCTTACGCCTTTCGCATCTAGCAGACAGTTGTCATCAATTACCACGTCATCACCAACATGAATTTTGTGAGGATGACGCAACACGACATTTGAACCAAATACGACACCCTTGCCGCAGCTACCAAGTAACATCGGATACAGTTTGCTACGAAGAAACAAACCCAAGACACCGGGTAGTGTGCTGCAAATCAGCATGATTAACTCGTATTTGATCAGGCTCCCCCATCCCGTTTTACCAATGATGAGTTCTTGATATTTTTGCGCCTTCGATTTTTTCTCATCAGAGAGGATGTTCTTCGTTTTGAGGTCGGTTTTTTGCATTTTGATCGTCCTTTGAACACCCATCTTTGGATAATGTTATTCTGTTGGAAAACTCCAACACACTTAGCTTATAGTAAAGCGGCTCAAGCGTAGCACAGCATTATCATATTCATCTTATTACATTGACACTTTTCATAAGTTTTTCGCTTTTGACAAACGGACTGTCAATCGAGGCAAAGAGTCAATTCTCTTTGTGCTTGCGTCTATTCTTTATTTAGTATACGCTGTTCCTGCACACACAGGCATAAGTCTTTGCCTCTCAATAGTTATGAAAATTTTGCGAAATATCGCAAAAGACCAACTCAGTTACACCCAAACTAATAAGTATCTTGTATATACTACGGTCTGAGGCGAGGCGAATTGTTTCAAACGCCGATATTGAGTCCGTAAGGGGGCATAATCAGTCGCATGTCAGAAAACAACACGCACAACGAAAAGAAATCGGATGGAACTCCTCTTTTCGATCTGTCGCTCCTTCAGGAAGCCGCGGCAGTAGAAAACCCTCAACTCTCTGTCGTTGTTCCGATTTATAATGAGGAAGAGAATTTAGAGGGCCTCTACAAAGAACTCACTGAGGCGTTAACTGAAATCGGGCGAAGCTATGAAATTGTGGCTGTCGATGATGGCAGTAAAGATCGCAGTTTTCCGCTCCTACGCAAGATTCATGAAGTCGATAATCGCTGGCACATCGTCAGTTTTCGGCGCAATTTTGGCCAAACTGCAGGGATGAGTGCCGGGTTTGATGCAGCTCGTGGCGAAGTTGTTATCACGATTGACGCAGACCTCCAGAATGATCCGCGAGACATCCCCAAGTTACTTGAACTGTGGGAACAGGGTTACGATATCGTAAGCGGCTGGCGAGCCGACCGCAAAGAAAAGTTTTTAACCCGTCGCCTGCCATCAATAACTGCGAATAAGCTTATTTCCGCAACGACCGGCGTTCATCTGCACGACTATGGCTGTACCCTAAAAGCCTACGACCACGCGGTCGCCAAGGGCGTTGAACTGTATGGTGAACTGCACCGCTTCGTCCCCGCCGTCGCTAGTTCAATGGGCGTTAAAGTCACAGAGGTGCCTGTCAACGATCGCGCACGCCGCTATGGCAGCAGCAAGTATGGAATTGGACGTACATTCCGCGTCGTCATCGACCTGACAACCGTGTTGTTCCTCTTGAACTATGCACGCCGACCAATGCATATTTTCGGAACGATGGGTTTCTTCTTTGGTTTCCTCGGTACAATTGTTGGTCTATGGCTATCTTACGAGCGTCTCGTATTGGATATGAGCCTCTCTGAGCGTCCGCTTCTCTTGCTAGCGATCTTGCTCGTAATTCTCGGCGTACAGATGATTAGCATTGGTCTTGTGGCAGAGATCGTCATGCGAACCTATTACAATCCACAGGGTCATCCGTCCTATAGCGTACGCTATCGGCTCGACGCTTCGCAGAAGAAGCAGGATGAGGAAGTTGAGGCAGCCGAAGAAGTCACCCAGGCGATAATGGATATGTAGGTTGCCAGCTTGTTTGGAAATATTGAATCAATAAGGCTGGACGATCGTCCAGCCTTATTGATTCAAAGCTATTCGAAGCTAGAGACGAGGAGCTTTATGGCGGAACGTCGTGATAGCACGACGATACTGCGCACGCTCAAAAGCTGAGGGGTCTTCTGAATGCATCTGGCTCATGCTGCCGCGCATCTGTTCAATCGACTCGTATTCATGCTGCTGCATCCACTCGACCACACCATTCTCAATCACACGCAGATGTTCGATGCCGTGACGTAGCAATGCAGATGTCATCATAGCGACTTTTGCCCCAGCCATAATGACTTTGATAGCATCCTCCCCAGCATGAACCCCGCTTGTTGCAGCAAGGTCTGCTTGAAGACGCCCATAAAGGATAGCAATCCACCGCAATGGTAATCGCAACGCCGCGGGCGTACTGAGTAAAACATTCGGCACGATCTCCAGGGTTTCCAGATCAATATCCGGCTGATAGAAGCGATTGAACAATACCAGGCCATCTGCACCAGCATCGTCAAGTTGCTTAAGCATGTTAGCCGTGCTACTAAAGAACGGGCTAACCTTGACCGCCACAGGAATGCTAATCGCCCCTTTCACTGCTTTTAGAATATCGATATAGGTTTGCTCAACCTCTGCACCACTGAGTTCCATATCTGTAGGAATATAATACACATTGAGTTCTAGCGCATCGGCCCCAGCCTGTTCCATCTGCGATGCAAAGTCGGTCCAACCACCGATAGAATCGCCATTCAAACTGGCGATGACTGGTATATCCACTGCTCGTTTCGCTTTGCGAATCCGATCCAAATAGTCATCCGTCCCTTTATGATACGACTCCGGTTCAGGGAAGTAAGACAACGCTTCGGCGAAGCTCTCTGTACCTTCGAGCATACTTTCATTCAGGCGCAAACGCTCCTCTTTAATTTGCTCCTCAAAGAGCGAGCTTAAGACGATCGCCCCTGCGCCCGCATCTTCCATCTTACGTAGATTCTCCACATCTTCCGTCAGCGGCGATGCCGAGCAAACCAACGGCGACCGCAGTTTCAAACCAAGATAATTCGATTCCAGATTCATCGCTCGCTCTATCCTTCGCTGCCGTTTGAACCATCATCAAATGAACGTGTTGCGAGATACTGATACATCGCCCAGCGTTGATCGATACCTTCCTGCGCTTTCTGGAACAACTCACGAGCCGTATCCGGTCTACTCAACTCCAGCATCTTAAAACGATTCTCCATGTGGAGGAAATCAGTCACTGGAATCTTCGGTGGGCGCGAGTCGAGTTGCATCGGGTTCTGACCCTGTGCTGCCCGATCGGGGTTAAAGCGATAAAGCAACCATTGACCAGAGTCAACCGCGGCCTTCTGATTGCGCATTGCTGTGGTCATATTGATACCGTGCGCAATGCAGTGGCTGTAAGCGATAATCAGTGACGGGCCTTCATACGCTTCGGCCTCAAGGAATGTACGCAATGTATGCTCATCTCTTGCACCCATCGCAACACTACCGACATAAACATTTCCATAATTCATAGCCATCATACCGAGGTCTTTTTTGCCAACCGGCTTACCACCAGAGGCAAACTTCGCGACGGCGGCAAGTGGTGTCGCCTTCGACATCTGCCCGCCTGTATTCGAATAGACCTCCGTATCCATAACGAGAATGTTCACATTGCGGCCACTTGCAAGCACATGATCCAAACCGCCATAACCGATATCATACGCCCATCCGTCGCCACCGATGATCCAAAGACTCTTCTTCACCAGATAGTCGGCAACTGTAGACAGTCGTTGCGCTTCGGGCGAATCCAAACTGGTGAGCTTTTCTTTTAGTGCATCCACACGCTCACGCTGTGCAAAGATTCCCGCTTCATCATGCTGGTCTGCCATAAGCAAGTCGCTGGCAAGTTCACTGCCGATTTCATCTGACAATTGGCGTACTAGCTCAAGCGCCATTTCGGTCAGCTTATCAACCGCGACACGCATACCAAGGCCAAATTCTGCATTATCCTCAAACAGTGAATTCGACCATGCAGGACCACGACCATCCGCATTTTTCGCCCATGGGGTTGTCGGTAGATTTCCGCCATAAATTGACGAGCAACCCGTCGCATTAGCAATCAACATTCGATCTCCGAACAATTGAGTTGCCAGCTTGAGATACGGTGTTTCTCCACAACCAGCACATGCCCCTGAGAACTCGAACAACGGTTGCTGTACCTGCTGCTGACGGATGCTGTTGACCTTAATGTCTTCCCGATCTACTTCAGGAATATTCAGGAAGAAATCCCAATTATCGCGCTCTGCATCGCGAATTTCAGGCTGCGGTTTCATGTTGATTGCCTTGATATTGTTGGCGGATTTGCTCTTCGCAGGGCAAACATCCACGCATAAGGCACAGCCAGTGCAATCCTCTGGGGCAACTTGAATTGTGTACATCGTATCTGCCCACGCACGATCGCGTGTCTTCGTAGATTTGAACGTCTCAGGGGCAGCCTCAAGTACCTCTTCGTCGTAGGCTTTGATACGAATGACCGCGTGTGGGCAGACCATCGCGCACTTGCCACACTGAATGCAGATGTCCGGCTCCCAGACCGGAATTTCTTCCGCAAGATTGCGCTTTTCGTACTGAGTCGTTCCTGTGGGATAGGTGCCATCTACCGGCAGCATACTTACTGGAATCAAGTCTCCCTGACGAGCAATCATCATGCCTTCGACCTCGCGCACGAATTCCGGCGCATCCTCAGCAATTGGAGGCAGGAGTTCGCGATCACTCGTAATCGCATCTGGCACAGACACTTCAAAAAGATTCTCAAGTGTTTGATCAACCGCGTTAAGATTCATCTGGACGACTTCTTCGCCCTTACGACCGTACGTCTTGCGAATCGATTTTTTGATTTCTTCAATTGCCTCATCACGCGGCAACACACCAGAAATCGCAAAAAATGCAACCTGCATTACGGTGTTGATGCGCCGTCCCATGCCCGCGTTTCGTGCGACCGAACTTGCGTCAATGACATAGAATTTCAGGTTTTTCTCAACAATAGATTCCTGCGTCGCACGCGGCAGTTCATCCCATACTTCTTCCGGTGAGAAATGGGAATTCAGCAAAAACACGCCACCCGGAGCAGCACTCTCTAGCACATCGTATTTCTCAAGAAAGACCCATTGATGACAACCAACAAAATTAGCTTGAGAAATCAGATAAGTGGCACGCACAGGTTGCGGGCCAAAACGCAGATGTGACACCGTCATTGAGCCAGATTTCTTCGAGTCGTAGACGAAGTATCCTTGCGCATAGTTATCGGTGTTTTCACCGATAATCTTGATCGAGTTCTTGTTCGCGCCGACCGTACCGTCGGAACCCAGGCCGAAGAAGACTGCGCGCACTGTATCATCCGACTCAATCGTAAACTCGGGGTCAAAGTCGATATGTGTTTTGCTCACATCGTCATTGATGCCCACTGTAAAGTGGTTCTTCGGAGCATCACTATTCAGATTGTCGAATACACCCTTAACCATCGCCGGGGTGAACTCTTTGGATGACAAGCCATATCGCCCGCTGATTACACGCGGCATCACATCATCCCAAACTTCCATCAGTGCGGTGACCGTATCCTGATAGAGCGGTTCGCCAACACTACCCGGTTCTTTCGTCCGGTCCAAGACCGCAATCCCCTTCACTGTTGAAGGCAACGCCTCGATGAAACTTGCTGCATCGAAGGGACGGTACAGGCGAACTTTCAGGAGGCCGACTTTTTCGCCTTGATTTACCAGATAATCGACCGTTTCGTGGGCGGCTTCTGCCCCAGACCCCATCATAATAATGACAGACTCAGCATCCTCCGCACCATGATATTCGTAAATCTTGTACTGACGCCCGGTGAGTTCGCCAAATTGATTCATCATATTCTGAACAATCTGAGGGCACGCATCATAATACGGATTTACGGTTTCCCGTGCCTGGAAATACACGTCGGGGTTCTGTGCCGTTCCACGCAGCATAGGGCGATCCGGGGTCAAGCCACGGGCACGATGCTCAAACACGCGCTCATCATTAATCATCTCACGCAACACCGACTCGTCGAGCAATTCGATCTTGTTGATTTCGTGTGATGTGCGGAATCCGTCAAAGAAATGTAGGAAAGGTACGCGGGTTTCAAGCGTAGCAGCCTGCGCAATCAATGCCATATCATGCGCTTCTTGCACAGAATTCGAGGATAGCAAAGCAAAACCCGTCGCTCGTGTTGCCATGACATCACTATGATCGCCAAAAATAGATAATGCCTGTGCTGCCAGCGACCGAGCTGCAACGTGGATCACCATCGAAGTCAATTCGCCGGCAATCTTATACATATTGGGCATCATCAGCAACAGCCCTTGCGAAGCTGTAAACGTTGTTGCCAGTGTGCCAGCCTGCAACGCACCGTGAATAGCCCCGGCTGCACCGCCTTCGCTCTGCATCTCAACAACTTGCGGCACTGTACCCCAAAGATTGGGACGCGCCACCGACATGTACTGATCGGCCCACTCGCCCATCGGGGAAGATGGCGTGATTGGATAAATGGCAACCACTTCATTGAGTTTGTAGGCAACACGCGCAACAGCCTCATTACCGTCCAGCGTGATAAACTCTCGTTCAGCCATTATTGCATTACTCCTAACATGTTAAGAGAACTCTCTCTATGGCTATCAGCAACAATCCAAGCAAAATGGGCGTTTCATATTGCGATACGCCCCGATACGACAGACTGCCGATAGAAAATACCTCTGATGTGGTGGTGTTGCGCAAGCGATGTCCGCCTTCGGCACATCCAAAAGTTATACTGAATCTAATATGCCCCCTGAGAGATACGATTGCCAGTGATGTCTGTAACGCGCTGGGGGTAGCATTCTTCTGTATTGATCTCTGCCGTCAAACAAAGCCTGGTTTACAATAAGTACATCTCGTTGAATGAATGAGACAGGCGACCTATGTGTTTACAGAGTAACATCATGATCCATAATAAGACACGATTGCATGGGAATATAAACCAATGAATAGCCAGCAGTGGCATTACATTGAGCATTGGACTGAAGTAGATCTCGCCACGCTCCCAGAAGAGGAAAATGATAACTATGAATACAAGTCCAGTCGGATTCACAGCGACAAATCCTATCGAACCAAGTTGCAGCGAGAAATCCAAACTGCGGCGTCCGCATTCTGGAATACAGGCGGCGGATTATTCGCAGTAGGTATCAATGATCAGGGTAAAATTGACGGCGGTATCCCAGCTCACATGGGAGGACAACGTCTGCGAGACTGGGTTGATCAGGTTATTGCAGGCGTGCGTCCAATCGGGGAATATCATGTGGCTACAATCCTCGGAGAACGCAATAACTCATTCATTGATCCTGAGTGTGTAGTGCTCATAATCGGATTTGAAGAAAGTTACTTGCTGCCTCATATGAGTGCAGATAATCGGTACTATGTTCGCGCCGGGGCGCACTCCAACCCGGCAGGACATTATCTGGTCGAGGCAATGCGATCACGTAGAGGGTTACTACAGCCAGTACTAAAGGGATTAGTACGGAAACATGAGCGAAAAGCTGGCGTGCTGGAACTTGTCGTTCTCGCGGTAAATGACACACCGGCATTGGATGTTTCGATTAACCTTGACCCACTGCCAAAGTTCTTCGCCCGAAACGAATACACGCAGTATCAATTCCCGTTGATGGTGCCAGTGATTGACCATCAGAATCCTTTTCACATGGACCTAACAACATTGCGTAATCGTCGAGCGTGGTTGGGGAGCAATCCGGTCTATCTGGACCTAATCTACCGGGATATGACAGGACGGTCATTCTCGGATCGTCAACTTATAGATCACGAACGAAACATCAGTCAACTTGAATTGACTGCCAGACGTTCAACATTCTCGGAAAAAACACTTGAGAAGATGCTCAAAGAGATGAAGAAACTCCGCCACATTTTGGAACAACAACTGTCAAATAAAGGGGAGAATAATTATGAGTAAAGCACTGATCTTTGTCATTATCCAGTTTCTCCTTTTCGGTGTATTCGCAATTTTGTTATTTGCGTTACCGACCGTGTCATCCGCTTTGTCAACGACAATTGGCCTGATGATGGCAGTGATCGGCCCAATTCTTGGGCTGATTGCCATTCACGAACACAGCACCCAGAATAAGACCACGCCGAATGTAGTTCCTACGCCAAAAGCACACACTGATCTCATTGATAGCGGCCCATATCGTCTGATACGGCATCCGATCTATACAGGTGTTTTGTTGACAGCTTTTGGATCTGCCCTCGCCCATGGCCATCCTGTGGTCTTCGTGATGGCAATTGCCCTGGCAATATTTTTCAGCATTAAATCTCGCTATGAAGAAACACTACTCCGGCAGGTGTTCCCGGGCTATCGTGAGTATGAAAAGCAGACCGGGAGGTTCCTGCCTGGATTGTGAAGGTTCGAGTAGCAACTCCATCGGCGCACTGGCCCACTTCAAATTGCTAATTCGTCAGGGAGTATCCAGCAGCTGACCAGTCGATCACACCGCCAAGATCGTAGATGCTATTGAATCCAGCCGAATCGAGAATGTTTGCAGCTTGGGCACTACGATTACCGCTTCGGCAATAGACCACTATTGGCATTCCATCCGGTACTTCATCAATGCGTGATTGTAGCTCTTCTACCGGAATGTTGATCGAGTCCACGATATGTCCACCGGAAAATTCAGCAGGAGTGCGCACATCTATCAACACGTAATCCGCATCACCTTCAACAAATTGTCCAACATAGTTCTGTGGCGTAATCAGTTGGGGCCTCTCTGACAACGTATTAGGAATCCCATCTGATCCCGCGGGTTCGTCACCCGATAGAAGCATCACAGCCACACCAACGCTGACTATAAAAAGGGTCGCGATAACAGTAATGATCTGTTGACGATTGAGCCGCAAAGTTGATCCATCAACCCGTTTCTTGCTGCTTTTTTTGGTCATGTTTTACCCCGCTAAAATTCTCGCAAAATGTAGAGTAGCCTGTGCGTAATTTCTTTCCCAGGTTATTGCTGCCTTTCTACGGTAAATCCGTCACCAGCAGACACCGTCAGATTAACCTGTATCTCTTCGCCGCCAAACCCATCCACGATGTCATGTGCACGCACAGATACAGTGGTGATATCTGACGGAATCTGAATTCCACTCTGGCTACGTGTAAATGGCTGTTCATTCTCATGTGGATGCAAAAGCAGTCGGGTAAAAGGGCTAGAGGCATCCGGCTTGACGACTTGCCCACTGGGAAGTACTACATCCCATCCATCGGCATAATCGTCCCATCCGGTATCAGGGTGTTGCACTGTAACATAGAAGGTCCAGTTGTTCGCCGCTGTCTCAACAGCACGAACAAAAGTCACATTTGCATCAGCGCTCGATTCTGATGTATCACGTCCTTCTTCCGCAGTTTGCAGTGCTAAAGATAAAGCATCACACCCTGTCAAAACAAACGTGATCAGCACCAATATAAGAATATATACTCGCATTATCATCTCCCAGCTTGTCTACAATATCAGAGGCCAATGCTTTTTCAAGTCTTACGAATTGATGCCACGATTGCTACCATTGTTAACATTACAAGAATTTGAGGACATTCGCTATTATTGTTGCGTCTACCGAATCAGTTTTAGGAGAGGGAACTGCGATGGTTATGAAGCTAAGTTTGAACGAAGAAGCGACTAGAGCCTTGGTACAGTGGGCAAATAAAATCAGACGAGAAGAAAACACCGCTTTTGCCGCTTCGCGCCACCTCGCAACGCGATTAGGGGCACACTACAAAGATGGTCTTGCAGAAATCGGATTCTGGGCACCTGAGCTGATTCAATACAATATTTCATCAGAGCATGTTTATTTGGAAGTCTTCCGGGCACAAGAATCACTAGATTTTCGGGCAGATATGCAAACAATCCGCTTCCAATGTCGCCGGGTACCGTTGATATTAGACGGCGAATATCTCTGGGGCGTTATCGAGGGTATGAGGCCCGGTTCCCGAAATGGAAGCGGTGATTTTTATCAAGTCATCTATACAAATGACAATTCACAATCTCATAGTATCCCAGATTATCTTGCGTACTCCTTACCTTTCGGCTCATTTGCGCCTGCCGAATTCTACGATGTAGCACGAGTCCAGTCACAGCGTGCAGATCGTGATTACTTTGCAAAACTCGATTTTGATCCGAGGTTTGAGCGCGATGGCATCCCACGTATTGCAACACCCATGAACATTCTGCAAATCCATGTCAACACAGCGTCCCCATCTGGCACACTCGAGGGGTTAACAAAAAGATATACAGAAATCGCGAAAAAGATTGAAAACAAGTCTCCATTGACCCCAACCGAGCAGGCTTATATCGGATATGATGCAATACAATTGATGCCAATCCATCCCACAATTGAGTACGAGTCCGGCGCTCAATTCTGGAACATAGTGAACGATACTGTAGATGGCGATACCGTGACAATCAATTTACGCCAGCCGGATATGACAAATTGGGGTTACGACATCCTGATGAGCGCCATGTGTGCCATTAATCCCACAGCATTAGGAAGCAAACGCCCGGATGAACTGGTTGATTTTATCGCTACACTTCACAATTTTCCTGGAAAACCAATCAAAGTGATCTTCGATGTCGTATATGGTCACATTGACAATCAGGCGCTACCTCTGCTCAACAAACGATTTTTTGCAGATGCAAATATGTACGGTCAAAACGTCAACTTCAAAGACCCGGTCGTTCGTGCTCTACTACTCGAAATGCAGCGCCGCAATCATAATTTTGGCGTGGATGGAGTTCGCGTGGATGGAGCACAAGATTTCAAGAATTGGAATCCCGATAAGCAAATCATGGAACATGATGATGATTATTTGCGCGAAATGAACGACATCGTGCAGGAAATCGCAGGGACAAAGTACCGTCCGTGGATGATTTTCGAAGATGGGCGTCCATGGCCCCGTGATGATTGGGAACTGGCATCCACATATCGTGAGGTCACGAAGCAATTCCCAAATGTATTTCAATGGGGACCGCTGACTTTTGCCCACAATACGCCATTTCTATTTACATTCTGGGTAAGCAAATGGTGGAGAATCAGAGAAATCGCATCTGTGGGCAAAAACTGGATCACCGGATGCGCCAATCACGATACGCTACGACGTGGAACCCAGGTTCCGACCGATGCAAGAATCAATACGTACCTGGGCAAAGAACTGCCCGAAATTTTCCGCAAAGCATATGATAACCCCGCCTCAAAATTGTTCGATTACGTCATGATGCCCGGTATTCCAATGGATTTCATTAACGCCTCGCTACAAACTCCGTGGGGATTCATCCGCAATACAGACGATCGCTATGGCGTGAAAGTTGTTGCAGAGGAAGCAAGATTCTTGTATTGGATCCTAAATGACGATCTTTTTGCTCATCCCACAACGTTCCCGCGCCTCAAGAGGATGGGGTTTAATGAATTGGACGGACTCCGACGTTTTATGACCACTCTCGCTGATGTCGTCCATGCGACCGATTACAAACTATCCGCTATCGCTGCAATGATGAATGCCACTACGCCTAAACTTATAGGACCGGATCTCGATATCCCTACACTAAAACAGATTGCTCGAGCATGGATGGACGATGTGCACGAACTATGCAATGTCAGCCGATATTCCGATCGCGTTGATCAGAAACAGGCCGAGTTCATGTTGGCTGTTCGGAATTTTCGCCGTGATCGCCCATGGCTGGCGGATAATCTTGGCATGAATGACACGTTTGACTATGTGTATCCTACCGATAGCACCGCATTGTTCTTCGGAGAACGAATTTCACCTGATAGCTCAGAACGTTTATTGTTTCTGGCAAATATGGAGGGTTCACCACGCACAATTATCCCGGAAGATTTGCCGATTCCACATATTAAGTCACACTCATGGCATGTGGCTTTGCAGACGCCAGGTTTGAATGTAGATGCAATCAATGACTACCTCACCCTCAAGGACAGTGAAGGAGTCGTCTTCATTGCCTCAACCCCGACTAGCAGTCAGGGTGAATAAGGAGATGAGTTCTTTCTTCTCGTGAAATTAATCACAAAACACTTGCTTTCAGTACAAACTGTGGCAATATGAGACTGTGAAAATACTTCATAAAGTCCTGATGAATAGTGTGCTACTTTAAATAAGCAGAACAAAGTCTTTATGTGTTGGCTGGCTCCACCCTAAAGAGGACATTATGACACAGGATATGTGGTTAACGCTGGGCATCCTGGCAATCGCTGTCGGATTATTCGTCACTGAACGTGTGCGCGTGGACTTTGTTGCGCTCGCTGTGGTCGTCGCATTGATGTTGACAGAGATTCTAACCCCTGCTGAAGCCATTGCCGGATTCTCGAGCAATGCTGTCGTAACGATTGCTGCACTCTTCGTCGTTGGCGGTGCAGTTCTACAAACCGGGCTGGCCGGAATAATCGGGAGACGCATTCTAGCAATTGCAGGTACAAACGAAACGCGTCTCATCGTAGTCATCATGGTTGCGATTGGTTTGCTGTCGGGTGTTATGAGCAACACTGGAGCAGTTGCGGTCTTGCTTCCGGCAATTATCAGTCTCGCTCGCAGTGCCGGAATCAGTCCGTCGAAGCTGCTGCTTCCACTCGCTTTTGGCTCATCAATGGGCGGCGCGATGACGCTAATCGGTACACCACCCAACATCATTGTAAGCGATGAGTTAAAGAATCAGGGCCTCGCAGGATTTGAATTCTTCGATTTTACGCCTATCGGGGTATTTATCCTGGTTGCGGGTATTGGTTTCATGCTTTTCGTGGGTCGCCGACGTTTACCCGACTATCAAAGCGAAGACATAGAACGTTCCACCAGCCCCGAGCAACTCATTGAGTTATACCGACTCGCAGAAAAACTCTTCTATCTGCGTGTGAGAAGCAAGTCACCCTTAATTGACCAATCACTCGCAAATGCCCGCCTACGTAGCGAATTTGGCTTGACTGTAGTAGAAATCCTACGTGAACCTGAACCTGTTTCCGTTGCTTCATTTGGTGACCAGAAACTCATCCTACAATCGAACGCATCAGACCGCGTTTTCCCTACCGCTGAAACCATAATTAAGCAGGATGACGTTCTCATCGTTCAAGGTAGAGAAGATACCATTAACAAAGCGATTGAAGATTGCGTTCTGGAGTTGAAACCGAACCCTGAGAACGATGCAGAGGCGCTAGTAGATCGCCAGCATGGTATTGGCGAGGTCCTTCTTCCACCACGATCTTCATTAATTGGCAAAACATTGCGAGAAACTCGCTTTGCCCCATCCTATAACTTGAGCATTTTAGACGTAAGTCGCCCCGGTGAGGAATCACTCGACTTGAATAAGACCCGGCTCGAATTTGGTGATACACTCATCGTTCAAGGCTTGTGGCATAATATCATTGCTCTAAAGCGACGCAGGCAAGATTTTATCGTCTTGGGGCAACCTGAAACTATGGTAGATGCAACCAACAGCCAGAAAGCACCAGTCGCTGCGATCATCTTCTTTGCCATGCTCGGAATTCTGGCATTCGACTTACTTCCTCTTACCACAGCGAGCTTATTAGCAGCACTGGCAGTTGCCTTGACTGGCTGCCTTTCACCTGACGAGTTTTATGATGCTATTGATTGGAAAAGCATCATACTCATTGGTGGTATGCTGCCAATGGCAGATGCACTACGCAAAGTCGGTTTAGTCGACGAAATTGTCGCGCAAGTTACCATGAATCTGGGCGATTCAAGCCCATATGTCATGATGGCCGGATTCTTCTTGTTGACTGCCGTTTTGACGCAGGTATTGTCTAATACGGCAACTGCGGTGCTCCTGGCACCAATTGCTTTTGCAACAGCAACACAACTTGACATTGCACCAGAATCGCTTCTAATGACAGTCGCGATATCAGCATCCATGGCATTTGCTTCGCCCGTTGCCTCTCCAGTTAACACCTTAGTGATGGGTGCAGGCAAATACCGCTTCATGGATTATGTCAAGATTGGCGTTCCGTTGATCTTGCTAATGTTTGTAATATCCATGATTATGATCCCAGTGTTTTTCCCCTTCTGATGCCAAGCCACAGTGAGAAGCATGAGCGGATGCTTCTCACTGTGGCTTGATCAGAAAGTGACAATTTTTCAGACGCCAGAAATCAGCGGTTCAAAACAGGCAACTACGCCAAAATGATCTGACGGATATAGTGTTTTATCGTTTTGGTGAGAATTGTCAGCGAATCGATAGGCGTTAGTGAGTCGAAATGTCTCAGGATCGTAGAGAACATAATCAATAGAGAGTGACATACCCGGTTCTCGATCAGGATTAAGCGGTGTCGGATGCGTTATCGGCTCAAACCCATGCATAACCAAGTGCGATGACTTAAGCCAAGTTGTAGCGATTTGAAGCGTTTCACTTTCAGGAAGTGCGTTGAAATCCCCTGCTAGAAACCAATTGGAATCCGCACGAGATCGCATCCAATCGAGTAGATATCGCATCTGACGCAATCGGATCACTTCGCTATCACGGGGTCGATGATGCAAATGAACATTTACTGCGTTTACGTAGTATCCATCAATCTCAATCTGAACTCGCTGTGCAATCCTATTCCCCTCGGGCAAATTTACATGTTCATATTGCAACAGGTTACCACGTACAAATATTGCGATTCCTTCCCGCGGTTTATCTTGCCATTTTGGGGCAACCAGCGATGTATAACGAATGCCAAGCTCACGCAATCCATCTTCAATCTGCTGCGCCTGAGGTGATGTCAACGCAACCTCTTGCAGAGCAATAATGTCTGCATCTTCATCCGCAAGGGCGTTCACGACAAGTGATCGTCGCTCTTCCCAGCGATCAACATCATGTCGCAAATTTAACGTAGCAATTTTCATAGTTAACCTTCCATACAACGTGCGTCAGACATAGTATTTGACCCTGACAGACGTTAAAATGGCCAAAGTGATTGGTCGGATATATCCGGTTGGAACAATACTATTTCAATCAGTAGTTAAATAGATATATCTATGCCTTGATAAATCATGTTTATGTTAAGGATCCGAAGGTGAAGTCAAGCAGGCACAACAGTATCTTGAATTCTCACCTTGTGATTCGGTAATCATCGTTGCGGATGGAATTTTATGTATCCATAACGCAAAAGCATAAACCTTGAAAACATCATCTGTGTCTTGAATTGCATCGACTATGACGGCCTCTTCTTAGATGTTGCAGGGTCGAATATCTTCAAGACACTTCCTGACATAGTCTATTGTATGGTAGCAATTCACCTTAGTCTGAATAAAGTTGAAAAACAACCACACAGGCATCGAAAAACCGGTAAAATGCCCTTGTTGCGTAAACGCTTACACTGACTGACACGAAATGCGGGAGAAAAACGTAATCCAGATTCTCAACCACAACGTCCCACTTTGATTTGGAGTTTGACATCAGGAATCACGTGCAGTCTACATTTAATTTATTGGATACAAGCAAAGGATACAATACGACGCATGTCTAACACACCCATTTCCGTACAACTTTATTCTCTACGAGAAAAACTCAACGAAGACTTCGAGGGAACCATTCGTAAAGTCGCTGAAATCGGCTACATTGGCGTAGAACCATACGGGGGACTTCCAGTACCAGCACAGGAAGCAGCAAAACTCTTTGCAGAACTCGATTTGAAAGTTGAAAGCTCGCACTTGTCGGTTCCAATTGGCGACAATAAGCAAAAGACCCTCGAAGATGCTGCCGCATACGGGCTTAAAACCATCGTCTGCCCATATCAACCACGCGAGGAATTCACCACAGTAGACAACGTGAAACGTATTTGCGAAACACTCAACGAAGCCTATGCAAATGCGAGTGCAGCAGGGTTCCAGTATGGTTATCACAATCACGACTTCGAATTTAAACAAATTGGCGACCAAACAGGCTACGACATCATGCGTGCCGAGCTGGATCCAAATATTCAGTTGCAGGTTGACACCTACTGGGTCAAAGTCGGAGGATTCGATGCTGCCGAGCTTGTTAAGGATTTGGGCGCACGCTCACCCCTGCTTCACATCAAAGACGGACCCGGTGTGCGTGGGCAAGCAATGCAAGCTGCCGGGGACGGCGTCATGGACATACCCGCTATCGTCAAGGCTGGCGAAGGCACCGCACAATGGCTGATTGTGGAATTGGATCGCTGCGACACAGATATGATGGAAGCAATCGAAAAAAGCTACGCCTACATGACCCAGAATGGCCTCGCTCGTGGAAGATAAACTAAAAGTTGGATTAATCGGTACTGGCAAGATTGCACCAGCATACGTGCGTGGCATCCGACAATTCCCCGATATCGTTGAGCTTGTCGCATGTAGCGATATCAATCTTGAGCGTGCAAAATCATTCGCTAATGACCATAACCTAATAGCAATGAGCAATGACGAACTGCTTGCATCCTCAAGTGTTGACATCGTTGTGAACCTCACGATTCCGGCGGTACACGCAGAAGTCAGTCTGTCCGCGATTGAAGCGGGAAAACACGTCCATACGGAAAAACCACTGGCAACAACCCGTGAAGATGGTGAAAAGATCATGGCAGCCGCGAAGGCAAAGGGCGTCCGCATCGGCTGCGCACCAGATACTTTCCTCGGTGGCGGCATTCAAACGAGCCGCAAGCTACTTGACGACGGTGTCATCGGTCAACCTGTAGCCGCTGCTGCCTTCTTCGCAGGACATGGTCCCGAAGCGTGGCACCCCAATCCAGCCTTCTTCTACCAATTCGGGGGCGGCCCCATGTTCGATCTTGGCCCATATTATTTGACCGCACTCGTCGCCCTACTTGGTCCCGTAGCACAGGTTAGCGCCATTACCGGCAAATCATTTTCCGAGCGTCTGGCTGGCACTGGTGACATGTTACAGGTTGATGTAAACACGCACTTCTCCGGTTCACTTCGCTTTAAATCCGGGGCTTTGGCATCAGTTATCACGAGCTTCGATATCTGGGCACACAACTTACCCCGAATTGAAATTTACGGCTCTGAAGGAACTTTAAGCGTACCCGACCCAAATACATTCAAGGGGCCTGTCAAAGTTTACACGACTGAAAAAAGCGATTGGGAGGAAATTCCGCTGACGCACAGCGATACAGTCCAGCGTGGCATTGGGGTTGCTGACCTTGCTCTCGCTGTGAAATCCGATCGAGCACATCTTGCTAGCGGCAACTTGGGCCTGCATGTACTCGACATCATGCAAGCCTTTGACGAATCATCTACAAGCGGCGTGCACATCGATCTTACCAGTACAGTAGAGCGTCCAGCCGCTTTACCTGTAGGCCTACAAGAAGGTCAATTCGATAACTAACATATCATCTGAAAGGATGTAGCATGACAAAGAAAGCATTATTCGTTTGGGGTGGCTGGGAAGGTCACACACCAAAAGAATCTACCGACATATTTTCCAGTTTGTTGGAAGAAGCCGGGTATGAGGTCACTGTTTCCGATACGCTTGACGCCTATCTAGACGCTGATCTTCTCAATAGCCTTGATCTCATCGTGCCGGTATGGACTATGGGCAAGATCAGCAAGGAACAACAGACAAACCTGCTTGCTGCTGTCGAAAGCGGTGTTGGCATCGGTGGGTGGCACGGTACCATGGGAGATTCATTTCGCGAAAACACCGCATATCAATGGATGGTCGGTGGTCAATGGGTCGCTCACCCAGGGGGCATCATTGATTATCGTGTCAACATCACAGATCACACACATCCAATCACTGCCGGGTTGGACGACTTCGATATGCACTCCGAACAATACTATATGCACACCGACCCGTCCAACCAAACACTGGCAACCACCACCTTCTCGGGCGAACACGCCCGTTGGATTGACAGCACAGTGATGCCTGTGACTTGGCTGCGTCACTATGGCAAAGGAAGGGTATTCTATTGTTCTCTGGGGCATGTTGCTGCTGATTTTGACGTACCAGAAGCGCGTGAGATGGTTCGTAGAGGCTTGCTGTGGGCAAGTTACGGTCTGTAGCATTGAAAATTACGTGCCTGAGATGTGGTAACCTACGCTAAATTTATCTTCGACCAAAAGGGTGTGCACCCTAAGTGCACACCCTTTTGCATTGAAAAGACAGTTTAGCTGCCTACCGGGTACACCTTACCGATGTAGTTCTGTTCGCGTGCGTACCGCATCAAATCTTCACGATAATCAGGATGTGCAATACCTACCAGCGCATGAACCCGCTCAGAAAGATTCCGCCCCCATAAATCAACTGTGCCATATTCGGTCGCCACATAATGTACATCGTTGCGGGTTGTGACCACGCCCGCCCCCGGTTTCAACTGCGGCGCAATACGACTCAGGCTACCACCCTTCGCCGTGCTTGGCAGCGCGATGAACGTCTTCCCACCCTCGCTTCGCGCCGCACCTCTCACAAAGTCAAGTTGTCCTCCTACGCCAGAGTACAGACGAGGGCCGATGCTATCAGCGCAAACTTGCCCGGTAATATCGACTTCCAGAGCAGAATTGATCGAGATCATCTTGGTATTCTGGGCGATCACAAAAGGATCGTTGACGTATTCGGTAGGGTGCAGTTCGAAGATCGGGTTGTCGTGAACGTAGTTGTACAGCTTCCGGGTACCCAATAGAAATCCTGACACTACTTTTCCAGGATGGATCGATTTCATCGCATTAGTAATGACGCCGCGCTCAATCATTTCCATCACACCGTCAGAGAATAACTCGGTATGAACCCCAAGATTTTTGTGCCCGGTCAAGCGTCTAAGGACTGCATCTGGAATTCCTCCGATTCCCATTTGCAAGGTCGCACTATCCGGGATTTCTTCTGCGATGTGCTTTGCAATCTGATCCTGCACCTCAGATGGAGCCGGAGTTGGAAGCTCAGGTAAGGGATAATCCACTTCAACGAAGTAATCGATCTGGTTGACGTGAATGAAGCTATCGCCCAATGTACGCGGCATGTTCGGGTTCACTTCAGCAATCACCATGCCAGCAGACTCAGCAGCACTCTTGGTGACGCCGACTTCAACGCCATATGAACAATATCCGTGCGTATCCGGCGGGCTAACATGAATTACCGCGACATCAAGCAGCAAACGTCCGGTTCGAAACAAACGCGGAATTTCATTCAGCATCGTGGGCGTATAATCTGCCAGACCCTCATTCACGGCACGTCGAATATTCGGAGCGATGAACAACGTATTGATTCGCATATGTTCGGCCATATCGGGCGTCACATAGTCGCCCGGCCCCATACCAAGCAATTGAACAAGTTCAACAGCAGTCAGCTCTTTGTAGCGATCGACCAGAGCGGTCAGGATATGCTGCGGCGTCGAGCAATTTCCTGTCAAAAACACCCGTTGTCCCGACGAAATTTTCCGCGCAGCATCTTCCGCAGAGATACTGCGGTCCTGCCAATTCACCATGAGGTACCCCCTGTAGCGTCATAGTTCAACAAAAATGGCGTCGTTTGAGTTAGTTAATAACAGACAGTATACAATACTGATTGACATGCGGTATACCTGACATACATCAGCACTGAGGAGGCTCAATGAACAACATTTTGTATATCACCAGCGTGAATAACCCTTTCACAGAGACAGACCGGTTGATACTTGAACAACGATATCATGTCGAGTCATATCTCATCAATCGAAAAAGTTACACTAACATTTTCAAAATGTGGCAGGCTGCGAGACGCGCAGATGCAATCGTTGCATGGTTCGCCAGTTGGCACAGCCTACCCTCTTTTTTGGCAGGGGCGATCCATAACAAACCAAGGCTTCTCCTTACTGCCGGTTATGATTTGGCGAATGCACCAGAAATCAACTATGGTTTGCGGCGTGGCGGGCTGCCAAAACTGATCAGTTCACTGACATTTCAACTGACAACGACCGCTATCCCTACATCGGATTTTAGTCGCCAGGAAGCACTACGAAACACACCACTCAAGAACGAACAAATCAAAGTCGCTTATCTTGGTGTCCCAGACAATCCTGCCTTTCAAGAGCAAACACCAAAGTCACCTATTGCTTTCACTGTCGGAGATGTGGATCGCGTTACCGCCTATCGAAAAGGAATTCAACCCTTTGTCGAAGCCGCTAAATTCCTGCCCGATATTCCATTTATCGTGGTAGGAAAGCCACGTGACGACTACATTCATCACCTGCAAACCATCGCAACCAATAATGTCGAATTCACAGGGTTCATGCCAGACTCAGAACTCCTTTCATTGCGACAAAAGGCCAGGGTCTATGTTCAAGTATCACAACACGAAGGGTTTGGATTGGCTGTTGCAGAGGCGATGCTAGCGCGATGCATTCCAGTGGTTTCGAATGAAGGAGCACTACCAGAAGTCGTAGGAGAAAGTGGTGTCTTTACAAAGGATACAACGCCTGAAGAGATTGCTCATGCAATTCGAGTCGGCCTGGAATCACCTAATGAAGTCGGCGAAAGTGCCCGCAAACGCGTTTTGCACAACTTTAGTATGGCCACGCGCACTCAGATCATCCACGATACACTTGAAGAATTACTGTCTCGTTGACCGCAGCATTAGACTAAATTCGCATAAAGCGTTTTGTACTTCTGCGAAATAACTGACCAGATATAGTCTTGTTGAATCGTCCGATGCGCCTCATTAGCGAGTGCAAGCGTCTTATCAGCATCACGAATGCACATATTCAATAAATCTACCAGAGCATTAACGTCGCCGATAGCAAACATGAAGCCGTTCTCAGTATGACGAAGCACATCCGTCACACCCCCAATCTCGCTCGCGATAACGGGGAGTTTGCACGCCATAGCTTCTAAGAGTGCGTTAGGCATTCCTTCACGTTCTGAAGGCAGCACGAAACAATCAGCCGCACGAAGGAACATTTCCGGCTCGTCCGTTGCTCCTGTGAAGATTATCACATCGCTCAACTTTGATGTTTGAACCATCGAATTCAGAGAATCTTTCAGCGCCGGATCAGGTGGATAGAAGGGTCCCGGCAATACCAGACGAATTCCTCGATGTGTTGAAGCAAGGCGGCTCACTGCATCTATCAACACATCTAATCGCTTACGTGCCACAATACGCCCATGTGACACAATGACAAAGTCGTTCAGGTCGAACCCCAAACGAGCACGGAGCGCAGTTCGCTCTTGATGATCGAGTGGTCTGAAACGGCTCACATCAACTGCATTTGGAATCCGCACGATTTTGTCAGCCAATCCAGAAGCGCTTAATTCGTCAGCGATTTCCTGACTGATTGCAATATATGATGCCGGTTGTTTTAGTAACAATCGCCAGAAGAAATCCGGAAGAATCACACGATGCAAGAGCCATGAGTAAAGGGATGTGTGTGTAGTTTTCGATGCTCGCCGTTCGACATTGCCATGCGTTGGTACCTTGACGATAAACGGTTTACGGGTCAGCCAGTGAAATATAACCGCTGCTAAAAAAAGCGCGAACATGTCGTGAACATGAAGTACATCAAAACGACGCCGATGACGTAACAATGCATACACAAAAATCGGCACCGATATCAGGTTCAGCCAATGGCTTCTTCTGCCACCCGGTGGAACACGATAAACGCTGACTCCTTCCAGTTCCTCAAAAGCAGGTAACGATTGATTCACTCGTCGGGTTAGCACCATAACCTGCACGTTACAGTCAATCAACGCCTTGGATAATTGCAAGGTCTGCTGCTCCACGCCCCCTATAAGGGGATGAAAGCGATCTACCACCATACATACGCGCATCGTGTTAGCCTATCTCTCTATTCTGGAAGCTCTAGTATTTTACTTCCGTTGACATAATCTCACGTCTAGAATTCGGTCGTAAATTCTGGCGATGGCGTACTCGCTGGAGCATGGCCCGTGGGCGTGATAATACGCGGAGTCGGTTCCGGGCTATATTCGCTCACCGGGATACGTGGCTCAAAATCGCATGTACCAGCTATCACTATATTCACGAGAGGCAGCCAGCCAGTTCTGATGACGCCATCAGACGACGTGTAGGATATTCTAGCCCAATCATTATCACTTAGCCCAAGAACAATCACTGTGGAATTCGCGTCAACACGGACACTCAATTGAGAATAGCCGAATCCAGGTCCAGCATATGTGACTCCGTCAACAACACCCACAACTGTGCAGATTGATGTCAATGTCGGGGTTGGAATTAAGAAAGTATCACATGCGCCAGCATATTGAATCTCCCTTGTCAGGACCCAGCCAGCCAGACCACCTTCGGGCCACCCCACCAGACGCCAGGTAGCATCGCCACCCATCCATAATTGAAGGTACTGGCCAGGAACAAGCGAATATACGACATCAGACTCAAGATTAGGTTCTCGAAAAATGGACACTGGCGCATCACCGTTACTTGTAATAAGACAGGTTCGACCATTCAATGTTGAAGTCGCAACCGGTGCAAGCATAGCTCCTGTTTCAGGCGTCGGTGCATTTAAAGATTCCTGAGGTAATGGCATCGGGGATGGCAAGCTCATCGCAGTGGGCAAAATAACCGAACTGGGGGATGGAATGGGTACTGGTTGAGTAAGTGTGGCGAGAGCGGTATGAACCGCCGTAGGCACCGGTAAGATGCCCAGATCATTTTCACCTTGCCCCCCATCTACGGTTGATTGGGAAGAGGTAGCAGATTGCGTCTTTGCGGTACCTAAAGGAGTCGCAATTACGGCAACTTGATCGGCATGATCGGGTTCAGATGATAGCATCGCATACAATAATAAACTCACACCGAACACTGCAATGAGGCAGGCTGCGGCGACGCCTAAAGCCCACTCAAACCGACGTTTGCCGCCAATAGTAGAAGAACGCTTTTGTGTTGGATTTACCAGACTGTTGGCAGCAAATAAGCCAATCGGTTGATCTACTATCTCATGAAACCGCAACGGTGGAGGATTCGCGCCCCATCGACTCCCCTGATCAACTACGGTATTACCAATAAGCGTCCACGTAGCGAGCGCCTCCTGACATCGCTGACACGTTGACAGATGTTGCTCGAAGCCCTGCATCTCCTGTGAGGACAGTGTTCCTGCGACATAAAACGGAATCAAATCTTCCCAATAGTCACGCATCACACTTCTCCTTGAACTTCAAGGACCTGGCGCAATGCCTGCTTTGCCCGATGAAGACGACTCTTCACTGTACCAACACTGATATTCAAGACCTCAGCAATCTCCGGGCCAGTGAGTTGGTGATAGAAAACAAGCAAAAGTACCTCGCGCTGCGGTTCTGCAAGTTGGTGCAATGCTTTAGCGACCTCTTGGCGGCGGTCATTACGCTCAACTTGCTCCAAAGGACCGGTGTCGCTACCCCGTAATTCAAACGCATCTTCCAAAGCAACAAGCGAAGGTTTTTTCTTGCGAAAAGTATTGATTGCACGATTACGCGCAATAGACAGCAACCACGTTAACACTTTGCTATCACCACGAAAATTAGCGGCATTTTTCCATGCAGACAACATCACGTCCTGCAACACTTCCTCAGCAAGTTCTCGATCTCCAAGTTTTGTGACAAGATAACCTAAAATAGCCGAACTGCGACGCGTATACAGTTCGTCAAGGGCGGTCATATCCTTGGCCGCAATCGCCTCAATTAGTTCCAGGTCGGGGTCGGTTGTCAGATGATCCCGTCTTTCCTGTGAATTCTGTATTCTATTGAGATTAGACACCACCTACCCCAAATTGGTTCCAATGCTCATCAAGTTAGACCGTGTGAAGTACCTGGCTACGAGTAACGGTTTCTAGTGGAATGCGCATAATAAATTCGGTTCCAGGCAACGCAGAACGTGCAGTGATTTCCCCTGAATGCGCAGCCACAATCCCCTTAACAATTGCAAGTCCTAAGCCGCTACCAGAATAATCAGCGGCATTGCGACAACGATGGAAACGATCAAAGATGAACGGCAATTCCTCATCTGGAATGCCAATCCCGGAATCGCGCACAATTACCCAAACGAATTGCCCGTCACCACGCAGGGATAAAGCCACGGTTTGTCCGGGTGGAGTAAATTTAAGTGCATTATCAAGCAGGTTGTTGAGTACACGTCTTAGTTGAACCTCATTTCCGCACACAACAATTGACTTTTCGGGCAGGTCTAAGTCGAAGTTAACTTCAGCCTGTTCGGATCGAGAAGCATAGATTTCACTCACTTCTTGAACAACCCGTGTAAACACAAGGCGTTCGTGCGGCGCATCCGTCATGCGTGCCTCAATCCGCGACAGATCGAGCAAACCATCTGTCAATGACTCAAGACGTTTAACCTGCATATGCGCCCGTTGAATATATGCCTGGCGCACTTCAGTTTCACGCTCATCTACCGCTAGTTCTAAATTCGTTTGCAAAGCGGTAAGCGGTGTGTGCAATTCATGAGCAGCATCCGCCACAAATCGCCGCAAGGTAACGACCGTCTCCTCAATTCGTTGTGCCATATTGTTAAACACACGGGCTAACACACCTAATTCATCATCCCGGTCAATGTCAGCACGCACAGATAAATCACCATCAGCCATTTTCTCTGTGACTGTTTTCAGTTTCAATAGAGGGACGCTCATATAACGGCTCACACTCCAGCCTGCGCCCGTAGCAATCGCAACCGCAAGCACACTCGCCACGACCCAGCCTCGCGCAACCCGGTCTACAATTTGACGACCATATGCTGGACCCGCCGAAAGTATCACGGTTCCCGCATACTCCCCTTCACTAGTATAGATGTCATGGGAAATCTGTTGACTGGAAAACCGATCCTGCTCCGTAAGCTCAGCATTCAGCCCGAACCCGAATAGGGTACTGGTCGCTGGCAACACATATGTAAGTCCCTCTTCGTCAGATTCTCCAGATACAGTTGATTGTGCACTCACATCTGTCCCGGATTGAGACTCACTACCACGTACAAAGTCCAGCGAAATGACGGGAGTATAATAATCACCATCCGCATTCACATTACCAGAAAGACTAATTGATCGATCAATCTGTGCTCGAATCGAGTGGAAGTCAATGATATCAGCGACCTCCCTACCGACAATTCTAAATCCATCATCATATAATCTACTTGTCGTCTGAGGCGGATTTGGTTGTGCAGAAATTGACAGAAAATTTTGACCATGGGGTAGCCCGGAGTCAACTAAAAGCTGACGATTCTCATCCAAAATCTGTATCCGCGCCTGTGACAAGAATGAATAACTGGCAATCTGTGCCTGAATCACAGGCAACGATATACCCTGATCAACCATCTGAGAAATCGCAGAACGAATCGTATCCGCGTTACTCTCAAGATAATCTCGTTCCAACTGATCATAGTAACTCCGCAAAGTGGTGAGCAGAACTGCCCCAAGCGCGAAGGTCGACAGTAGCGCGATTGCCGCATAACTCGCAGGCAAACGCCAGCGTATGGATTTCCAGGCTCTCATCTTATTCTCCCGCACTACTGCTTTGCCAGACGGTACCCAATGCCAGGTACGGTCAGTATCAAACGAGGTTCACTCGGATCAATTTCGACTTTCTCACGCAGTCGTCGCACATGAACGTTTACAATTCTTTCGTTTTCAACATCGGCATCATATCCCCAAACGGCATCTAAAATCTGATTTCGGGTCAACGCCTGCCCTTGATGGCGTGCAAGATAAACCAGCAACCGGAACTCAATTGGCGTTAACAAAATCAATTGTTCACCCCGGCGCACATGTCCTCGACTACGGTCTATAATTAAGTCATTCACATACAATAACCAGGAATTTGACACCGACAATTCGCCGTATGCACGTCGCAGTAGCGCTCGAACTCGGGATAGCAACTCGCGCAGACTGTAAGGCTTGGTGACATAATCGTCCGCACCCATTTCAAGCCCAAGAACCTTATCCATTTCGTCACGCTGAACCGTTAACATCAAGATCGGTTGGGTCGCTCCCTGCTGGCGAAGCTGGCGACAAACATCAAACCCCGACCCGTCGGGCAATCGTACATCAAGAATGATCAAGTGAGGATTGTGTTCTTTAGCATAGGTTAGTCCATCTTGGCCGGTGTTTTTCCAGGTGACTGTATAACCATCACGCTCAAGGCCATCACGCAAACTCTGGGCAACAGCCGAGTCATCTTCGATCACCAGAATCTGTGCAGATTGATTCATTTCTATTCATCCAATTTATTTTGCTAAAGTTTATCACAAATGAAATACGCAACGCGCCTGATGTAGATGCAATACAAGACCCTCTTGATAGTAGCCAACTGCCAAGAGGGATTCAGGAAAAATAGTGAGAGCAATGTAATTCAAGTCTGCCAATTATTCATTTCACTTGAATTACACAAAGGTTACAATCCCGAAATCATGTTTAGTTATAGAAATGATGTTATACGTCTTTAATATGACCTTTGTGCTGCCGTATCATATACGGAACCGCGTTCTTATACCGATTCACCGATCTTTCAGAACTTTTCACCGATGATTGTGAGGACAATTGCGCTAAAATAATTTGGCGAATATTACTTCATCTAAAGGCATAAGATTGACAATGACGGAATCGGCGATACTACTCATTTCATGCGCAGATCAACGTGGATTGGTCGCAGCAGTCACAGATTTTATCTTGAGGCATAACGGTAACATACTTCATCTTGATCAGCATGTAGACACTCAGCAGAATGTTTTCTTCATGCGCGTCGAATGGGATTTACATGGATTTCATTTGGAGAAAGCAAGTATTGAGGCTGCATTTCAACCAATTTCTGACCGATTCAATATGACATGGCGTCTACATCACTCGAGTGATCGATTACGAATGGCGATATTCGTATCGAAGCAGAGCCACTGCTTACATGATATTCTCGCACGTCATCGTTCTGGCGAGTTAAAAGTCGATATCCCTATCATCATGAGCAATCATTCAAATCTGGAATCTGTCGCACAAACCTATGGCATCGCGTTCAAGCATTACCCGATCACAAAGGAAAACAAGGTTTCGCAGGAACAGCATCAATTAGAAAAACTCGCAGAACATCGGATTGATGTCGTTGTCCTGGCACGCTATATGCAAATCATCACCGAGCAATTTGTTCGGGCATACCCGAACCAGATTATCAATATTCACCATTCGTTCTTGCCAGCCTTTGCCGGTGCTAAACCTTACCATCGCGCCTATGAACGCGGCGTCAAAATCATCGGCGCAACCAGCCATTATGTTACGCCTGATTTGGATGCTGGCCCTATCATCGCGCAGGGGGTCACCAACGTCAGCCACAAAGACTCAGTAAGCGACATGATTCGAAAAGGCAAGGACCTCGAAAAAACTGTCCTTGCACGGGCAATCTGGCACCATCTGCAACATCGACTACTAGTCTACAACAACAAAACCGTTGTATTCGACTAGTGAGAATTACTCATCGCCGGGGGTTTCTACTGCGAGAACTGCGGCGTTACAAAAATCGTGATTCTCACCAAGAATTACCTCAAAGTCAGCTTCACGATTTGCATCTGGTTCAATCAAAATATTGTTTGAACGTACATTCATTGAGGAGGCGATCGCATCTCGACTGCTTCCTTTTTGTTGCCCAGTACGATCAATCAGAATTGTTGCCTCATACGTAGCTGAGTCAGCATCCCCTGCGGCCCAGGCAAGAAAGCCATCCCAGGCAAGGCTTTCAGCGGCGACACGATCCCAATTCGTATTTGCAGTGCCATTGTAAACCGCAACAGATGCACCCACTACCGTCAACTGACTCTCAGTTGGCGGAAGGTAAAAATCTTCCAGGAGCGGGCGAAGTGTATCATAAATTGCCAGTTGAACGAACGTACCATCCGGCGGTTGCCAGGGCTGTGTGTGGTACGTTCTAATAAGTGTGAACTGCTCAACATCGTCTACATCCAAATCTAATGCAATCGGCAGCAAACCGAGGATATCGGGCAATGTCAAATCGGTATCTACCGCAGCGATTGTCTGATTCCATAACGAAGGCAACGAAGCAATATCTAGATTGCCAGTGTCGCGCACAGCACGCCACATTGCCCGGATGATTTGCTGCTGACGGCGTCCTCGGTCGAAATCGTCACTGTTTCCACGCGTACGTGCATACCACAGTGCTTCTGCACCCGTCATAGAATAGTAGCCGACCGGTAACGTCCACAGACCATCTTCACTCACCTCAACCGCGTTACCTGGAACATCCGCACCGATCAATGCGTAGTCCTGGTATGCGCAATCAACTGCGATTTCGACCCCACCAAGCGTGTCAATGATCTCTTGAAAACCGTCGAAATTCACACGGGCGTAGTAGTGCGTGTTGATGCCGAAGTTATACAATATCGTCTGCCTAAGAAGGCCAAACCCCCCACCGGTATAACCGATACTCTCACCTACTCCATAAGCCACATTCAAGCGCCCCATGAAACCACCGCCGTCAAAACCACTCGGAATCCAGACGTACATGTCACGAGGCAGACTGAGCATAGAAACTGTGCCGGTATCCCGATTCACCGAGACAACAATCATCGTATCGGTCCGAATAGTGCTATCCGACGTAAGTGTATCATCCCCGCCGAGAAGCAACACATTCAGAAGATTGTACGGGCGTGGTACAGTCGGCACACGGGTCGGCACAGCTGTTCCACCCGCGACAAGCCCCTCTTCTGGCGAAACCGCGAAAAAGACGGTAGGCAATGGACGCACAGTTTCAGCCATCTCGGTATTCGTCGCAGATGGAATCGCACTTGGCACCATGGTTATCGTTGGCGGTAATGTCGGCACAGTCGTAGGTGGGGGAACCGGAGTAGCGGGCTGTGAGGTAACTGTTGCCAAACCTCCAGTCGGATTTGGTATACCCTGCGGCGTATTCGTCGCGAACACTGCACGTACTGGCGTATTTGTTGCCGAGAATTGATTTTGCGGTGGAACGAGCACTTCTTCGGTAGTAGTTGATGTTGCCGACGGTGTCGTAGTCAACGTTGATATCGCTGTTGGAGTGAAAGTTGTTGTCTCAGATGGAGGCAACATAGTTCTCGTGGAGGTAAGCGTGCTGGTCGCAGTTGCAGTTAACTCAGGCACTGACGTTTCGGTTGAAGGAACTTGCGTTGACGTACTTGTCGATGCCGGTACAAGCGAAGCCGTCGCGGTCAATGTTTCGGTGGGAGCTAAAGTGGACTCAGGAACAATGGCAGTCGCCGCTCCTCCAATGTTCTGAGTGATCGCCGCATAAGTAGCACGCTCATCAAGCTGCCGCTCCATAGCTTGCGCGATCTGAAAACCCGACCACACTATCCCGACGATTAGAATCAATGGTATAAGGCGGAAGAGAAGAAAAAAGCCAATACGGACAATAAGTGACGGTTTCTTAGAAGCCATAAAAACCCTTGAACAACTGCAAGGACAACAACAGCCTATCAGTGTAGCGTAGATACAAGCCCTTAGCGACGGTCACTCAAATATCAGAGGAATAACGCAGGTTGCACCGTCAGGAATATTGCCTGTCGCATCTACAACTGTCAGGCGAATCCAGTGCAACCCCGCCCCGAACAAACTACTATCCACCACCCCTAGATGCCCAGATGGTATGGGGATATCCTGACGAGATATAAAATTATATGTTGACGCACCGTCTAACCGCACTTCAATTTTGAAATAGCCAAATTCGGGCCATATCGCCGATCCAATTATGGTTATAAGCCCGGTAACAGTGCTGTTTGCTAAAGGACTTTGAATGTTCACACCGGGATTTCTGCAACCCAGTACGTTCTCCACTTGCGAATCAGAATGTGACGACGACATGTTAGGGGCCTGTAGCAGACTCGTTGGTAGTTGTGGCACAAAAATGATGTCACCCACAAATATGCGACTTGCGTTGTCCAGGCAATTCACTGCCAGAAGTTCTGGCACACTCGTGCCAGTCGCCCTCGCAATTGAGAACAATGTATTCCCCGGTGCAACCACATACCCTACCCAGCCAGACAACCCGCTGCACGTAGATGGCGTAAGCGAGATAATCGTCAACGGAGACAATGTAGCTGTTGAAGTTGGTAAAATCCCAGATGTTTCTTCGGGCATGGGTGTGCGACTAGGGCTGGGAACTGAGGTTGATGTGTATGTTGGGGTAGGAGTAATTGTCATCGTTGCCGTACTTGTAGAGGTCGCGGTAGAGGACGGCACTATACTCGGCATTGGTGACGGTGTTGCACTAAATAGCCTATCTGTCGTCTGTATTGGGGGTTGTTCTGTAAATTCTATGCTATCGAACATGGCGGCAGTCTGAGAAATCGATGCTGTCGGGGTATTTACAACGGTATCCTGCGGTATAGCAGTAATGTTTTCGACATTACTCTCGGACATAGCCAACGCAGGCTGTGTATGCGTAACCGGTGGGCTAGTATTGTCATTACTGGGTGAAGACAGCAACACACCAGCCACAACTGCAAATGCGATCGCAGTAGTCACCATTAATGCAGCACTCAACTCATTGTTCATGCTGCGACGCATCCTATAATGTCCCCGTACGTATAGCGTTGTTCACAGGCAGAGCAAAGCTAAATTTCGAACCAATATCTGGCTGGCTCTCCAACCACAGCACGCCGCCATGTGCCTCAACAAGAGCCTTAGCAATAGAAAGGCCCACACCAGTGTCACCAAGTCCTTGAATCAAGGGGTTATCCGCACGATATTTGCGTGCAAAGACATGTCCTTGATCCTCCGCTAGTATCCCACTGCCACGATCCTCCACAGAGACAAGCAGACAATCAAGCGGTTGAGACACTCCATTTTCACCCAGGCTCATACTGCGACCTTCGGCCTGGATGAAAATCTCTGTATTAGGTGACGAAACAAGATATGCATTGGTCAATAATTGCCCGATAATCTGACTAATTGCTTCGTCATCACCACGCACCATCGGTGCATCGTGAGA
>DAOTXA010000299.1:0-3299 GCA_034435595.1 Anaerolineae bacterium | reverse complement strand
CTTGCGACTGCTAGCGGTGGCTTGCTGCGTGACCGCACAGGTATTGACGACCTGCCAATCGGCCTCCGCCGGATCGTCGGTGATTTCATGACCTTGCTGCTGCAACTGCCGCGCCATCGTATCGATTTCGCTCTGGTTCAGGCGGCAGCCGAGCATCTTCAGATGCACTTTCATAAAACTTACCTACTACAATTCGTCTTCGGGTCCGGTTACAGTAAAATGATCGAACTCTACCACGACACCCGGCTGGCGCGACTCCGTAATCGCCACAACACCCAGATGTCCAGCAGCGAATGTCTCATCAACGAGTGTATCACGCATCGTGCCCTCGAAACACTCACCGCCGGAGAAGGTACTTACGGCATCGGGTTTATCCGGGATGCATAAATCAACGCGCTCACCATTGATGTAGAAAGCGAAGGTATCGCCCTGCCCGATGACACGCAGCGTATTCGGAGCGTTGAGGCCCTGGTTGATGACTTCGGAGGGCACCCAATCGCTGAGTTCGCGTTCTTCCCCATCGATCACGCGGATGACCTGATACCAGCCATTGCTGCTGATGAGGAAGTAATAGAGATTGTTCGGGTCTTGCTGGCGGAACACCAGACCGAAGCCGTTATTCTCCGGGCCATCCACTGCCTGTGCCTCGGCGTGCAGGTCGAAATCGCTGAAGATCGGGGCAGCCGGTGCGAACATCAGATTGCTTACTTCGCCCACCTCGATTTGCATCACGCCCTCGGTGATCTGGGCTGCGTTGCGCCCGCCGGACTGTTCCCATTCGTCTTCGAAGTCATCAAAAGCGGCCACGTAGAGCAATTCGCCGGGGGCCGCCGGGACCACATACTGCCAGGTCTCGGCCCAGCGATTGAACAGCCAGACTCCGGCCAGAATCAGAGCAGGAATCACGATGAGCAATAAACGTCGCTGCATGTTTGCCTCAAGCATTCGTTTGCAGGTTATGGTGGGATTTTATCATGATGGGGGATAATGCGGCAGGTTGACCCGGCGGGGGGAGGATCTCGATTTGAGTTCAACAAACCCGCGCCATGCATGGCGTCCCCGCTGCGCAAGGAGGCCCCCCTTTACGCCAGTGGAGGGGGGCTAGTGCAAGATTTAGACCTGCCGTATCGACTGGTTAGCATTTTGCTGGAAAATACCGTCATGATGTACGCTCAACGGGGTGGTGTTCTGGAACACGCGCCCTCGTCATCATGTCTTCAATGAGTTGACTCACAGGCGTGATGCTATCCTCGCCGCGGATATTCTGCCCCAGTTCAGTGGCTTTTTGCTGGATGCTGCTATCGGTCGCAACCTGCCGAATCGCATCGCCCAGGGCTGCACTGGTCAGTTGCTTACGCGGCATGGGCTTTGCGCCGACACCTAATTCATAGACCAGCTTGCCCCAGAACGGCTGATCAGCAAAAAAGGGGGTGATGATAGTGGGGACGCCTGCGCGTAAACCGGCGGCGGTTGTCCCGGCACCGCCATGATGGACAACCGCTTTCATGCGCGGAAAGAGCCAGCTATGCGGTATCGAAGCGAGCATATACACGTTATCGGGCAGGTCATTTTGTGTCATGCCGCCCCATCCAGCAGCGAGAACGCCCCGTTGCCCGGCTTTTTCCAGGGCTTCAAGGGCCATCTGTCCCGCTTGTTCAGCGTCGTTGCTGCGCATACTCCCGAAACCAATATAGATGGGCGGTTCGCCTGCATCGAGGAAATCGAGCAAATCATGGGGCGGTTGCCAATCTTCATCCATATCCAGGAACCAGTAGCCGACCACATGATGATGATCTGTCCAATCCGTCGGTTTGGGCAGAACGTGCCGACTGTAGCCGTAAACCGTCGGGATATTGTGCTGATCAGCTTGCTTAAAATGCCCCCAGAAAGATGCTTTGGGCAAATCCAGGCTTTCCCGAACATGAACATCAAACGTGCGTGTGCTGTGCCACAAAATCTGACGCGATAACATCATGGCCGGACGGTTCAACAAATCACCAAAGGGCAGGTTGGGCATGATCGGACTGCTGATCTGCCGTGAAGGAGTCGTCGGGAAAACGTGCGCGTTGATGATGGGGATGTTCAGCTTTTCAGCGATGGAAAAGCCGCCCGCCATTGCGCCCATACCGCCGATAATCACATCAGATCCTTCGGTGCCTGCGATAACGCGACTGCTTATAGCGGGCGCTAATTTAGTCAATTCCTGGCGCATTTGCATCTGAATGGCGATGAAATTCCCGCCTTCAATCCGGTCTTTCCACGCTTCGCCCTGAAGGATGTTCTGCACATTCGCGCCACTGGATACATACTCTAATCCGGCCTCGGTCACCAAATTTTCAAAGTCATCGGTAGCAATGATGCGAACCCGATAACCAGTAGCTTTCAGGCCCTTGCCCAGAGCAACATACGGTTGAACATCGCCCCGTGAACCGACGGTAATGATGGTGACTTGTGTCATGATTTTGTTGTCCTTTGTATCGTTTTTGCCGGATATAATGTATAGATCTTTAGTGCAAAATCTTGATGGCAAGCTCCGTGATGAACGCCTGGTTTTCGCGCAGAGTTACCACAAATGAATCCGCATCGCTCGAAGACCGCATCAACTCCTGTACGATGCCCTGTACCCCCGCAATCACCATCGTCACCCGCAGATGACGATGATCTTCAGCGATACCCTGGGACAATATTTCAACAACCTGAACTTGTTTGGAGAACGCGATTTCCTGCTGCATTTCTGGAATTTGTTCCGCTGCATGAAAGGCGGTCATCGCGATGCCGCTGTGGACTTCGAGCGACTCCAACAACCCCTGAATGATGCGACGGGTCCGTGCTTCTCCTGAAAGCGCCTTGGCTTCCTCGACAGCCTTTTGTACACGTTGCAACGGCTCCTCAAGCAGTTCAAACAGAATGTCTGACTTCGATTTGAAGTGATAGTAAAGTGACGGATTGGCAATGCCGAGTTCGGCGGCGATGTCGCGCACGGATGTTGCCGCATACCCCTTTTCCGCAAACAGGCGTGAGGCAACGTCTAAAATCCGTTGGCGTGTCCCTTTTTTCTTTTCTGGACCATTTTTCATAGCCATATTGATAGTTTACCTAGCAACTGCTAGTTTGATAAGAGCCAATGATAAAGAACCTTACATTTCAGTCCCGTCCGAAATACTTGTTTGGTCGACCGTGTGACCACTACCGACCGCATCAATTTGAAATCCCACAGTTTGCCAATATTGATCTTGACTCCGTTAGAGGTTTATCTATAATGAGGGCATGGTAAAGAAAACCTGTTTAACAACTCAAGT
>DAOTXA010000298.1:0-4238 GCA_034435595.1 Anaerolineae bacterium | reverse complement strand
TCATCAGAGACGTAACCGCCGGTGATTCGCTATCCCTGCTACCCGACGCCAATCTGCCCGACGACCTCGCATGGGCGGCAACAAATCCACACGTTGCTGGGGCCTTCGCACGTATGGCTGCGGTGCATGACAAACTGAGCGAGTCGGTCGCGCCAGAAATCCGCGCCAAGCTCGACGTGATGATAGCCGACTGGAACGGTGAGGACCGGGGCATGAGTCGTAAGTGGGTCGAGGACGCCATCACCGACCTCAGCGACGCACAGAAACCAGCAGCACGTCTGGCACTGCTGACTGCGTTCGCCGCGTATCAGGTGGACGAAGCCCTCATCAACGAGTTTCGTAGAGGCAAGCCGGACGATATTGATCTGGTTGCGCTCGTGTCATGGGCGGCGTTCAAGGCCGCACGCCGCATCGGGGAATGGGTGTCCGCGCCGTTGACAGTCACCACATAATCACCGATCATAGACTCACACGAGTAGGGCGATTCATCAAACCGGGTCGCCCTATTTGATTCAAATCGCCCAACATTACGGAATCTTTCGTCAGCCGAAATGACAAATGTCAAAAGACAGAAGTCACCACTTTTGACAAAAGTCCTGACACAAGAATAATCGCCAACGAACCCGTGTTATGCGATCTGTAATGCGCAGGAATTAACCGCGTAGCTTTTTAGCCGGACACTGAGTAAAAGAGTGAGCTGTTGCCCACTGGTAAACGATTATTAGCAATATACTTAATGGACTTTCGTCAGTAGATATGACAGAAGTCAGAAGACGAAAGTGCCTATATCTTCGATCGGATAATTTGTTCTATACTGGGATCAAAGTCACTTAGGAGGGTATCATGTGTAGAAATATCAAACCCTTGTTCAACTTTGATCCACCGGCACGCGAAGACGAAATCAGAGCAGCAGCGCTACAATATGTGCGCAAAGTCAGTGGATACACAAAGCCGTCACAGATCAACGAAGTTGCATTCAACCACGCCATTGACGAAATCGCATCCGCTACCGCAAAGCTACTCAATGCGCTGGAAACCAAAGCGCCGCACAAAAACCGCGAGGTCGAGGCAGAGAAAGCTCGACAGCGGTCTGCACGACGCTTTGGCGACAATGCGTAATTAGCGACCTGATGTTGTGGGTTGTCGGTGTCTACTGGCAGCCAGCATCCACACTCACGCTGACCACACGGTTTTGATCGTTACGGAAGGCATCCCCGCAGGACCAACCACCACTAAACGATGAGGGGATACACGTTAGCCACTCGCCGGAACCGCCAGCCCAGTTTGCCTTGACGTTGACTGCTTCGGGCACATCGAACCAGGTATCGTCACCGATGGCGATATTTGTCTCGAAAGATATGTTGTTGACTGTCGCTACCCCGTTCCCGTCAATGCGCTCGGATACATCGACATCGAAGCTGCCCAATCCACCGGGACGTCCGTTATTCCAGACGCCAATGGGGTTGAACGAGACGCGGGTTACCGTCACATCTGTTTCCCCGGTGTTGACAAGTCGAAAACTGGCGCTGCCTGCCGGGACATGCATCTGTTCGCCGTCACTGGTGAAGCTGCGTGCGCTGTGATATTCAAAGTCACGCAGGCACAGCACAATATCGGGGCGGTTGTTTTCTACGTCCTGTTGGGCTTGCTGCCACTGATCGTAAGCGAGATACAGACCTGCGACACTGATGATGAGTCCGAGTAAACTCAGAATCGGAAAACGACACCCACTGCGTTCTTTACGTTTGGACATGCTGGCATCCTTGTAGGCTGAGTTGGCAATGTTGTTCTTATTATGGATGTGTCGCAGGGGGCGAGTCAATCAAAGAGGGCATAGGGAGGGAGTGCCTGTAGCGCACTCCCGTGTAATTCTAGTCCACCAGTGGTTTGATGTACTGGTCAATGTCGTTTTCGCTGGTGATGGCGGGGATGTCTGCGTGCAGGCTCCAGACTTCGGTATGTTCGGCAGAGTCACCCGGCTTGATCTTCGCCAGTGCGCCCAGCGTCTCGACTTCGAGCATGAACTCGTTGGTGAATGTCTCGAAGTTGCTGCCACTGCCGGGATACGCGGCTGTCGGGTCAAGGTCAAAACGGGTGATAAAGGCGTTCCCGTCGTTGACATAGGCGGCCCATCCATCCGGCACACTTGCGCCCACCTTCTGCGGAACCTCATTGCCCGGTTCCTGCTTGAGCATGATGTAACGCGCACCCCACGTCCAGCGTGGATCAGCCATGTTGGTATAGGCCCACATCGTCAATGAATTGGCGGGGAGCAGATTCTCGGCATGGCTGCCGCGTGGCGGGAAGGGGAAGATGCATGTGCCGCCTGCTGCCATCACGGATAGTGCCCAGGGCGATGCCTCGACCGCCCACAGGTTGTTATTCGTCAATTGGTGCTGGACGGTGACCTGTGAACCCTGTTTCGCCATGAGGATCATCAGCGACTTCTGTAACCCGGTGGCTGGTTCGGTTTTTTGATGCACGAACACCACGCCGCCATGCTCGCGGATTTCGACGGGTTCGTTATCTGGTTGGTAGCTGCGCGGGTCTTGCTCCGGTGCGTGCCAGAAGCGGTGACCGCCATAGATGCGCCACTCGTCGCCCCCGGTTTTCCCCATCGTTTCCGGCACTTCGCAGAACATATTCGGCCCATCTACAAAGCCGTAACGGATGATGCGTGGCCCGACTTCCGCCGTAATCACCAGATCGACGGTGCCATTGCTCACTCGCACGCAGCGATCCCATCCGCCGTATGCGACTTGCTCGATTGTTAAAGCCATGAATCAGTCTCTCACCTCTTATTGATTTCGCGTCAAAACAAGAATTGTAGCGCTATTTCGTCATGCCTGCTTTATCGGCGGCCCCGGCGTTGGATCGTGCCGCTTTGCGGTCCTGCGCCATCTCATCGACGGTGCGCGTATGAAGTCGGGCTGCGCCTTCGGTTTCAACCAAATTGACACGGGTTCCGTTGGCTTCTGCTTCTGCGAGACGCTGTTTCGCCGCTGGGATGTGTTCGGCGTATTGTGGCAGCCATTCGGATTGTGCGATCAGCAGGTCGTCAGTCATCTGCCACACTTCTTCAGGGTTGCACACCGCTCCCACCAGCGGATCATGCAGCATCGCCTGTTTGAGCAGCGTTACATCGCCGTGAACTGCCGCTTCCATGCCCATCTGCTGCACGCGGACACTCGCGTCACATGTCGCCGCACATGCCAGCGGTAAATCACCGACGACTGGCATGTTGATCCCGTTCTTATCCACGTAACCGGGGATTTCGATCACGCAGCCGTCGGGTAGGTTTGTGATGTGTCCCTGATTGACGATATTGAAGTGTCCGCGATAGATGCGCCCGGTTTCCAGTCCCTCAATGATATAGGAACCGTGTTCCTCGCTGCGCTTTTCGCCGATGATAGGCGGGTTTTGCTGCATCCAGTTGGGAAAGTCAGTCTCGAACCAATTGCGCCCCTCGGTGCAGACGCGCAGATAGCCGCCGGTTTCGCCGTGAATCCAGCTTGTGCCCAGACTAATCCACTCCGAAATCTCATCCACACGTTTGCGATACCAGGGCAAATACTCACTCAAGTGCCCGTTGGATTCGGTGCTGTAGTAGCCGAAGCGCCGCAATACGTCAATGCGGACCTTCTCGGTTTTTGCGTAGGCTTCATGCGCCTCAAACATTGGCAGCAGATGCGGCGTCATTTCCTGCCCGCGCCACTGCACGCTGATGTACCATGTCTGATGATTGATGCCAGCCGCAACGATGTCAACGTCCGCTTTTGTCAGTTCATCATCGGGGCCGATTTTGCCGTTTTCACGCGCCCACTGCTGGATCACATTGACGATCTGGTGGTGTCCGCCCTGCACACCATGACACAACCCAACCGTATCCACACCGCCATATTTGTTGCAGGCCCATGTGTTCATCGCCATTGGATTTGCATAGTTAAGGAACAATGCCCCCGGCTTCGCAACTTCGCGGATATCGTCGCAGATGCTTAACAGGGCGGGAATGGTCCGCTGCGCGTACATGAGTCCCCCTGCGCACAGGGTATCGCCCACGCATTGATCGACGCCGTATTTTAGCGGAATGTCGATGTCGAGCTTAAACGCATCCAACCCGCCCTGACGAATCGTGCAGACGATGTAATCGGCTTCGGTGATGGCCTCGCGCTGGTCGGTTGTGGCGATGATCTGCGCGGGTAACTTGTTGGCGTCAATGTCGCGCCTGGCAAGCTGGG
>DAOTXA010000297.1:0-3837 GCA_034435595.1 Anaerolineae bacterium | reverse complement strand
TGATTCTCGCGGATATACCCCTGCGAGCCATCTGACGAAGCGTTATCGACGATGATGATCTCCAACCGAGAATAGGTCTGCTGTGCCAATGCCGCCATACAATCCGGCAAGAAATGCTTGCCGTTCCAATGCGGGATGACGATGGAGAACAGGTCTTTTTCAAGAGTGTCTACCACGAGAAGAATAATGCCTTTTCGACAATACGCGGAGGATAATACTTGACCGTGTGTAGTTCGTCCATCGTGAACCATCGCGGTGTTGTCTCGCCATCAGATGATTGCGATATGCGCAGTTGTCCACCGATGATATTTCCCGAATAAGCAAACGTGATGCTATGCAAAGCGCGTTCCGGTCGAATGCTTTCATAGACATCCAGTAACGTACCACATTCGGCAACGAAACCCGTTTGCCGCTCAAATTCGCACAATACGGCAGTCCGCAGGTCATCGCCAAATGCGACCTTGCCGCCGGGAATGCGCCACTGTTGCGCGTTCGTTGATGCAACGGTATGCGGAACCATCAAGATTCTACCATCCTGAATCACCGCAAGGCACGTGCGCAAACGAATCACCGGTTTCACTTTAGCAAACCCTCTTGCTCAAGAAACGCATCAACAGCGTCCCGCCAGGGACGCAGCGTAATCCCCATCATGGCACCGGCCTGATTCGCCAATGCAGCGTATACAGGCGGCTGTGATGCACGCGGCCACTCTTGCGACGTAATGGGCTGAATCAGCGTATCGGCGTATCCGGCGCGATCCAGCACATAACGGGCAAATGCATAACGTGAGCACTGCCCCGCGTTGGTCAGATGGTAAACGCCATAGCGTTCAGTTTCAATGAGCGCGACGATGGCATCTGCCAGATCGTCATTATACGTCGGATTTGCGATTTCATTCGTGACGACTCTCAGGCGCTTACCCGACGCCGCTGCGCCCAGAATCGCCTGAATAAAGTTTTTGCCGCCATGTGCGAACAACCATGCTGTTCGCACGATGTAATGCCGGGAGTTGGCGGCAATAACGGCTTTTTCTCCGACCAGCTTACTGTATCCATAGGGGTTGATCGGATTCGTCGGGTCATATTCCCGGTAAGCGCGTTCACTGACGCCGTCAAATACCTCGTTGCTGCTGATGTATACGATCGCCGCACCGCATTCCTGCGCCGCTACCGCAACATTGCCCGCACCAAGCCCATTAATGGCAATCGCCCGGTCCTGGTCATTGGCACAGCCTTCAACATCCGTCCATGCCGCCGGATGCAGTACAATATCCGGCTTCGCCTCATGCAACACAGATCGCACGGCAGCGAAATCGGTGATGTCGAGCGCCTCAACACCCTCTTTAGCCACGACATCAACGCCGGTCACCGCGTGTTCCGGGGACAGCATATCAAACAGCCGTCCGCCCAGACGCCCGGCTGCACCAGTAATCAATATGCGCATATGTTATCGAATCTCCTCGATGACCTCGATCAGTTTATGATCCGGTAGCGAAAGGACCACCATAGAGGGCATATCGAGCTTGCGCCAGTATTCGAATGCAGGCAGCCCCAGCGAACGCGAGATATACAGGGCATTGACCGTTCCATGCGCGATCACTGCCACTGTCTGATTTTCGTATTCTTTCAGAAGTGATTTCAACGCGCCGCTAAAGCGCAGATACGCGCCGACAGCCGTTTCACTGCCAAACATCAATCGCGTGGGGTTGGCGAAAAATGCAGCCACATTCGCCATAAATAAGTCATGCGTCGTAAACGATTCGCCAGTGCGATCATGCTCATGCAGTTGTTTTACGATGCGCACAGGCAAATTGAGCGTCTCCCCGACTCGATCCGCAGTCTCACGTGCCTTCGGTTCTGCACTGGACGCAAGAACCTGTGGCGCATAATGCTTGAGCCGATCTGCCAGCAATTGACAGCGGCGACGCCCTTCATCTGAAAGCGTCCATTTATTCGGCGGAACACTCGGAATCGGGTTTGATTGTGAATGTCGAACAAGGATCAATTTATGCGATGTCGTCATGAGTCTTTCCTATCCTGCACACCAGTAGTCACAGACTCTTGCGAATTGTGTCTGCCAGAAGCGCTTCGCATCCGAAACATCATAGCCAAGACCGGCACAAAACTTGAAGAATCCGGCTCCGCAGATTCCGCTTTGTTTATTGACAACCACCACACCGAGAATTGGACGCTCCTGAGCGATTTCTTCCCGGCACAACTCACGCAGAAGGCGATGAAATGCCGGTGCGCGATGGTGCATTGTCGTCGTCCGTACCAATATCGCCAGTTGTGAATAGCTGATTGTCTGGCAGGATCGAGCCACCCCGATCAAGATGTCGCGAAGTTCTGCACGCACTACATGACGATCTTGCTCCGTTACAGGCTGGCTCATCAAGAATCCCCCTCATAGTTTCATTTTAGCATGTAGGATTCGTTTACTCGCGTGTCCTTACCCATGTTCTGACCTATGATCATTGTCACCGCAATGTGATCGTTAAGACCATATCGCCGGTTGCAACCGTCTGAATGCGGTATCTGCGATCTCCCATATCCAGCGCAGCGGCAGTCAGCAGATCACGCCCGACCCGCTCAATCTCTGCCACACCCTCTACAATAGAAGCTTGCAAGTCAGCAGGTAAAATCGACGGTAAAACCTGTGGATTATACGTCGTGCCGTCAACATCCACGCCAATCACATCAAGCTGACCGCCGCCGCCCACGCGCATAACCAGGCCAACACGCTGCCAGACAGGACCAGCCCGCAAATCAACATACACGACCATACCGCCACTTCTAAGGTCAAAGCGCACGTTGCGATACGCGTCTTCAGTGCCAGACGCGCAGGCATCCGTCCGCTGGCGACACAGGGCGAGTAATCCCGCTTCGCTAATCGTCATCTGCGCGACAGGCAAACCTATGTCATCGCTACCGGTGACCACTTGAATTGTATCTGCATCGGTGTTAATCGTCTGCCGTCCGAATTCGCCGAGATCAATAACGGCGACATTGGGCAGAATAGGTTCGTCAATCTCCTGTGTCGGAGGTGGTTCTCCATTAGAGAACAGCGCATCCGTCTCATCAATACGCTCGGCTCCGAGTAGTTGAAATATGATAGGCGTCAGAATACCCGCTGCGTACAATCCCGCGCAGGCAAATACGGTGATAGAAACAATGCCGATAAAACAGCCACACCCAAGCCCTACACGTGAGCATCCACCAGAGCGACGATAGTTATAGCGTTGTACAGGCAATCCAGTCATAGCGACCTAATCTTCAAACAAATGCAAGTAATCCACTTATTTTAGCGGAATATCTTTCTGAATTCGCTATTAATTTGCCACATCGCTGCAACAAATACGATATAATGAATATGAAGAGAAGTTAAATTTCTGATTATGGTAGCTTTATAAATCAGGTGCTAACATGGCCGTTCATTTCAATATAAATCGTTACGCACGTTTTTGGACAACAGACCGTGAAAAATACTGCCTTTTTACGCTGAAATACTATGGCAACATTGAGTTACTCATCTATCACATCCCCACCAAGCGCGTCGTTACTTTCCCCAATCTCAGCATTGAAAAGCAAATTGTTGACCGTATGCTTGAATGTGGCAATGTGATCCTCGATGATGAGCTTCTGGCACAACCTAGCATCATGATTCAGTGACCTACCCGCTACGCGGCCCCGTTTAAAGTCCCAATAGTTCGATATGCTTATCGCTGCTCCACGCCAAGTGGATTGGCGTTTGTTGACGGTGATCGCGCCCGACATTATACTCTATTGCAAACTCATCAACTTACTAAAATAGAAAGAGTGTAAGCGTTTTCTGAAAAAC
>DAOTXA010000296.1:0-10942 GCA_034435595.1 Anaerolineae bacterium | reverse complement strand
CGATGACGCCCGTTTCTAGCCCCAGCAGTAAGGCAATGGCAATCACAGCAACGGCAACAGCCCCACTCGCACCGTACACGCCCTTACGCAGGCTCCATAGCAGGTCTTCTTGAGTGGCGTCTTCCTTCGTCTGCACGATGAAGGTCGCGCCGATACCGATTAACGCGCCAGCCGCCGCTACAAGTAGCGGGAAGGACTGTGCGGCAACTGCGTTTTCAGCAGAGATGCCGCCACCCGCCAGAATTGCCAGCGTCATCGCGGCGATGATGGACGATGCGTAACTCTCAAACAGGTCAGAACCCATGCCCGCCACATCACCGACATTGTCGCCAACGTTGTCGGCGATGGTCGCCGGGTTACGCGGGTCATCTTCGGGGATGCCAGCCTCGGTCTTGCCAACGAGGTCTGCCCCAACATCCGCCGCTTTGGTGAAGATACCACCGCCGACACGGGCGAAGATCGCAATCGACGTGCCGCCAAAGCCAAAGCCTGCCAGCGCACTCACAACCGCTTCCGGGTCGTCAATCTGGCTCGACAGTAAGATGAACAGCAGACCTACACCAGACAAGCTCAGTGCTACCACCAGCATACCCATCACGGTTCCGCTGGAAAAAGCTACACGCAGCCCTTGATTCAAACTCTTGGAAGCGGCCTGTGCTGTGCGAATATTGGCACGCACAGCAATATACATACCCGCGTATCCCGCCAGACCTGATGCCAGCGCCCCCGCGAGGAAGGCGACCGCCGTCCACGGACTCATACCGGAACCTTCAATCGCGCTTAACGCCAGCAAGATCACAGTCACAACCGCGACCAGCACCGCAACCGCACGATATTCACGCGTCAAGAACGCCTGCGCACCACGCTGAATGGCTGCGGCAATACGCTTCATGTTATCAGTGCCTTCGTCCTGTGCGAGGACCCAGGTACGCTGACGCCACGCAAAGACAATGCCGACTAAACCGGCAAGTACTGCGACAATACTCGCGTTTGTCGCATTCTCGGTAAAGAACTCCATATGTTATTTTTCTCCCTGTTTGGATGGAATTCGGGATTTTCCTATGATAAACACAATAGCCCTATAGTAGCGGGAATGTTAACGGATAGTAGGGAATTTGCAACGGTGATTACGCATCCCTGCGCCGGTTTTCACAAAATTTTCGTACATCATGTGTTCAAATCAAAACCCCTGAAGAACGACGGAAAAAGTCGAGTATCTAAACCCGCCGCTTGAGCCAACACCGTAAACCCCGTACACTAGACAATAAGAGGATCATTGAAGCGAGTATGAAACTTGTCTGCGACGAATCAAGCTACCGGGAAACACGGCGAACAAATCGCCTGTGCATATTTACAACGACAGGAATACACTATTCTGGCGACCAACTGGCGCTGCGTCGGCGGGGAGATCGACATCGTGGCACAACAGGGTGAAATCGTCGTTTTTATAGAGGTGAAAACACGGCGAACCGCATCCATAGACGAAGCGTTCGCCGCGATCACGCCACGCAAGCGCGAGCGTATGGTGCGTGCCGCCTACGCCTATCTGGAAGCCCACTATCCCGGTGAAACTGGGTGGCGCATTGATGCCATCGCCATTGCCTTACCCCCTGCTGGAAAATCGGTGATGCAACATGTCACGGACGCTCTCGACTGGTAATTCATCTACCAACAAATCGACGTCGCTTGTCGTCATTCTAGGCCCGACAGCCATTGGTAAAACCGGGCTGGCGCTAGAGATGGCAGAACAGTTAAACGGTGAGATCATCGGCGCGGATAGTCGGCAGGTCTACCGTTACATGGATATTGGCACCGCCAAGCCATCCATTGCAGATCGCGCACGCGTACCCCACCACCTGATTGACATCATTGATCCGACGGATAACCTGACATTGGCACGATTTCAGAGGATGGCATACACAGCCATTGATGACGTTGCCACGCGTGGAAAATTACCGCTGCTTGTGGGTGGAACCGGACAATATATCAGCGCGGTAACGGAAGGCTGGTCCATCCCCGAAGTGCCACCCAATGACAAATTACGTGCAGAACTCGAAACATTCGCAGAACAATACGGTGCGATTGCCTTACATACCCGCCTCGTACTGCTAGATGCGGAATCCGCCGCCAAAATTCATCACAATAACGTGCGCCGCGTCATCCGTGCACTGGAGGTCTACTATGAGACGGGCAAACCCATCAGCGAATTACAGCGCAAGAAGCCGCCACCCTATCACATTTTGGAACTCGGACTCGATTTGGAACGTCAAACGCTATATGACCGGGCCGATACACGCGTCGATGCCATGCTATCTGCCGGATTTGTAGATGAAGTGCGCAGTCTACTGGATCGCGGATACAACCGGTCGCTGCCATCTATGAGCGGACTCGGTTACTTGCAGCTTGCCGCGTACCTGCTGGATGGCACGCCGCTGGATCAGGCAATCCACGATACTAAGATCGCGACACACAGCTTTATCCGGCGGCAAATGACGTGGTTTCGCGGGCATGATAACGGTATTCTATGGCATAATGTGGAGCAGGTTTCGCGCAGCCATATTATCGATCAAACGGCGCACTGGCTGGCACAAAAGACGGAAACTTAATGGGACTCTTTAACCGCACCGAAAATCCAAATGCTGTTGCCGCCGTGTTCATGCTGGTACTGCTGGCAGTTTTTGCCGGACCAAACGTCCTGCCCCGGTTGATTTCCAGCATCCCCTTTGTAGATGAGGGGGTCGCCTGTCAAAATCTGCGGCTGGGTGACGAGCGCGACTTACACCAATCGCTGATCGGTCGTGCGGCAGCAACACGCCTGGAATCGCCAATCAACCTGTCAATCTCCTCCAATGTCATCACCGCCGACCCAAACGGGCAGTTGATCGTGGAAATCGTCGTTTCGAACCAGACACTTGGCACACTACCGATCTTGATTGAACGTGATGATGTGTTGGTCAATCAGGGCAATGGGCAAAGTGGACTGGGGGTTTCGTTCGACGGCATTATCTCCGGGGCGAACACCGGCAATCCGGGCGCGAGTGTGAGGCTACTTGGCCCACGACAGGTATGTGTGCATCGCGTCGCGTTCGCCGCGAACCAGCTTAGTCCGGCATTTTCGACAGGCTCCGGTCAAATTACCGCCTACTATCGCAATAACTCCCCCGGAGCCGTGACGCAGTCGGGTCTGCGTGCCCCGGTGTATACCGATCTTGGGCTGTGGATCGGTCTCACGCAATCGGACCCGTTCACCGTGCCAATCGCCAGCCAGTAACGACAGCGGCGCGGGGACTCATCCAAACGCCGTGTTTAAACGATGTATAATATTGAGGCGGAAGCTCGACTAAAGATCCGCCAGCTACTAAAAAGGAAACGGGTATAAACTATGTCCGAGCGCAAAAACGACAATCCGATTGTGAACGTCCTTGATGGCAAATACGCCAACCAGCACTGGGCCATCAAAGACGAAGCCATTCTGGGGCGTGACGACACCTGCGATATCGTGTTGCCAGAACGCCAGGTATCGCGCCAGCATATCCGCATTTATAAAGATAAAGACCGCTTTTTCCTGACTGATCTTGAAAGCCGAAACGGAACATGGGTCAACGGCGAGAAGTTGGAAGGCACGCGTGAGATTTTCGACGGTGACGAGATTCACGTCGCGTTGGCAATTCGGATGCAGTTCATTGGTTCTGGCGCGACCGCACCGCTACCCTTCGAACTCCCGCAAAACATTGGCGGCAGACTGCGCCTTGATCGCGAAGCACGCCGTGTATTTATCAAGGATGCCGAGATTGACCCACCACTCAGTCTGCCGCAATATCGCCTGCTGGAACTGCTCTACAACAACGGCGGACGCATTTGCACCCGTGACGAAGTAGTCGAAACGGTGTGGCCCGATGTCGTCGGCGAGGGTGTCAGCGAACAGGCGATTGACGCGCTCGTGCGCCGCCTGCGCGACCGTCTTGCGGAGTATGACGAAAACACGCAATATGTCGTAACGGTAAGGGGTCACGGCTTCCGTTTGGATAACCCTGCTGATTCTTAGATTCGCGTTCGGACACGTCGTACTCTGCTGTACTGTTGTCTGGATCGCCATCGTTTGATGACGGATCATCGTCTTGATTTACACGCCTCAGATAGTCGTAGTAGGTTTCGTTTCGCTTGATCTTTCCGACGCCTTTGATTTGGACTTTGCCGCATAGCTTAGTGATTTTTATACGAATCTGCACCCACTTGCGATATGGAAACGCGGCAGCTATTTCGACCTGAGACGAGTCTGATTGAACCAAAGCCACGAGGTCTTGCTCTTGTTTTGGAGACCACCTATCCCCAGAATCAGCTTTACGTTTGGGGCGCTCAATGCGAAATAGATAGTCTTCATACGTCTCAACATCGAGAATTGGCTTTTCATCATAGGTCAGAACACGCTCACCAAGCAAGCTGCGGGCCTTATGTCGTATATAATCCCATTTGCGATCAGGAAAAGCCTGAGCAATCTCGATTTGGGTAGCTTCTTGATCTATCAATTGCAGAAGCAGGTTGATCTATCCCGAAAAGCGCATTGTAGAAGTCCTGACGAGTGATGATCGCCATCTACTCACGGAAAAAGACAGCATCAACGGCGGCGATGTGCTGCCCGGTTTCTCGATTGTGGTTAGCGAGCTTTTCCCGGCGGAAGAATAATGACTATCCAATAATTCCCAGCATACTGCCAGACACCGACGACCTCAACCGTCTAACATCACCCAGTCAATGATCTACAGCCCTCATACAAATCCCACAGGCAACTTCGTACACAATACCCGTTGCGCATATTGATCCACCCCGCTAGACTTGGAATCATCAGTGAAATGAGCAACTTCGACGGAAGCAAAATGCAATTTATCGTGCAGCAGACCAAAAAGGCGAAGAAGCACCCCCAACCCTGAGTTTCGGGCGTTTTCGCATTCTGCTGACAGATTTTGTCATCAACACCGCCCGAATAGGCGGTTTTTTTATTTGTAGGCAATCGCACTATAGCCACATGGCACGCCGAGTCTGGCAGAAAAGAAATACAATGACGCACGCCACCACCAAGAAGCAGGTTAAGCGCTTGCCGGAACCCTGAGGTTCTGGATTGTGCCGTTTGCCTGCTGACTATCGCAAACACGCCGCCATCCGGGATGACCGGAGGCGGTTTTTTAATTTTTGCCGCACACAGCATAGGGACGGACCCCATAGTCTACCCTTACAACCGGAAAATAAAGGAGACAGAACGAGACATGCCCTTTGATAACTATCACATCATCGAAAGCACACTACGCGAAGGCGAACAATTCAGCACCGCAACTTTCACGACAGATCAGAAGCGCGACATCGCCCACATGCTTGATCGCTTTGGCGTAGAAATGATCGAGATGACTTCGCCATGTGCATCACCACAAAGCGATGCCGATATTCGCGCCGTCGTCGCGGATAACCTGAACGCCCGCATCCTGACGCATATACGTTGCAACCGCGACGACGCCGCCCGCGCATTGGACACCGGCGTACAGGGCGTTGATGTTGTCATCGGCACATCGCCGCAGTTGATGCAGCACAGCCATGGGCGAGATATACGCAACATCATTGACCTTGCGCAGGATGTGCTGGGTTATATCCGCGAGCAAGCGCCAGATGTAATTCTACGCTTTAGCACCGAGGATAGCTTTCGCAGCCGCGAGGCCGACTTGCTGCGTGTGTACCTCGCGGTTGCCGATACCGGACTGGTGGATCGTCTCGGCGTGGCGGATACGGTCGGTGTCGCCCTGCCCTTACAGGTGCATCGTATCGTGTCGCAGTTGGTGCGCCTGACCGGACTGGATGTCGAGTTTCACGGGCACAACGACAGCGGATGCGCCATCGCCAACGCCTGCGCCGCACTCGAAGGCGGCGCAACTCACATTGATACGACCGTCCTCGGCATCGGAGAACGCAACGGCATCACTCCATTAGGTGGCTTGATTGCACGCCTATACACGCTCGACCGCGCTTACGTCAATCAATATGATCTCGGTGTCTTGCCACAACTTGACGCGATGATCGCCCGCTACTGCGAACTCGACATTCCGTTTAACAATTACATCACCGGATCAAGTGCCTTCATCCACAAAGCGGGGATTCACGCCAAAGCCGTCCTTGCTGACCCGTCCACATATGAAGCCATTAACCCGGCGGATTTCGGACTCAACCGTGAAATCAGCATCGGGCATCGCCTGACCGGGTGGAACGCTGTCCGTGACCGCGCTCAAACGCTTGGTCTGGCGCTGGATGACACCACCCTGCGCGACATCACCAATACGATAAAATCGCGTGCGGATCAGACGGCACTTTCGCTGCCAGAAATCGACGCACTGTTAATAGAGGCCTCCCAATGAGCGCAATCACTCACGGATATACATTCGCAGAGAAAGCGCTAGCCCGCGCTGCCAGGGTCGATACCACACGCGCCGGAGATATATTAGACGTGCGCCCGGATTTGATCTTCAGCCATGATAACACCGCCGCCATACGCCGCATCTTTCTGGAAATTGGCGCACCGGGGATCGCACATCCCGACCGGGTGGCCTTCACGCTCGATCACGCCGCCCCCGCACCGACGACGCGCCACGCCCAGAATCACGCGGAAATCCGCGCATGGGTGCGTGAACAGGGCGTACATCATTTCTTCGAGGTCGGGCGCGGTATCTGCCATCAGGTGATTGGCGAGGAAGCACTCGTCCTACCCGGCGAGACGATCATGGGGTCCGACAGTCACACACCGCACTTCGGATGGTTGGGCGCGTTCGGCATGGGTGTCGGGCGTACAGAGATGGCGGCACTATGGGCAACCGGCGAATTGTGGCTGCAAGTGCCAGAATCGCTGCGTATCACTCTATCCGGCGAACTCGCCCCCGGCGTGACGACAAAAGACATCGCACTCAAGATTCTGCGTACATGGTCCGCCAGTGGAGCCGAATACCGCGCCGTCGAATTCGCAGGAGATACAATTTCGTCGCTATCGCTCGATTCGCGTGCCGTTTTGCCAAATATGATGGCAGAGTTTGGCGCGATGAGTGCCTACATGCCGCCGGATGAGGCCGTTTTTGCCTATCTGGAAGCAAATCGAACCCGCGACTATGCGCCACTCTACCCCGACGCGGACGCCGTTTACAGCGACAACTGGCAGCTTGATGTCGCCGCACTGTCGCCACAAATTGCGCTACCGCATACGCCCGACAATGGCGCGGACCTGACCGACATCGCCGGAACACCCGTCCATCAAGCGTTCATCGGCACCTGCACTAACGGGCGCTATGAAGACCTTGCCGCTGCCGCCAAAGTCCCGCGCGGGCGACAATCCGCGATTCGCTTGATTGTGATTCCCGCCAGTTCGCAGGTGATGCATCGCGCCGCAGAAACGGGTGTCCTCGCCGATCTGATCGCAGCCGGGGCAACGGTCGGAATGCCGGGATGCGGTCCTTGTATGGGCAATCACATGGGCATCCCCGCAGCGGACGAAGCTACCATTAGCACCGGGAATCGCAACTTTCGCGGGCGTATGGGTACACGCGAATCCGAAGTTTATCTAGCCAGTCCGCAGGTGGTCGCCGCCAGTGCAATTACAGGGCAAATCACACATCCGGGGGCATTTTTGTCATGATCGACACCACTATGCATCGTGTCTGGGTCTATGGGAACGACGTAAATACCGATGTCATTTTCCCCGGCAAACACACGTATACGCTGCGCTCGTCACAGGAAATCGCGTCCGTCGCACTGGAAGATTTGGACGCGAATTTTGCATCCAGTGTGCAACACGGCGATATCATTGTTGCGGGGCGTAACTGGGGATGCGGCAGCAGCCGCGAACAGGCGGTTACCACATTGAAATATAACGGTGTCGTTGCGATTATCGCGGAATCGTTCAATGGGCTGTACTTCCGCAACTGTGTCAATCAGGGGGTTTTGCCCCTCGTTGTGCGAGGATTGCGTGACATCGTCAGCACTGGCGATCAAGTAACGCTTAATCGCGTCAAACAAAACATCATCACCGGAAACCATACGTTCGCGTATCCGACATTATCAGCATCGGCCCAGGCGATCATTGATGCAGGCGGACTTGTGCCTATGTTGCAACGGCGGTTTGATGACATGGAGTGAAAGTCGGAATGACTACACGAAACCAACAGATGACATCCAACGCGACCCGCCCGAAATAGTCAACCCACATCTGCAAACGCTCGCGGTTCTCATGGCAAATAAGAAACCCGGTAGTCAAAAATCAGCGCTTGTCGTATTATGAACGGTATCGAATATAAACAAATCCGACCGGAATCCACCTGAATCACTTGTCGGAATCCGGTCGAGTGTTGATTGCAGGAAAACCACCATAGCTAAACGACTCCAACCCACACCCGAACTCATTGAGGGGATTTTAAGCCGCGTCCCCGAAGGATACTTACGCAGTTCTAGTTTGAAGCGGCGAATTGCCATCAAAAAATCTATGCTGGACGACCTGCTCGCCGGGACTACCGTAGAACGTGCAGGCAAACTGCTGTTCGACAGTTCCCGCATCAGCCGCGAGGTCGTGCGAGATATCGACAAATGGTCGCATCCCAACCTGCCGGGTATCAGCGGTGACGGCAAATTACGCGGCCTGCCTATCTCGAAACGTATGACGGATCGTGACGAGCAACTCTCCCGTCTCGATGATCCGGCGGCACAGCGTATTATGGTCGCACTGGCGCAAACGCCAGGGTACGCCATCGCCACCGACATCACTAACGACACTGAGGACGAACTCGCCCTCGAAGGTCTGCTCGACATGGGTATGCTGAAGTATCAGGACGATTTCATTTACGATCCGCTGCGACTGAGCAGTTCCACAATGGACGAGGTCTGCCGTCGCTGGGAACTCGAACCGTTCCGGCGCGAGATCGTCGATTTGCTCGAATCGCGCCCCGGTCAAACCGCGCCCATGCAGGAACTTGAAGAGCGCTTCACCCGTAAGATCGTGGTCGAGGTCATGAACCTCGGCGGCTTAACCGGGTACAGCATTCCGACCAAACAGCCACCGGGACGCGCCACATGGGTACGTGTCAAAGAGGTAGACGAAAAGCACGCCCGCAGCGTCGCGGAAGAATCAGTCAAGATCAAAGACGAGGACTGGCAACCTTTCCTCGAACAAGCGGGGGATGTACTGCGCCCCGGCACGCGTGACGGTAAAACCGTGCGCTTGCAGGTGATCGCCCGCTCGTATACGCTCAATGCCGCCGCCAAACGCCTCGGACTTAAACAGGAGACGCTGACTGCCGCGCAAGCCGAAGGCGTCCTTGAGACATTCGATGACCCGGAAGGCAAGCAGCGTTTCCCCGCCCACCAGATCGAGACCGCGCTGGATGACCTGAGTGATCTGGAGAAAATCGCCGGATTCGAGCAGATCAAAGTCCGCGAACTGGCGACTGTCGCCGAAGTTGGTTACTCGACCATGCGGCGGCGACTCGGTCGCAGACGGATGAGTCGCAACGCTCCCGAATGGCGCACCGTTCGCGGCAAATGGGGGTTGCCTCAATATTTGCACGACTTCCGCGCCATCCTCAAAGCCAAAATCGAGGAGGAACGCCGCCAGCGTGCCGCCGAACTCGCCGAGGAACAACGCATCCTCGAAGAACAGCGCGAGGAAGAGCGCCAGCGCAACGCGGAACTGCGCTCACGGCTGGTCAGCGCCTTCCCCACATGGCGACATGCGGACCGCAACCAGCAACGCGTGTTTATTCACGTAGGCCCACCCAACAGCGGTAAGACACATGACGCGCTACAACGGCTCAAAGCCGCCAAAGCCGGTTGGTATCTGGCCCCACTGCGCCTGCTGGCCTATGAGATTTTCGACCGTTTGAACCATGATGGGGTCTTTTGTAGCCTGTTGACGGGCGAGGAACACATTCCCGTACCTGACGCGACGGTCACCGCTGCCACCATCGAGATGTTTAACCCGGTTAACAGTGGCGATGTCGTCATCATTGACGAGGCGCAAATGCTGGCGGATAAAGATCGCGGATGGGCGTGGACACGCGCCCTCATGGAAGCGAAAGCGCCGGAAATTCACGTCATCGGACCCGCAACCGCGCAGCATCTCATCGAAAAGCTGGCGGGAGCCGCCGAAATCCCGATTGAGATCATCGAGCACAACCGGCTCACACCCATTCGCGTGGGGGACCGCAACTGCCCTATCGACAAACTGCCCGACCGCACAATTCTCGTCGCCTTTTCGCGGCGGACGGTGCTGCACCTCAAAACGGAACTTGAACAACTCAAGCGCAGTGTATCGGTCGTGTATGGCAGCTTGCCACCAGAAGTACGTCGCAAACAGGCCGATCGCTTCGCCAACGGGGAAACGGACATCTGTATCGCCACCGACGCCGTCGGCATGGGCTTGAACCTGCCCGCCGACTATGTCGTCTTCTACGAACTCGACAAGTTCGACGGTGTCAGCGTGCGCCAGTTAAAACCAAGCGAAGTTCAGCAAATCGGCGGGCGTGCGGGACGCTATGGCTATTCGCAGGCGGGTGAAGTGATGACCACACGCCGGCGCGATATGAAAGCCCTGCGCAACCTGTTTTATGCAGAGCCGGAAACCCTCACTCATGCCCGCGTCGCGCCAACCGTCGAGGACCTTGAACTGATCCCCGGCAGTATGTGGGAACGCCTGTTGCAATGGGCGCAACTACAGTCCATTCCCGACACGCTGCGCGATGTCATTGACACCGCCGACCTTATGGAACGTGTCGAACTGGCGAAGATGCTGACTGACGACGAAGTTGATGAACTGGGCATGGACGCGGCAATCCGCCTCATCAACGCGCCTACCCGCCAAAGCAGCCGCAATTACTGGCGGCGCTGCGCGACGGCCATCCTCGAAAACGAAGACATGCCACACCCTCCA